>JAKJEN010000229.1:0-360 GCA_022705405.1 Planctomycetota bacterium | reverse complement strand
CCGCCTATAACGAAGCGGAGACTCTGCCTGAGGTTCTCGGGGCGCTGCCGCGTGAAATCGCGGGGGTGGACGAGATAAAAGTTGTCGTAGTGGATGATGGCTCTACGGATGGCACAGCTACCGTGGCGCTAAAGCATGGCGCGGATTATGTGCTCAGACACCTGGCGAATTGCGGGCTTTCAGAATCCTTTATTGACGGCATTGAATTCTCTTTGGCGCTTGGCGCGGATGTGATCGTCAACACTGATGGAGATCATCAATATCCTGGTGAATCTATCCCTGCGTTAGTCAAACCGATCCTGGAACGCCGTGCTGACCTGGTGATTGGGGATCGCCAGCTGTCAAAAAACGCGCACTTTT
>JAKJEN010000228.1 GCA_022705405.1 Planctomycetota bacterium | reverse complement strand
AAGGATGAGCCATTTTTATTTGCAAATTTGTATTTTAAAGAGCGGTGTTAACTGTTATTTTTTTTGGAAAGTGCAGTATAAAAAGAAGAACTTTTGAATTTACTAAATCTGCTCAGCAACGGCCAAAACTACGACATAGACTTTTTTCGCGCCGGCTTGTTTTAGAGTTTGGGCACATTCGCTCAGCGTGGCCCCGCTGGTAGTGATGTCATCAATCAGGCAAAGAGTTTTTCCGGAGAACGAATGGTCTTTTCGAACGGCAAAGGCCCCTTTGACATTTCGCCGGCGCTGCGCAGGGGTCAGATTCCACTGCCTTCGGGTATATCGAATTCGTACCAAATCCCGATTGATCGGAATACCAAAACGCGACAGACTCCTGGCCAGCAAATAGGACTGGTTAAATCCTCTTTCAAGGCGGCGTCTCCAGTGCAGCGGAACAGGAACCAGGAAATCCACCGGCTCGGACCAACTGCGCGTTTCAAAAACCGCCCGAAGCATTCGACCAAACAGATCTTCAAATTCGGTCATTTCGCGAAACTTCAATTGCAAGATTAAGTTTCGCAAAGTCGATTCATAAGTTCCCACGCGCAGAATGCCGTCGGTATTGACCTTTTCCTCAAAACAATGTCCGCATCCTTCCGCCAGCCGCCCATATGGACTGACTGACCGGCCGCATCGACTGCAATAATGACCGCCGATTGACTGGGACAGTTCCTTCCAGCAGGTTGCACAAAGAAAGGTCCCGCCGTCATTTATGGCGGATTGACAAAGCCGGCATTGAGGCGGCCAAAGAAGACACGAAAGACAGTCCCATACAAGGGCTGCATGCCTGATAAAGGAGGAACGAATCTGCCCTATAGATCGGATCGACATGCCCTGAAGTTATCATACCGACAGCAGAAAGAAAAGCATTTTCCGTCCTTATTTTAAGTCATACAGCCGATTGTCAGGCGACAGAAAGCCCGTTCCTTCAGCGATCATTTTCTGATCTTCCGGATAGGTCTCTAAATAACAGTCTTTCATGGCTTGCGCATGGCCGTCACAAAAAGCGACATTGGTACGCCCTCTGTGACGAAAACCCTGGGTGCCTGCATAACGGCCGTTAAAACTCAGATCGCCGGGGTTGGCCCAGGGAGCGCGCATATATTTATTGGCGCCGCCTTCATATTCTCCATCCCCAAAAAGGGCTGTCTGAGCGGGATTTTTCACCTCATGATACCGGGCCGGCTGCGGGATGCTTTCTGCGCTGCCATGTCCAATATAGCTTGTATTGTAATTATATCCGGTAAACGGCTCGATGTCAGCGTTTCCTGCTTGTCGGTAAGATGGGCACTGCTGGATCTCCATCGAATCGCCGCTTTGCCAGAGAATCCCGGGAGCAATCGATCTGCGTGATTGCCCTCCCTGCCATTGCATAGTGATGATATAATCCCAAGCCCGATTTTGAATACGGCTCAGATCCGCCGAGGCCTCGGTTTGATAACTCATAGGATAAAATCCATCAGAACAGGCCGTATAGGCGGAGGCCGCAATCGAACACTGACGCAGTTTACTCAGGCACAGTATCGATTGTCCCTGCGCCTTGGCTTCTCGAAGAGACGGCAGTAAAATGCCTATCATCAGAGCAATACAGGCCAGTACCGCCAGAAGTTCAAGTAATGTAAACGCCCTTTTCTTCATTCAGTCCCTGAATTCTGCTGCACCCCGGTCAGCCAATGCCGGCTTAGTTCCATCAGATCCTCCAAATCCACCCGCTGGTCCTGGTTCATATTTCCCGGAATACAGGACCGTTTCCAGTCTCCGCAACAGGCCACATCAGCCACTGCATCGATTTCAGGTGTGGCTCCGGAATCTCTCGGATTATCAAAGCGAATATACTGAATCCATTTTCTTCCGGTCTGTGGATCTACCGGCAGATTGAATCCGGATATATCAAGAGCCGTCCCCCCTGCCGAACGCCCATACAGCAGAGCAATTTCCGCAAGCGTCGCATTTCGGAGATCAGTCTCCAGTACCGCCGGATCCAGCGGCAGCGTCGGGTCCGTCGGACCCCCCCAATAGGCCATACAATTTGGATCATCCGCACACTCAATTTTGTCCGGCTCATACACCCGCCCGAGCGTCGGGGCAAAACCATCGGCATAAAAATCGCCCAAAAATCCGTATTTCCCTGGAAAGCTCGGATCAGAAAAATTCGGATTTTCCCGAAAAGCCGGATCCATCGTGAAAGTAAACCAGTACTGGCCATCCTGGCTGACGCTGATGACGGCTGGTTCCCGGGTGCATCCTTTGTTCATAGTAGTGATCTGCGCAGGATCTCCGGTCAGCCAATAATCTGTGCCATTGATCTGTTGAAGTGAATTACCAAACACAATCAGATCTTTCCCATAGGGATTGTTCACATCATCAGAAACCGGATGACCGAATTTCAGAACTAGATGGCCTCGAAAACCAATGGAGACCACCTCGGAAACACGCCAGGGAGGATACACCGGAACCACCGGAACCGTTTGTCCGGCGGGTGCCGCCAAACCATCTCCTGCAGTATCGACCGTTGGCCTGCCCAGAGCGGCCTGAGGATTAGTAAAGGGCTGGCCCGTAAAATTATCTGTTGGAATTCCCGTCCCCGGAACATAGGACACCACTTCTATGGCAAAATCATTCGGATCAAACTCATATCCGCAGGCCGAAGCCAGTAAGATCAGCAGCAAGCAAACTCGTATTCTCATAATATCTTTTACATCCCTAAAATGAGAGCCGGACCATCTTGTCCGGCTCCCAGTATTTCATTATTTTCGACGTATTCGTAAAGCGGAAATGCCTCCCAGTCCCAGCAGACCCATCGCAGCCGGTTCCGGAACTACAGGCGTTCTAACGGTTCCGGAAAAGGCATAATCCCAGTCGCCAGGCCCCGCCCAGTACCAGTCGCCGCTGGCCCAACCGTCCCAATCGCCGTCATCCAGAAATCGATCCGAGGCGCCAACCCAACTTGAAGACCAGTCAAGACCGTCAGTGGCGGTAAAGAAACTCCATGTCGCCCCTCGTTGAGTCGCCCCCTGATACTTCAATTCGTC
>JAKJEN010000227.1:324-3082 GCA_022705405.1 Planctomycetota bacterium | reverse complement strand
GAGCCACTATGTTTCATCCTTTATTGGGGGCGCTCCTGCCGAAAAGCCCAAAGCGATTGTGTTGGTTTCCATCCGAAAACCCAATCGATCTCTCGGAAAGGGCTACAGTGGAGGACGGGTGGCTGCGCCGGTTTTTAAGGAAATCATGGAAAAAACGCTGGAGTATATGAATACAAAATAAAAGTATTCGTGCGAAAAGATTCCCCAAAAAGCCCTGATTTTCCGCCTGAAAATTCAAATTCAAAAGGATGTTGCGGCGTCAGGAGAGATTGGATAATACGATTCGACCGGTCAGGATCAGATCCAGGGCAATTGCAGTAACGATTAAAATCCACTGAAGCAGGCGCCCTGACAATTTCAATTTGACAAGGAAGAAAAGACTCGTTGTCGTCAGGAAAGCAATTCCATACATTTTTGCAGGAAAGAAAAAACTTCTGTCTTGTCCAAAATATGCCTTGGTCAGACAAATTCCTCCCAGCAGCGCCGCGATCAGCATACAAAACAAAATCCATTTCCGATCAGTCGGCCCGGCCCAGGCCATCGTCTGCGCTCCAAGCCCCGCAAGAATCGACAAAAAAAGCATTGGAATAGCCATCCAGAGAACAGGCGGCACATCCAGAATCGGCTGACAGAAGGAAAAGACAAGACCAATCAGCACAGGCGCCAAAACTGCAATACGCAGAAGAGCCAGGTACACAATAAGCCCCATGAGGGCTAAGATGAATACATTTGCATAAAGGCCAAGGATGATTTGTTTGCCAAAGGGTCCCGGAAAACCGGCGAGCATCGGCAGATTGGCTGGATGGAACTGTTGGGTCCTCGGCATCAAATCATAGGGTCCTATGCACGGAAGTGAAGACAGCCAAAAGAATAGAAAAATAAACGCGAACGGCACAATCAGCAGAATCAGACGGCGGATCTGAACGGTTGGCGTTGGCGCTGCATAGCAATCCCACAAAGCGACAGGACAAAAAAGCCAAGGCGAAACGGCCGCGATGAAACCTGCCAGCGGATGATAGATCTTAAAACTGAGCAAAAACGGGCCAAATCCAAACACAGCCCCGGCGAGTGCCGATGCGTTAAAAGAAGCCAGCCAGCGCCGGCTCAGCAAAAAACAGCCGCCGGCGGCAAGAATGCTGTTGAACTGTGTCAGACACTCTTTCAAATTGCCTATTGGACGAAAGGGCAAGAATAAAAAGACAGCCAGACCGGAAAAAATAACAAGCGCGAAAAACAGGGGAAGATAAGGCCTGGCCGATAGGACGGATTGCCCTGGCTTTTGAGGCATAAATCCTGCAATTTCCTTATTTTATAACGACTTTGCCCGTTCCTGGAACGATGGTTCCGATTTTATATACGTTTTGGCCGGCTTTTTCAAGCCGCGTCTTTATTGAATCGGCAAAATCAGCGGATACAATCATGACAAATCCAATGCCCATGTTGAAGACACGGTACATTTCATTTTCGTCCACAGGGCCTCGATTCTGCAAGAAATGAAAAATCGGGTGGATCGGCCAACTTCCTTTTTTGATGGCGGCGTTGCAGGCAGGCGGCAAGACTCGAGGAATGTTTCCGACCATGCCGCCACCGGTGATATGAGCCATGCCGTGGACGACCTTTTTGACCTTATAAGCAGATAATACAGAAACCAACGGTTTGACGTATATTTTTGTGGGAGTCAGCAAAACCTCGCCCAACTGGGCTCCCTCCAGTTCATCGAGGCGGTCTTGTACATTCAGTTTTTCCTGTTTGAAGCAGATGTGTCGGGCCAGGGTATACCCGTTGCTGTGCAGGCCGCTGGAGCCAAGGCCTAAAATCACATTTCCCGGCTGGATTGTGCTTCCGGTAATCACTCGCTTTCTTTCGACCACCCCGACGGCAAAACCCGCCATATCGTATTCGTCCGGGCCGTACAGATCGGGCATCTCCGCCGTTTCGCCGCCGATCAGGGCGCAGTCGGCCATTTTGCAGCCGGCAGCAATGCTGTCCACCATTTGTGCAATTCGCTCGGGGATCAGTTTGTGAACCGCCAGGTAATCCAGGAAAAAAAGCGGTTCAGCCCCCTGTACGAGCATGTCGTTGACATTCATCGCTACCAGGTCGATCCCGATTGTGTCCAGCCGGTTCATTGCTTGGGCGATCAGCAGTTTTGTGCCCACTCCGTCCGTGCAGGCGACCAGCACCGGATTTTTGTAATTCTTTTTAAATAATTTTTCGTCATAGTCCAGCCGGAACAGACCGGCAAATCCGTTCTCCAAAACCATTACGCGAGGGCCGTAGGTGGAATGAACTGACTTGCGGATGCATCCAACCATTTCATCATTGGCGTCAATGCTGACGCCTGCTTGCTGGTATGTTATTTTGGAGGCCATTTAGGATTCGATCTCATCAAATAACTGCATTTGGTGACGTTCCATCGAAAATTTATTCACTACCATGCTGACCGGAATGCGGTATTTCCCGCTCCAGCAGGCCGTACAATAGTGATCGGCCGGAAGCGAAGCGCATCGAAGCATTCCTTCCAGCGAAATATATTCAACGCTGTCCACTTCAAGGTAATCCCGAATTTCTTCAAGCGTGCGCTGGCTGGCCAGCAGTTCCTCGCGGATCGGAAAGTGTACGCCGTAAAAACAGGGATTTTTAACCGGAGGGCAGGCCACCCGCAAATGGATCTGTTTGGATCCGGCCTGACGCAGCGAACGAATTTTTCCTTTGGTCGTCGTTCCTCGCACAACTGAATCGTCAACCACAATGACCC
>JAKJEN010000227.1:0-314 GCA_022705405.1 Planctomycetota bacterium | reverse complement strand
TGGCTGCGGACAAATCCCATATCAAAGGGAATCCCGCTTTCCGTCGAATATCCGATGGCCGCGGAGGTTCCGGAATCCGGGACCGGAATGACCACATCCGCGTCCACAGGATGTTCGATAGCCAGTTGCCTGCCGCATCGTTTGCGGACTTCGTGCACGTTTTCTCCGAAGATGATGCTGCTTTGTTTGGCAAAATAGACATGCTCAAAAAAACAATGAGCCGGCGTTATAGTGCCGGGAGTGACAAAAAACCGACTGCTGACCCCCCGGCCGTCGAGGGTGACGATTTCTCCGGGTTCTACCTCTCGTATGTA
>JAKJEN010000226.1 GCA_022705405.1 Planctomycetota bacterium | reverse complement strand
ACGACAATCTGCTCAGCGATTTCGGAGGGCCGAAGATGACCGCCACGGGGATGGGAATGGGCGATTGTGTGCTGGAGATTTTATTGCGCCAGAAGGGACTGCTCAGAGACGACATGCTGGCGACCCGCTCGCTGGATTATTTTATCGTCACGGCCCAAGGGGATTTGGAGGTCCCTGCGGTGGAATTGGCGGCGCGAATCCGGCTGGCCGGCTGCGCCTGCGATTTCAGTTATAAAGGAGGGGCGCTGGGCAAACAGTTAAAGCAGGCCGATGCGTCGGGAGCCGGTAAGGTGATTATCCTCGGCCAGGAGTACAGTCAGGGCGGCAAACTGGTCGTTAAGGATATGAAAAGCGGACAGCAGAAAGAAATCGAAAAAGAGTCCTTCCTTGCATCCTTACCGGTAAAATAAACCGACCGGCGAAGGATTGTCACCATTTTTTAAAGATAAAGAAAACCGCTCCGATAATCAGGGCAAATCCGACCAGATAATTCCACTTGAGCGGTTCCTTCAGATACCACAGCGAAAATCCGCAAAAGACCAGCAGCGTGATGACCTCCTGAATAGTTTTGAGTTGAGCGGCCGTAAAAATCCCGTGACCGATCCGGTTGGCGGGTACCTGAAAGCAGTACTCAAAAAAGGCAATCAGCCAGCTGATCAGGATGACCGCCAGCAGGGGCTTGTCCTTAAATTTGAGGTGGCCATACCAGGCGAAGGTCATAAAGATATTGGAAATAGTCAACAGCAGAATCGTTCGCATACCTTGTGTTCTTTCTTTTTGTTAAGGGATCGGTTTGGTGCGCAATTATAACGAAAGAAGGCGGTGGTTTGTCAATTGCTTTTTGGCTAAAATAAGTTATTGTAAAGAAACGGCTTCGGCCCGGAATTCCAAGGATTCGGCGACGATGAAACCCGAACAGACAAATCATTATGAGGCGGCTTTTGCCCTGTGGCTGAGGGAGCGGGGAATACCCTATGCGCCGATTCAACAGGCCCGCCGATGGGAGGCAGACGGGGAAGGGATCAAAAGTTTTGATTTTCTTCTTTGGCCCGGCTCGCCGCATCCGGTCGCGGCGGAGGTCAAAGGCCGCACATTTGCCGGCGCATCGCTGGCGGGTCTTCGGGGGCTGGATTGCTGGACGACAGCCGAGGATATTGAGGCCCTGCTGCGGTGGCAGGAGATCTTTCAACAGGACCGCCCCCAAGGGAGGGCCGTGTTTGTGTTCGCGTTTCAATTGAAGCAGGCGGATGTGGACGCCGACGGGCTGGATCTGTTTGACTATGACGGAAGGCGATATGTATTTTTTGCGGTGGAAGCGGATCAGTACCGGCAATACAGCAAGCGCCGAAGCCCGCGATGGCAGACGGTAACGCTGGGAGCCGAGGATTTTCGAAAGATTGCAACCCCGCTGGAACGATTTGTAGAGCCGGCGATATGAACCCAACGATAGAACATTTGGCCAGGGGTGTTCTGGACGGCGGCTTGCTCACCCGCGAGCAGGCGGCGGACTTGACGGCGGCCGGACAAGCGGATTTTGAGGATCTGCTGTACTGGGCCGACCGAATTCGCAGAAATTTCTTCGGCAATACGGTTCGGATTTGTTCGATTGTGCCGGGTCGGCTGGGCGGGTGCACTCAGGACTGCGCATTCTGCGCCCAGTCGATGCATTATGACACAGCGGCCGATAAGACGCCGAAAGTACTGAGCGACGAGGAAATTTTCAAGGCATCGGCAGAAGCGGCCGCAAAAGGATTGCCGCATTTGGGCATTGTCTATAGCGGCAAGAGTATTTCAGAGGCGGAACTGGAGCGGCTGATCGGACTGGTCGGACAAATCCGGCAGCGATACGGGATTCAGGTTTGTGCGGGGCTGGGAATCCTAAATCAGGATCAGATGAACCGACTGGCCGCAGCCGGAGTGAGCCGCTATAACCACAACCTGGAAACCTCACAAAGACATTTTAAGAACATTGTGTCCACGCACTCATTTGACCAGCGGGTGCGTACGATTGAAGCGGCGTTGAAGGCGGGGCTGGGAGTCTGCGCAGGAGGGATCTTTGGAATCGGCGAAACCCAGGCCGATCGGATTGATATGGCCCTGCAGCTGCGCCAGCTGGGGGTTGATACGGCCCCGATGAATTTTCTGCATCCGATTCCCGGAACTCCGTTGGGGACGATGAAGACCCTGCAGCCGCGTCAGATTCTGTCGATTATCGCGCTGTACCGGTTTTTGCTGCCGAAGGTAAATCTCAAAATAGCCGGCGGGCGGGTACTGAATCTGAGGGATATGCAAAGCTGGATCTTCCGTGCCGGCTGCACAAGCATCCTCAGCGGCAATTATCTGACGACAGCCGGTCGGGCCGTTGAAGAAGATTTGCAGATGCTGAACGATTTGGGTTTGGAACCCGCCTGACTGTGACCCCTTTTTTTAAGGGCCAATAGGATCTTGGCGGTCTGTGCGAAAGGGAGAGGCGGGCAGGCCCTCGCGGTTATAAAGATTGGCTCCGGCGGGATTGTCGGCCCAGCCATAACGTACAGCGGCGGGTTTGTTGATCTTGTCATTCCATACGACGACCTGATTGCCTTTTATTTCAGCTTCAGCCCAGACAAAGCGGTTCTCTTTTCCGGCGATGGCAAATCCTTTCAGCGGTCCGTCTTTGGCGATCAGGCCGCCGCCGATGTGGGTAAACGAAAGGATGATTTTATTGCCTTTTCTTTTTATGGACTTGTACAGGGGGCCGGAATAAACGACCTGACTATCTCCGTAAGCGGTTTTTTGAGCGGCCAGGGACAGCCGGCGGCCGACTTCGGATTTGTTGAGGGGATGAATATCATTCCATTCGCCAAGGTCTATAGCCACGGCCATCGCGGTGTTGGGAATAGCCAGCGCTTTGAGTTGAGCTTCGCGCAGCAGCGCCCAGTTGCTTTCGGAGGGCTGGTCTTTGGCCTCCATGTAATTGGCCAGCTGAACATACAGAAAAGGGAAATCGCCCTGATGCCGTTGCCTGCGCCAGTCGGCGATCAAGGCCGAGAACAAGTTCTGATAGTCCGATGGATTTTCGGCGTTGGACTCGCCCTGATACCAGATGACGCCCTTGA
>JAKJEN010000225.1:295-3122 GCA_022705405.1 Planctomycetota bacterium | reverse complement strand
CCCATTCCGTTTCATCTCTCAAGGTTATACAGGGGGTCTTCAACCAGTAAGCCTCTTTTTGCATGCCTCCGGAATCGGTTAAAAGGATGCGGGCTGATTTTTCAAGCGCGATGATGTCGAAATAGCCGACGGGATCGATAAACTTGAGAGATGATGGCTGATGGGTGATGTGCCAGAGGTGATGATCCGCCAATATTTTTTTTGTTCTGGGGTGAAGCGGGAGGATAACCGGTTCTTGCAGGGCCATTTGTGAAAGTGCGGTGAGAATTCCATTTAGACGATCCGGATGATCCGTATTTTCAGCGCGATGGACGGTGGCCAGAAGGTAGCCTTGCGGTTTGAGGCATAGGCGATCTAAAATATCGGATTGAGTGGCAGCTTTTGTTGCGGCAAATTGCTGGGCATCGGCCATTACATCACCGGTAATCATCGCGTTCGAAATGCCCTCTGCGGCCAGGTTGTCCACGGCAATCTGGCTGGGGCAGAAAAGCAGGGCAGAGAGTTGATCGGCCACAATCCTGTTGATTTCCTCCGGCATACGGCGATTGAAGCTGCGCAGGCCAGCCTCCACGTGGGCTATGGGGATGTGGAGCTTGGCGGCGGCAAGCGCGCCAGCAAGCGTGGAGTTGGTGTCGCCATAAATCAGTACCCAGTCTGGCTTTTCGGAAAGGAGTACATTTTCGATGGCGGCAAGCATTTGTCCTGTTTGTGCGCCGTGAGACCCGGAACCGATGGCCAGATTGTATTTCGGTTCCGGAATTTCGAGTTCCCTAAAAAAGACTGCTGACATACCGTCGTCGTAGTGCTGGCCGGTGTGGACTAGAACCTCGGTCAGGCGTGAGGTGTGAGGCGTTAGGAGTGAGGGGTCAGGCGTTAGGCGGTTGTGGGCGGCGATGGCACGGGAAACTGCGGCAGCTTTGATGAACTGTGGACGCGCGCCGATGATTGTGCAAATTTTCATGCGTGTTTTAAATCCCATTTAGGATTGGGCACATCGATCGTTGTCAACTGAGCGTCGGTAATGAAAGGTATATCCGTAGCCAGCATATCCTCAGCACCGATCCGCAGGGATTCCAGCAATTCATCTCTGCTTTTCTCCTGAGCATTTACTCCAGGCAAATCGATCAACCAGCCAATCCACCAATCATCCGATTTCTTGATAACGGCTCTATATTTCATATGTTTTACTTTTTAGGTTTGATCACGATGGCGGTCTTATATATTGCGCGGACAACTTAAAACCTTTTTGGCAGACCGGCCTGTTTTAGTACACCGTTGGCTGTATGCCGCGATCTGATTTTGCTATCAACTGGAAACCGAATTTTGGTGAGAGGACTGTACCAGATTTCATGATCCCCTTTACCCTGGCGTTCAAAATGGCAACCATTTTCAGTAAGGATCTTTTTGATGATGGGTGTGTAGTCAGCCATTTTTGGAGTGGGTTTTAATAACTTCCTGCCATTTTCCAAGAAGATGGATGGGAATTTCAATAGCACCGGACTCGTCAAGCAGGCCATTTGCTTCCAGCAATTCGGGAATCAGGATCTTCAGTTTCTGCATGAGGTGCTCCATCGTGTCGGCTTCCGCAATCAGCCCAGGGACATCATTGCTGGAGGCAACCCAAACCAGGGCTTCCTCATCCCAGAACGCTTCGACTTCGATATCTTTACTTTGCATGTTTTCACCATTTTGTTTCATGGATAAGTTAATCTGTTTTTACCCTGACTTGGCTGCCGATGTCAAGGCGCTTGTAATTCTTTCCTGGTCGGTCGCTGATAGAGACGGATGCATGGGAAGGCTGAAAATTCGGGAATGACTTCTGAGCTGGGCTGTAGGGCGCGGCTTGTAACCGTTCCGAAGCGCCGAGGCTGTAGGGCGCGGTCCCCGAACGCGCCGCAACGAGCTCATGGCTCATGTCTGATAGCTTGTCTCTTTTGTCCTCTTTCGCGCAATGCTGAAAATGACCATACGGTTCTTTTAAGCTCTTCTGAAACGTTTGCATAATGTCATTTCGAGGAGCGCGAGCGACGAGAAATCTTAATGATTTCAGACTAATAAGATTTCTCCCTTCGGTCGAAATGACACAGGGGAATGGTCGAAATGACAGAAAATCGGTATTTTTCAAAGGTCTCAAAATAGGCTGTTGTGCAAAGGTCTCCTTCTGAAACGTTTGCAGAATACACATTCGTCATTGCGGTGAGCCGAAGCCCTGAGCAAAGCGCAGGGGCAGTGAAGCAATCTCATAAATTATTGATATTTAAAGAGATCGCCACGTCGCTTACGCTCCTCGCGATGACAAAAAAGTGATTCTGCAAAGCTCTCCTTTGAAAAATAGGCTGTTGTGCAAAGGTCTCCTTCTATCTTTTTAAGATAGATGTTTATAGATGTCTTTTCTGTGGCCGATCTTAACTACTAGAACAACAAGAATATCATCGTGAATCTCATAAATAATTCGGTAGCTTCCTGATCTTATTTTGTGAAAATTATTGTTTCCTTTCATTTTTGTTGTGACCCGATCCGGAAGTTTTTCAGCTAGAGATTCTATTTTTTTCTTTATTCGTATCAGTTCCTTTTGGGGAAGCGCTCTCAGATTTTTTTCAACGGCGGGTCTGAACTTTATGGTGTATGTCATTTTAGAGGCCAAGTTTTTCCCAGAACTGCTCGGCAGGTATGTCGTCGCCCGGCTCTTTAATGGCCTTGATAGCATCGGCTATATCTATGCGGTCTTCTATCTCCTGAAGAAGTTTAAGTTCGTCCATGCCTACCAGCGCAGCAATTTCTTCACCCCTTCTGGTTAAAATAATTGGTTCCTTTCCAAAGGATACGC
>JAKJEN010000225.1:0-247 GCA_022705405.1 Planctomycetota bacterium | reverse complement strand
TCTGGCATCCGCCGTGGATATTTTTGTGGTCATTGCAGTGTCTCCTGTGTACATTTTGTACAAATGGTACAATATGAGTGCGTGGATGTCAAGAAGAGGAAAGAAGAAGATTTAAGATTTAAGTATTAAGTAGTTAATATTTAAGGGTAAAAAGAGAAAACAGGCCACGGGCCAGAGGCTATGGACGCCAGGAAAAGAGCAACGAGCAATGAGCGACGAGCGGAGAGCTTTGGAAAACCACTCTTGT
>JAKJEN010000224.1 GCA_022705405.1 Planctomycetota bacterium | reverse complement strand
CGCCATTCGAGCCGTTGCCTGCCCAACCCGTTGAAAAATCAGACGGATTGTGCCCTTGTTCGGGTCTGCCCCGGCTATGGTCAGCGGTATTCGCTCGCCTCCTTCTTCCTCTGCTGAAACAATGACAAATTGCCCCGGCTTTCGAGCCCTGACCACATAAGGTGCCTCTACGTCAATTTGAAATACATTTTCTGATAACTGCTTTTTTGATAGAATCTTATACACGGTATCGCCGTTTTGAACATCAATTCGTTAAATTCATATTCCGTACAATAAAACAAGCCCATACTTGTAATAAATCGGGGTTTGGATAGCAAGGATTTTCTAACCTAAAAGCGGCAGAAATTTCTTATTTCGCCGAAAAAAAGAGGGCAATCTGCACCACCAGACGTTCCATCGATGACGGAGCCGTCGTTTGCCCTGTTTTAATCATCCAGTCAATCTGCCCCAGTTTTGCCAGAATCCGACCTGTTTGTTCCAAATTCATCAGGCGGACCTGCGCAAAAAAACGTTCCGCAATCGAATCCCAAATCGCCAGTTTTTTGGCCGCCGCATACTGGGACTGCCCTTTATCCAGAAGCGCCCTGGCTGAAAAAAGACGTCGAAAGTGATAAGCAAATGCCCCAACGACCGTATATTCGGCCGATTTGTCCGACCGGAATAAATTCCGCAGACGGCTCAGCGCTTCATCGGTCTTTCTCGCCATCAGGGCGTCAATCACCTCAAAGGCGTCAAACATCCGGTTCTGCCCCACCGCCGCCCTGACATCCTCAACGGAAATCGTCGTTCGGCTGCCCGTATAGACTGCCAGTTTCTCCAGTTCGCCGCAAATTCGCCCTGTCTCATCCCCAACCAGAGCCGCCAGCAACTGCCCCGCCGCCGGTTGCAGACTTTTCCCGTATTGTTCCTGGCAATATCCGCAGGCAAAACGCGGCAGATCCTGCGGCCTTACGGCGCTGGCCTCGATCAGTCCTCCCTGTTTGACGATGGCCTTGGTCAACTTGGTTCGAGAATCCGCCTTGCCGATAACCGAAAGTATCAAAACCCCCGTAGAACTCGGATGAGCCAGGTATTTTTCAAGGGCCTCCCGGTTCTCTTTAATAAACGCCTCGGCATTCTTAATCAGTACCACCCGCCGACTGGACAAAAAAGGCAGAGTTCGTAATTCATCAAAAACCTCTGCAATGTTCGGCAGATCGTCCGTCGGCGGCTGCCACAGAGCCGTTTGCCTTTCTTCCTCGCTTAAAAGCCGCTCAAGCAGCCGCTGAATCTGCCGCTCAACCAGAAAACGATCCGGCCCTGCGATCTGATACACCGGACAAATCGGCGGCTGGGACTTGGCGGCTTTGGCGGTCATTGCGATTCCCGGTCAGAGGACTCAGAACCGTTCGACTGTCCGTTATTTTCGTTTTCCTCATCGCTGGCCAGACGGGTAGCCGCCACCAGCTGATCGCCCTCCTTCAGCGTAATCATCCGCACGCCGGCGGTATTTCGCCCAATATCCCGCACCTGCTCCAGACCGGTCCGAATAATCATCCCGTTGGCGGTTATCAGCATCAACTCGTCCTCATCATGGACCGTCTTCAGCGCCACCACCTTCCCATTGCGTTCGGTCGTTTTAATGTTAATCAAACCCACCCCGCCGCGATTCTGAGGCCGATATTCTTCAATCGGAGTCCGCTTGCCGTAGCCGTTCTCACAAACCGTCAGCAGAGAACTGTCCGCTTCGACAATCACCATATCCACCACCTCATCCCCGTCCCGCAGTTTGATCCCCACAACCCCCCGGCTGACGCGTCCCATCGAGCGGGCCTGGCTCTCATGAAATCGAATCGCCATTCCGTCCCGTGTGCCCAGAATAATCTCGTCCTCGCCGCTGGTAATCGCCGCCCCGATCAAATCGTCATGCTCGTCCAGTTTGATCGCAATCAACCCGCTGCTGCGCGGATTGCCGTATGCCGAAAGAACCGTCTTCTTGACCAGTCCGTTTCGCGTCGCCATCACCAGTTGGCGGGTTTCATCAAACTGACGCACATTCAGAATCGAGGTGATCTTTTCCTGCGGTCCCAGATGCAGCAGATTGATCAGGTTTCTTCCCTTGCTCTGCCGCGACAGTTCGGGAATATTGTACACCTTCAGCCAGTGACAAATCCCCTTGCTCGTAAAGAACAAAAGATAATCATGCGTGGACGCCGCAAACAAATGCTCGATAAAATCCCCCTCCTTCGTATCCGACCCGATCACCCCCTTGCCTCCGCGGCCCTGCTTGCGGTAATAATCAACCGGAGTCCGCTTGATGTATCCGCTGTGGCTGATCATCACCAGCGCCTCTTCTTCGGCAATCAAATCCTCAATTTCAAAGGCATCCGCCTCTTCCGCGACAATCTCCGTACGCCGCCGGTCTTTGTATTTCTCCTTGATCTCGTACAGGTCTTCCCGAATCACATCCAGCTGCAAATTCCGATTGACCAGCAGCGCTTCATAATCGGCGATCTTTTCCGACAACTCCGCGTATTCCTTGGCCAGTTTTTCAATCTCCAGCCCCGTTAGCCGCTGCAGCTGCATGGTCAAAATCGCATCCGCCTGCGGGCCGGTCAGAAAATGATCCCGCCCGCTTCGCTCGGCCGTAAACGCCTCCGGCAGAATCCGCCGCAGCGTCTCAACCTCCGCCAGCCGAAGGGGTTTCTGCATCAGATTCTGCTTGGCCTTCGGGGCATCCGGCGAGGCCTTAATCAGCGCAATAATCGCGTCAATATCGCTGACCGCCAGGATCAGCCCCTCAAGGATATGCGCCCGGCTGCGGCATTTTCTCAGCAAAAATCGGGTCCGCCTGCGAATCACCGTCAGCCGGTGGCTGATAAAGAGCTTGAGCATCTGCTTGATATTCAGCGTCTCCGGCCGATTGTTCACCAGCGCCACGTTATTGACCGCAAAGGTCGTCTGCAGCGGAGTAAACCGGTACAGTTTATTGAGCACCACATGGCTGTCGGCGTCCTTTTTCAGCTCAATGACAATCCGCATCCCCTTGCGATCCGATTCATCTCGCAGATCCGCAATCTCGTCGATGCTGTCGTTGTGCACGCAGTCGGCGATCTTGGACACCACATTGGCCCGCACCGCCATATACGGAATTTCCGTAATTACAA
>JAKJEN010000223.1 GCA_022705405.1 Planctomycetota bacterium | reverse complement strand
GTATTCCAATACCCCATCGGACGGTCTGTGGCATCATTACGTTGTCACATATGATGAACAATACAACGATGATCCCAATCTGATGCAGATCCAGTTCTATCTGGATGGCGTGCTAAAAGGTTCTACTGTGGTCGGCGGAACGGCAAACCTGCCGGCCAAACTCGGGCCCGAACTGGACCATCTGGTCATCGGCGGAGAAAACAATCGCGGATACGTCTATAACACGATGACCGGCTTGATTGACGAGTTTGCCATCTATGCCGGCGTGCTTGAGCCCGATCGCGTGGCGGCCCATTATGCCCAGGGACGTTTGGAAATCGAGCCCCACACCTGCCGACAAGTGTTCGAGCGGGGACAGGGACTGGCGGCCGATTTTGACAAAAACTGCGTAATTGACCTGCGCGATCTTGTCTATGTCGCCCGGTCCTGGCTGCTCTGCAACGATCCGGCCCTTTTTGGAACGGATCCGGCTTGCGGCCCAACCTGGTAAAAAGAGTGAAATTTAGCGGCCTCCGCCCATTTGGGGCGGGCTTTGATTTTGCGTGAAAGTGTGTGTATGCACAGTAAACCGAACCCTGAGGCGCAGGGTAAAAGAAATGAACTTAGCGAGTTGGAGGAAGTAAAGATGAAAAAAGTAATTTTGTTGTTGTTTGTCTCAGCCCTATTAACCGTACAGGCGCAGGCTGTTCTGATCGGCACCTGGGAAGGCGGTACAGACGGTTGGATCAGTTGGGGCGATGGGCAGAAAAGTATTGACGATCCTTCACTGATGCCATCTAAATATGCCTATGCGACAGTCGGCGCTACCAACGGTTCTCAGAGTCTGAAACTCACGATGACGGGCTGGGGACAAACGCTGTCGATCAAACTGAGCGAGGCACAAAGAGCGGACTTTATGGCCAATACAACCTTTTCGATCGATTACAGTGTTGCGGCCGACACCCAAGGCGTCGGCGGATTTGCCCGGATACAGGGCTTTACTGTAAACGCTGACGGAATCGGCTGGACGGGTCACGATTTAGGCGACACGGAGAATTTCTGGTTCTGGAATGGATCGCCTGAACGAACTCAGACGTTTACCTTTGATTACAGCTCGCTCAAGGCGTCAATTAATCCCAACCCGAGCTACATTGAGCTGATTCTGACCACCAATGGACAGCGGGATACCGATCCGGCCAGTCCCTTTGCATTATACTTTGCTAATGCACAACTGACCGGCGCTATTCCCGAACCGGCTTCGATGCTTCTATTGGGAGCGGGCGGATTGCTGGCGCTTAGAAAAAAGAAATAAGGATCCATTGAAAGACCCTGTATAACGCAGTAAACTACGGCGATCCGGAGCGTTCCGGAAAGTTCCGGATCGCCGTCTTAGAGAATATCAGACAGGCAAGCTAAAAACAAACGGAACCGGCAGAGAGAAGATGTTATGAAAAGAAAAAAAGGTTTTACCTTAATTGAATTGCTGGTGGTTATTGCGATCATCGGCCTGCTTCTGTCGATTATCATGCCCGCCCTGAAGCGAGCCAGGGATTTTGGAATGCGGGTTGTTTGCAGCAATACCCTCAAGTCTTTTGGGACCGCCAATGAGATCTACACTCAGCAGTACAATGGCGCGTATGTACCGCTTACCTACAAAAGAGGCGGCAGCGATATCCATTGGATGCGAAACGAAGGATACCGGAGCATCCTTGATTTTGAATCCCTGCGCGGCAGCCACGAGACCAGCAGTTATGACTTTCCCGACAAACTGCTCTGCCCGGCCGACAAAATCAGTAAAGATCTGCAGAATATAAGTTCACAAAATGTTTTAACCAGTTATGCAATGAACACCACAGAATGGGGCGGCTTTGATTATATCATAAACCCCACCTTCAATGGGTATATGGGCCACAAAGTCAGCACAATGAAACTGCCGGCCGAACGATTGGTCTTTATCGATGCGATTGACTGGTGGACACACTGGCATTCAGCGGATCCGGGCAGAGGATGGAATCAGTACGGCCAGATGTCCATTGAAGATTATAAGGATATCAACCTTCACGGCCCTGTTATTTATCGGCACAGTGAAGGAGCCAATGCGGCTTTTTATGACGGCCATGTAAAATATTATCCCAAAGGAGCGCTTTTTAATAAAAAAGATTATGAGGTCAAGCCTCGAAAACCGGGCATGTGGGTTATGGATCTAAAGATGTATTATGCTCGGAATCCATGAAAAACGACGACCGTCTGAGAAAGGCCTGAAACGGTGGCAAATCTTATTTTTAATGTGAAACCGAAAACCAAAGGGTCTGTGAAAAACAGGCCCTTCTTTTTTGTACAAATTAATCGCTTCGATCGGAAGAAGAAAATACGAAACTCCTGCCTGCATCCAGCCCTGTTCCTGGTCGCTCTGCTGGCTGGTACAGCCCATTCTGAAAACGGCTCCCGGTTGTGGCTCCGGTATGTTCCATTGGAAGACACGGCCCTTACTATGTATCGGGGGCGGATCACCCAGGTCGTAATCCCGAAAACTCAGCCGTTTACAACTGTTCGAGAGGAATTAATTTCTGCTCTAAGGACGCTGCTGGCCAAGGAAATCTCGGTCGTTTCTTCTCCATCGCAGGATGGGGCGCTGATCGCAGGCACGCCGGATACTTGCCCTCTAATCAGCTCTTCGGTTACGGCTTCTGAACTGGAAGCCCTTGGGGACGAAGGGTTTGTTCTTCGCAGTACAACCTTAAACGGATATTCCGTCACGCTGCTTGCCGGCAATACTCCCCGCGGGATTCTATACGGCGCCTTTTGCCTGCTTCGATTTATCCAGACCGGCCATTCCATCGACATCTTTGATCTGCATCAAAAACCAAAAATTCAAAAACGTCTCCTCAATCACTGGGATAATTTGGACGGCAGCGTCGAGCGAGGATATGCAGGCAGATCCATCTGGAACTGGAACGACTTGCCGAAAAAAATTGATCCGCGATATAAAGACTATGCCCGCGCTAATGCCTCTATCGGCATCAACGGCACAGTACTGAATAATGTAAATGCCCAGGCCCAAATCCTTACTACTGAATACATCCGCAAAGCCGCATCTGCAGCCGAGGCGCTGCGTCCCTGGGGCATCCAAATCTACTTCAGCGTTAAATTTACTGCTCCTGTAGAAATCGGCGGTCTGGCAA
>JAKJEN010000222.1:2940-3177 GCA_022705405.1 Planctomycetota bacterium | reverse complement strand
CGCTAGCCAGATGAAACAGGGAGTTACGGCCCTTCTCTGCTACGCAGACCCAAAACTGCCTCGGGGCGCAATGCCAAAAGGCGGCGCAAACGGCGAGGAAGAAATTAAGAAAGGTCTGAGCTGGTCTCAACTGGACTGGATCCATGAAGCTTCATGGCTTCCGGTCACCTCTTATTTAAAGGACACCCGAGCCATGATCTGTCCGGCTATGGTGCCGATCTATCGTAAAAAATATTC
>JAKJEN010000222.1:0-2906 GCA_022705405.1 Planctomycetota bacterium | reverse complement strand
AAGCTGGGCTATAACTATCATGGCGGCCACTATGCGCAGTTCTGGCCAGCAAGGATGAATAATAGCCCGTGGGTTTCGCCCGAAAAAACATCCGATTCCGGTGTGCTGCCTCTGCTTTCCTGTTTTATAAACAAGTCTAACAGCAGAGATAAAACATTCATTGCCCATGCTCCGGGCGGCACTCTGGAAGGCGAAGTAAAACAGCTTCCCTCAGAGATTCCTGGCTCTAAAGGTTCCGGTGGAAATGTCGGGCATCTGGATGGTTCGGTGGCCTGGAAGCCCCTTGAAAAAATGGAAGAGCATCTCAGAGCGAAAGCTTACGGTACTACTCTTCAGATTGAGCCGGGCTCTACGATTCTTACCGGGTACTGGTGATCGTCTTAGGGAATGCCAATACAAGTTTTACAGAAATAAAGCGGCGTGTTGTTGTAGTTGTTTTTGATATACGGATGTGAGTAAAGTGTGCAGCGTGTGAAGTCGTGTGAAAGCCATTTAATATTTTATTAACCTTTATTGGAGGAAACAAAGATGAAAAAGTTAGTGTTGTGTGCATTAGTTTTGTTAGGCATGGCCAGCTTGTGCAAGGGCGATACGATCATGATTGATAATTATGAATCGTATGCCAATACTCTGGCGTTAAGAGCCGCCTACCCCAGCACCGCAAACGTGACGCTTACGTTGAGCACCACGGAGTACCACAGCGGCGGCAAGTCAATGTTTTACGAATACGACAATGGAAAAGATCCGTGGTTTGCCAAAGCCGAGCACCAGGTTGCTTTCACCCCTGAGCAAGCAGACTGGACCGGAACGACTGAACTTTCGATCTGGTACAAGTGCACCGTCAAGCAGGAACCTCTTCAGCTGGTCCTTGTGGATGCCTGGGGCATAAATGTGTTTGTTGGACTCATCGGCACTCCTGCTGAAGGCGATTGGACACAAGCCGTTATTGATTTGACAGGTCCGGATAAAAACGGAAAGTATCTGACGGCGGCTGAACTTCAGCGAATTGGCAGAGTTGACATCGTCTTTACTGCAAAAAACTACGGCGCCGGCAAAGTCTATTTCGACGATCTTGCCCGTACGGTTGTTCCCGAACCAGCTGCAATGGTTCTTCTGGGGCTTGGTTCTCTTGGACTGCTCCGAAAGCGAAAATAATCGTAAGCGTCATTGTGCCAAGAAAATGCAAAAAAACCGGTTCTCTGAAGGGAACCGGTTTTTTTTCCGCGCAATCATTCATCTTTACAGATTGATAAAATTCTCTTTTTGTTCATCTCCAATCGCCTTGATGACCCCGTTGTCTGTGATCATTTCAATGAATAGTTTCCGCTTGCACCATTCCATCTGTCCATCTATATGGCGGACCCGAATCCTAACCTGATTCTCCTGCCGCCGTGCGGTATATTCACTCAGTCGATACATCCCATCAAGGTACTCATATCCGTCTCCGGCATCCTCATACAGGATTCCGCGGCCAGTTCCCATTTCATCCAGGCAAACCGCCAGGGTTAACTCTTCCAGCCGATAATCAGCGGTATTCTGTACAATTTTACCCAGCGGCACAATCGCACCGCCGCGAATCTTCAGGTCACACTGATGCGGGTCCGGCTGGCCTTCCGGCTCAACCAGCGACAGTTGGCGCCAAATCCCTCCGGGCAAAGCCGGCCGAACCGCCCACCGCGGAATCACCAGCAAATCGGAACCCAGAAGAAAGGCCTGATCCTCCATCCGGAGAGCCAGATCTTTCGAGTCGGCCATCAGGGTCGGCCGCATAATCGGCAAACCCGTTCGATGCGATTCATAAAAAAGCGTATAGAGATAGGGCAAAAGCCGATATCGCCGCTGCAGGGCGATCCGTGCGGCCGATTCAGTCCGCGGCCCAAAGGACCAGGGCTCCTGATCGTCGGATCCTTTGGTCGTATGGGCGCGACTGAATGGATAAAACGCCCCTACCGAAATCCAGTGGGCCCAAAGTTCGGCGTCGGCGCTGCCGGCAAAACCTCCGATATCCGGCCCGTTAAAAGGCTGACCCGACAGCCCAAGATTCAAAGACATCGGGATCGACCATTTGAGATGCTGCCAGGTCGCAGCGTTATCGCCTGTCCAGGCAGCTGCGTAGCGATGTCCCCCCAGGAAATTGGCTCTGGACAGGACAAAGGGCCGCTTGGTCGGTCGTGCCGCCTGGATTCCCTGTCGTGTGGCCTTGGCCATTAGCAACCCATAGACATTGTGGTACTGAATGTGCGGGCCGGCAGGCAGATCGCCTCCGCCGCGATGTCGGCAATCAGGCGGCATTGTCCAGTCGCCCTTAAATACAGCCGGCTCATTCATATCATTCCAGATCCCGTCAATGCCGCAGGCCAGAAAGGACTGATAAAGGTTGGCCCACCACTGGGCTGCCTGCGGCATCGTAAAGTCAGGGAATACGCAATCCCCAGGCCAAACCGGGCCTACAAAGGGCCTTCCCAAGGCGTCCTGCACCCAAATATCCTGAGCGCTGCCGCTGTCATAAACAAAATAACCCGGCTCATTTTTAACCCCCGGATCGATCATCCAAACGCTTTTGAATCCGAGCGAATGCAGATAATCATTGGCCTGTTTGGGGTTTGGAAAGCGGTTCGGATCAAATGTAAAGATCCGAAAACCGTCCATATAATCGATATCCATCCAGATCACATCACAGGGGATTTGTTTGGCGCGAAAGGTATCGGCAATCTCTCGGACACGAGAATCGGGATAGTACGAATACCGGCACTGCTGATATCCCAGCGCCCACAAAGGCGGCATCGGCATTGGCCCGGTCAGATCGACCAGTTTTGACATCGCTTGTCCTGGATCATCGGCCTCAATAACCAGGACGGGAAAGGGCGGGGCCTCTTCGGGAACGGAAAAAAGGATTCCCTCTCTCA
>JAKJEN010000221.1 GCA_022705405.1 Planctomycetota bacterium | reverse complement strand
GGGAAGCCGGTACACGATTTATTTAATCAGGGCCGCCAGTTGTCTGAACTTCTCGTGTCGGGCGTCCTTGAGTAATTCAAACAATAGCATTTCCGTTGAACTGACGACGGCCCCATCGCGCGACATTCGAGCCAGCCCGATCTCTTTATTTTCTCTCGTCCGGGACGAAACCGCATCGGCGATGACATGCACCCTCCGCCCCCTGTCGATCAGGTCGGCCGCCGTCTGGTAAACGCAGACATGGGATTCAATCCCGCATAAAATCACAATCGGTCTGTCGATTTCTTCCAGCCGTTTCACAAATGCCTCGACCCTGCATCCGCTAAAACTTGTCTTTTCAATGGGGCTGCTGCCGCAGAGAAGATTCTTCAGATCGCTGACAGTCGGGCCAAGGGCCTTCGGCGCCTGCTCGCACCACAAAACAGGGATCTCAAAGGCATGGGCAATCTGAATAAGGAGTGCACAATTTCGGATCAATCCGGCCCGCTCATGCATAACCGCAGACAGTTTTTCCTGAACATCAATCAGGACCAGACAACAGGCCTTATTAATAAACCAGAATCCTTCACCTTCGCTCCATTTTCTGTTATTGCGCTGTCTGATTCCTGATTTCAATGACAAGAACCATTTGGACTTCATTGTTCGGTTCTGTCGTCCTGCGCTCTTTGTTTTCTTCCGTCCAGGCGATCCTCGGCTTGACCGGTTCCAGAACAGACCCTCGACCCCCTTCTTTCTCAACTCGAATCTGATAATCCTCCGGATTGATGCGATTGAGCCGCTGCATATGGGCGGCAATCATCTGTATGCGAGCCGGGTTGCTTTCCTCGGCCAGCGATATCAATTGCTCCGGTCGAATCCCTTCTATCATAATCGGTTCCGCAGAAGCCGGATCTTCCGAAATAATCGCCAATCGCTGTTTAGAACTGTTTTGCCAGGCCGGTTCGAGGGATTTCAGCAAAGACAGCATCTTCCTTTGACGACACTGGATTCGATAAACAGCGCTGCTTTCGGTCCGCTGTGAACTGGCCTCAGAAAGAAGATGATTGGAAAGTACCCCATTTTTAATCAGTTCATTGACAACAATGGGCTGATCTGTCACCAGCGTCAAACGGCCCATTGACAAAACCTTTGTTTGTTCCGAGCCGGCGGCCGCAGGGCCGGAGGCCGTTCGAATGGACAGATCGGGAGATTCGACAACTGCGCTTGGCGAGCCCACAGGCATCTCATCGACCGGCTTTATAATTTGAATCACCAGTATCGCCAGAATACCCAGCGGCAAAAACAGCATCGCTGCTGCCGCCGCGATCCGCCGATACAGCAGATACGATCGCCCGAGCGGATGTATCCTGACGGCCGGCTCCGTGTCCAGTATCATTCGCCGTTCCAGTTTTCGCCGGACTTCTTCAGCCAAATCTTTCGGCGCTTTCTCTACCGGAAGGGCTGAAAACAATTCTTTCTGACGATACAAAGAGTGCAGCTGCTTTTTGACAGACGGATTGTGCTGAGCCAGACGTTTCAATTCCGTACGCTGACGCTGGGTCAGCTCCCCGTCCAGAAAGCCGTGTATCAACTGCTCAATCTGTTCCCGTTCTTGTTCATTCATGCCAGTACCGTTTCTAACAATTCCTTCAAATTGGCTCGCGCCCGGCTGATGCGGCTTTTGACCGTCCCCAGTTCCACCTCAAGAATCTGAGCGATCTGATGATAATTCATACCCTCAATATCCCGCAAAACCAGTACCGCTCGATGATCCTCGTCCAAACGTTCCAGCGTTTGCAGAAGAATCTGACGGATCTCCCGATCCTGCGCCAGATCCGCCGGATCCAGTTTTTCCCGGGATGTCAGATAGGCCGACAGCCGGCTTGCCGCCGTATCCGCCTGTACATTCAGCGAACCATCCAGCGACTGCACAGGCAAACGCCTTCGACGTTTGCAAAAAGTCAGCGTCAGATTCATTCCGATGCGAAAGAGCCACGTATAAAAGGTGCTTTTACCCTTAAACGTCGTAATCTTCTCTATTACTTTGACAAACGTTTCCTGGGTAAGTTCCGCGGCATCTTCAGGATTGGAGCAAATTTTAAGAATTGTATTATATAACCTGTCTTGATACCGAACAATCAAGATCTCCATTGCCTTCTGATCGCCCCTCTGGCAGCGGCGTATCAGATCTTGCTCATCTACGTTAATCGTTGTATTGTCTATCGATTCCTGCAAGGTATTATCGGTCGTTTCTATCTGTTTGTCAGTCCATTTCAAAACTTCTATAGTGACAAAAGAAGCCCATAAAAGCAACTATAAACACCGATTAAAGCAGATATGGCAGAAAGGAGTTATTGTGGATTCAATAGATATGTATTGCTCAAGATCTGCGACTGGCCGGTATGGCAGGTGACCTCAAGCAACAGGGCTTCTGTCCGTGAAACCGGAGGATCCACCTTCAGCATAAACTCATACGCCCTCAGATAATCCTGCCAGTACGCCTGGTTTGTATTCAAATCAGTCAGATCAAAATCCGGCCACGTTTGCAAGTGCAAACCTCGCCGATTGGGAATGTGAGGAACCGATTTATACAGTTCGATTCGAAGCGTAAACGGCGCCTTCAGTTTAGAATCATAAAGATCCCGCAATTCCACAAATACGCGCAGAGTCTGCGGCTGTTTGCTATCCGGATTATCTAACAATTGAGTCAGTCCGGCAATGTGAACAGAAGCCGGCAAAAAATTCCCACACTGTGGTTTTTCAGCAGCCGTCGAAACAACGGGCGCTTCACATCCGAATGATAAAAGCGCCCCCCAACAGATCAGACACAAGGCCACAATCTTCATCTGATGCACATGATTTAAAAAAGGAACCATACCTTACAGATCTTCATTGAGAAGATGCCCAAAGCGTCTCTTTTTTGCCTGAAGATATTTTCGGTTATGTTCTCCCGGTTTGGCCAGTAAAGGGATCTGTTCGACAATATGTATCCCATAGACCTCCAGCCGACTGATCTTTTTGGGGTTGTTGGTCAATATTCGAACATTGCGCAGTCCAAGATCTCGGCAAATTTGCGCCCCGATACCATAATCCCGCTTGTCCGGTAAAAAACCAAGCTCCACATTGGCGTCCACTGTATCTCGCCCCTGCTCCTGCAATTTGTAGGCATGAAGCTTATTGACAAGACCGATCCCCCGCCCTTCCTGCCGCAGATAAATCAATGCGCCCTTGCCCTCCTGCTCAATCCTTTTCATTGCTTCGATCAGTTGATACCCGCATTCGCATCGCTGGGAATGAAACAGATC
>JAKJEN010000220.1 GCA_022705405.1 Planctomycetota bacterium | reverse complement strand
ATAACGATATTATCGGACAAAGGGAGCCAATTACTGAAATTATGCTAACGAACCGAAATTGAGTGAACGCTTACAAAGATTTAATTCCGCATACTCTGGTCTTCTTAGACAGTCCGGCAGCGGACGAAATAGCTGTCTATCTTAAGAAAAACATGCCCTCAAACGCCGCATATTCCGGTATATTCTTTCTGGACACCGTCGCCGATTCGAAATGTCTGAACAATATCTCTGGGACAACCATTGTGATTTGCGGATCTGGCAAATATAATCCGGGACGGTTGGAATTCCATCTGAAAAAGAATCTTTCCCGTCCAGGAAGTTCGCTGGTTGTGTTGGGAAATGCGGCAAAGGACACTTTATGCGCAAAAATTCTTCTCCATCCAGCGGCCATTTCAATTCAGGGAAAACAGATAGAGGTTAAGGCTTCGTTGTTTTCTCTTTCCGATCCGAGTTTTCATATTGATCAGAATAGTCTGATTCAATGGCTTGGTGAAATCAACATCCCCTCAAATATAGTGATGCTGTCTCATGGAAACACTCCAAACTCCATATATGAATGCATCAATACAAGGAATGTAATTACACTAAAGCCCAGGGAGACGATTTATTTAGAGGGCTAAGATCCTTTATGCACAAATGGGGAGAAAACACTCAATGAGTCTAAAATTCAAAGATAAGTCGGACATCTTTATATTGGGCGACATTCTCAACGGATTTCTACAGGCGCTTTTGCCGAAATTTACTTTACCCAAGGAAAACAAGGGACAATTGTTAGACAGCTCGATAAAAAATGACCTCTTGACAGTCCGGAATGGCGCCGGCAAAAAGCAGTTCTTTAAGACGCTCAAGGCATCCCCCAAAGGTAAGGAACAATTAAAAAAAGATTTGGATTATTTTCAGGAACACACGGAGAGTTTCTCTTATCGTTTTGGCCGTACAGAAAATCCGATGCGCTATCGGTCTGCGAATCAGAGTATCGTTCAATGGCTGCATGATTACCTGAAAGAAAGCGGGCTGAAACTCTTTTTCAGCGCCGAAAATGTACCCTTTTTAGGAGGGAGCGACTACGCCGCGGCCATTGATGCAGCTCTGGAATCGGCAAAACGTATGGTAGTTCTGGGGACCTCGCCGGAATGCTTTGATTCGGGCTGGGTGGGATATGAATGGCGAAGTTTCCTCAACGAAAAACTCTCAGGCCGTAAAAAAGACAGCCGGCTCTTTACCTTTGTCAGCGGGGTTGTGGCGCACGAATTGCCTTTTGCGCTTCGCAGTGTCCAAATGATACCCTTCAGTGTAAATTCCCCACAAGATTCTTTTGAAACTCCTTTACGTTTTCTGGACAGGCCTCAGGAAGAAATCGTCGCCCTTGACCAGGCAGGAGAGTAAGATGGATACAGCAGATCTGAAATACAATGACCGTCAGATCCGGGTGTTTATCTCGTCGACCTTTCGGGACATGCAGGAAGAACGGGATTATCTGGTGAAATACATCTTCCCCCAACTTCGCAAATTGTGCGAATCACGCGATGTCGTCTGGGGCGAGGTAGACCTGCGATGGGGTGTGACCGACGAGCAGGCCGCCGAAGGCAAGGTACTGCCCATCTGTCTTGAGGAAATCAAACGCTGCCGGCCGTATTTCATCGGCCTGCTGGGCGAGCGTTACGGCTGGGTGCCGGACATAATCCCTCCCGAACTGCTGGAAACAGAACCCTGGCTCAAGGAGCAGTTTGAGGGCCGCAAATCCGTCACCGAACTGGAGATCCTCCACGGCGTGTTGCGCGATCCGAAGATGGCCGGACACGCCTATTTTTATTTTCGTGATCCTGAATATATCAAAGGGAAATCCTCAGATTTTGCCAGTGAGGATGCACAGTCCAAAGAGAAAGTAAGGATCCTGAAGCAGCAGATTCGGGCTAAACAATTCCCTGTTCGGGAAAACTATCCCACCCCCGAGGCCCTGGGGGAGCTGGTCCTCAAAGACCTGACGGCGGTGATCAATACGCTTTACCCCGAAGGTACACAGCCGGACCCGCTGGACCGGGAAGCGAGGGACCACGAGGCCTACGCACGCAGCCGGACGCAGGTGTATATCGGCCGGGACAGTTATTACCGGCGGCTGGATGAGCACGCCGCCAGGAAAAGCTCCCAACCGCTTGTCCTTCTGGGCGAATCCGGCTGCGGCAAGTCGGCGCTTTTGGCCAACTGGGTCCGGCGATACCGAAAAACGCATCCGGATGTCTTTGTCATCCAGCACTATATCGGCGCCTCGCCTTACAGCGCCGACTGGGCGGCCATGCTGCGGCGGATCATGGGCGAGTTCAAGCGCAATCTGCGTATCGAGGAGGAGATCCCCTCCAAGCCGGACGAGTTGCGGGACGCCTTCAAGGTCTGGCTCTATCAGGCAGCGGCCCGGAAAAAGATTGTTCTGGTTCTGGATGCCCTGAATCAGTTGGCCGATAGCGACCGGGCGCCGGACCTGCCGTGGCTGCCGCTGGAAACCCCAGCCGATTTGCGGCTGTTTGTCTCCACGCTGCCAGGGCGGCCGCTGGAGGAGATCCGCCGGCGGAACTGGCCGGAATTCGAGGTAACCCTTCTTGAAACCGAAGAACGCAGGAAACTGATCGCTGAATACCTGAAATTGCAGGCCAAGCGCCTGGAAGCCCGGCGAATCGACCGGATTATCAACGCCCCGCCATCCGCCAATCCGCTCTATCTGAAGGTCCTGCTGGACGAACTGCGGGTCTTTGGGATCCATGAACAACTGGACGAACGGATTGACTATTACCTGGGGGCTCAAGACCCGTTTGAGCTGTATGGCAAGGTTATTGCCCGCTGGCAGGAAGACTATGGCAGAGGTACCCGCCTGGTAGACGACACGCTCTCGCTGCTCTGGGCCGCAAGGCGGGGTCTCTCCGAGACGGAATTGCTGGATCTGCTGGGACAAACCGAGAGCCCGCCAAGCGAATGGCGCAAGCTGCCTCGTGCGAAATGGTCGCCGCTTTACCTGGCAATGTCCAACGCCCTCATCAGCCGGGGCGGATTGCTGACCTTTGCCCATGATTTTATACGCAAAGCTGTCCGGGACGCATTGATCCCCGCCGAAGACCGCCAGAAACAATCGCGACTGCGCCTTGCCGATTATTTTGAAGGGCAGGCCGTCAGTCTGCGGCAGGCGGATGAACTGCCCTGGCTTCTGCAGCAGGCCGGCCAGCGCGACCGCCTGCGGTCCTGTCTGCTGGATATCGACCGGTTTTTGCTGATGAGAAAAGCCAACGAGAATGAACTTCTC
>JAKJEN010000021.1:20992-24746 GCA_022705405.1 Planctomycetota bacterium | reverse complement strand
TTCTACCGCCGATCCGGTTTATATCGGCAGCCGCAGCGACAATCCCAACGATCGGGCCTGGGACGGTCTTATTGACGAGGTGCGAATCTACAGTTTTGCGATGGATGCCGAGATGATCCAGCTGCTTTATGAGCGGGGCCGTTCCTGTTATCGCTTCGATCCATATGATTTTAACAGGGATTGCCGAATCGATCTGATGGACTTGGAGCAGTTGACGGAAAGCTGGCTGGACGACGGATTCGATCCGCAGACACAGGTTTGCACAGCGCATCCGGAAATGGATTTGACGGGCCTTCAGGAAGAACCGGACTGCCGAGTGGATCTGGCAGAGTTTGCTGATTTGGCGGAACGATGGTTGAACTGCACCCTGATTCCTTCTTCGGATTGTCCATAGGCGATTCGAACAAGCAGTAAACTTGTATTGGGAGCAATCGGCCAGACGCACAATCAGATTTTTAAATTTGAGGAGGAATGGTTCAAAAGAGCTTTTTTTATAGAGTCGTCCTCTGTATTGACCTTGCGGGGCGGTTTATGAACCGTTTACAAATTGATGAGAACGGCGATATTCTCGCGGCGTGCAGTGGCAGAGTTCTTTAAACGAGGTGTTGAATCGGCTTAATGAGTTAAAACCGGATTCAAAAGCAATCTCGATAATCTTTTTTGAGGAGGTGACTAATAAACGCTGAGCATGCTGGACCCGGTGTTGAATTACAAAATTATTGATTGTGGTTCTAAAGGTATTTTTAAAAATATAGGCGGCGTAATCCGGATGGAGATCTACGGACGCAGCGACATCAGAAAGACGAATCTGTTCAGTATAATTCTGCGCAATGTATTTTGCCATGCTTTCAATTTTGCTAAAATCCTGGGTTCCGACCTGTCTGCCAGGATGAACTGACGAAGTCGAGACAGACACGACACTATCGGTTTCTAAATTTCTGGCCAGCCGCAAAAGACGCGCTCTTATTTCAAGTAAAACAATCTCATGAGCGGACGTTGATTTCTGATTGATGTCCCGAAACCATTGTTCAAATAAATTTTTATCCTGTACAAGAGTGGACGGCTCGGTCTCCTGTAAAATTCGCCCATTTAAAATTTGGGTTGAAAAGTTCTCCGGCATCCCCCAATGGAGAACCCAGGGAAGCGGAATCGTGATGACATAATAGGATTTCAGATTCGAAAAATCTACGATCTGATGCGGGACGGCAGCCCAAAACAGCGCAAGATTTCCCCCCTGAATCGACACACGTTCCCCCCAAAAAAGATAGGTCAAACAACCGCCCTCAAAAAAATTTAACTCGATTTCGGAGTGCTTATCCGGACGGTTCATCAAACGAGGTTCCCATTGTTCACAGGTAAAACCGTAAGGCGTAAACTCCTTTCGTTCGTGGTTAAAATGCTCCATAAATCCAAATATATGATAAGTTGTTTCCTAAATCAAGGAGGAAATTGCCGTATTTCTTAGATATTTTAAATAAACCAAAACAGTGAAGAAATAAAAACAAGATATTGGAGATGTCTATTGGCTATTGTTCTATAAAAAAATTGAGTGTAAGTTGGCGAGGTAGTTTTCATTGATTCTTGGTGATGGTTGCAATTATTGCCTTATTATTGTAAGTTATTATCCCGTTCCTGAATAGGATACCGAGTATGTCTGAATGTTTTGTGTTTGGAAATGAAGGAGCTATGGTTGGAGATATGTTCAGGGTTTCGGTTAAGAGGGATCGGGACTTTTCCGATTGCCGATGGTCGTCAAAGGCGAGGAAATTCTGCCGGTTGCTGGTTTAATTGCATTATCCAGCAGAGATTTTATGCAGGTATTTCATATCTTAAATAAGGGTCGTTTATGAAAATCATACAAAAGAAAATTACTTTTGGCCTGATTATAGGGACTCGCAATATCTTTAATGCTCAGTTGGCTGTAGAGCAGCGGAAAAAAGCGCTTGCTGCTCTGGATAAACTGGGATTCGGTTATGTGATTCCTGAGGAGGGGGCGACAAAGGCCGGCGCCATTGAAACCCGTGCAGAGGCAAAGATTTGTGCCGAATTGTTCAAGAACCATCGGGAAGAAATTGACGGGATCATTATTGTCCTGCCCAATTTCGGAGACGAGATTGGGATTATCCAAACCCTTGAGACGGCCAATCTGAATGTGCCGATTCTGGTGCAGGCCTGCAATGACGAGACAGATAAGGTTGATGTGAAGAGCAGACGGGATGCATTTTGCGGCAAGATTTCTGTTTGTAATAATTTGTATCAATATAATATCCCGTTTACAGATACCACTGAGCACACCTGCGATATTGATGGCGAATTTTTTAAACAGGATGTGCAGTCTTTTGCGGCAGTCTGCCGGACGGTGAGGGGATTGCGAAGCGCCCGAATCGGGGCTTTTGGAACGCGGCCCGGCCCCTTTCAGACGGTGCGGTACAGCGAGAAAATCCTGCAGGCATCGGGGATTACGGTGGTCCCTGTCGATTTGTCTGAGATTTTTGCGCGGGCTGAAGCGCTGGACGAGAAAGCGTCGATCGTGAAGAAGAAGGCGACATCCATAAGAGAATATGGAAAGATTCCGAGCGATATTTCCGCCGACAGTATTCTTCGACAGGCCAAACTGTTGGTTGTATTGGATGAATTGATTGAGGAACATGAACTGGACGCTACGGCTATTCAGTGCTGGAACTCCATTGAAAACAATTATGGATGCGCCGCCTGCCTGTCGATGTCTATGATGGGGCAGCGGTACCTACCCAGCGCCTGTGAAACAGATGTTGCCGGAGCCGTCTCGATGTACGCGCTTCTGCTGGCCAGCGGTTCCATACCGGCGCTTGTGGACTGGAACAATAACTATGGACTGAATTCGGATAAATGCGTCTGCACTCATTGCAGCAATTATCCCAGGTCATTTGTCGGAAATGAGATTGAGATTTCCAGGTTGGATGTTTTAGGCACCGTTCTCGACCGTGAGAAATGTTTCGGCGCTATCAAGGGCAAAGTGGCTCCCGGCTCCATGACCTACTTTAGAATCTCTACGGACGACGCCAAAGGCAGGATCAAGGCATATCTGGGAGAGGGGCAGTTTACAGAGGACCCGTTCAGGATGGATGGAGGCATTGCAGTGTGCCAGGTGAAAGACCTGAGAAAACTGCTTGGCCATATCTGCAAAAACGGATTTGAACATCATGTGGCGATGACCCGATCTCACTGTGCCCAGGCGCTTCATGAGGCGGCGACCAAATATCTGGGGTGGGATTTATATTATCATCAGTAAAGAGAATCAAAAGGAGTTGTCGTGTATGCAGCAGGATCGAAAGAGAATCGGAGGGCTTTCGGGTCGGCTTGGCATTACAGCCGGGGTCTTGTTGTTTATTCTTGCCGGAATAACCGCCTGCGGAGAAGTCGTCCGAGTGGAACAATGGGGCGTCTTTGAAACATCTCTTGAGGGATCCGCCGAGGGCAATCCTTTTGTGAATACAGAACTGACGGCAGTGTTTACGCAGGGCGGCCGTTGTATGAAGATCAGCGGTTTTTATGATGGCGGCGGTATTTACCGTATTCGTTTCAGCCCGCCTACCCAGGGCGAATGGACCTATCAGACTCAAAGCAACCGCCCTGAACTGTCCGGCAAAACCGGCACTCTGCTGGCGATCCGCCCGGGGAAGGAAAACCACGGTCCCGTCCAGGTTGTCAATACGTATCATTTCGCTTATGCCGACGGTACGCCGTATCGCCAGATTGGAACCACCTGTTATGC
>JAKJEN010000021.1:273-20982 GCA_022705405.1 Planctomycetota bacterium | reverse complement strand
GACGCATCAGGATGAAAAGTTGCAGGAACAGACCTTAAAGACATTGTCTGAATCGCCGTTCAATAAAATCCGCTTCTGTATTTTTCCAAAATGGTATGCTTACAATAAAAATGAGCCCCTTTTGTACCCCTTTGAGGGAACTTCGCCGTCGGCGTGGGATTTTACACGTTTTAATCCTGTTTTTTTCCGCCATTTTGAGAAATGCATACAGCAGTTGGGCGATCTGGGAATTGAGGCCGATATCATCCTCTTTCATCCTTATGATAAAGGCCATTGGGGGTTTGATCGTATGGGCGCAGCCGATGACGATCGCTATCTTCGCTATACAATCGCCCGTTTTGCGGCCTTTCGCAATGTCTGGTGGTCCCTGGCCAATGAATACGACTTTCTGTCGGAGAAGTCGCCGGATGACTGGGATCGGTTTTTTCAGATTGTACAGACCCAGGATCCTTACGGCCGGCTGCGTTCCATTCACAACGGAACCTATCTCTACAACCACACATTGCCCTGGGTGACCCATGTAAGTATTCAGAACGGCTCGGCAGTCGAGGACTACGGCCGCGCTGTTCTTTACCGGGATGTCTATCGCAAACCGGTTGTATTTGACGAGGTCAAGTATGAAGGCAATCTGCCGCAGCGGTGGGGGAACCTTTCAGCGGAGGAACTGACGCTCCGTTTCTGGGAGGGCGCAATCGCCGGCGTTTATGTGGGACACGGAGAGACTTATCTGGATTCGAACGATGTAATCTGGTGGTCTAAAGGCGGTCTCCTGCACGGCCAAAGTTCTCCTCGGCTGGCCTTTTTGCGCAAGATTATGGAGGATGGGCCGCCTGAAGGGCTGGAGCCGATCGACAAATGGCAGGACTGTCCCTTTGCCGGAAAGCACGGTCGGTACTATCTCGGGTATTTCGGCCGTCATGTCCTTAGCCGATGGCCGTTTGAATTGTATAAAGCGGGTCTGTCGGACGGGATGAAATTCAGGGTGGAGGTGATCGATACATGGAACATGACAATTACTCCGATTGAAAGCGTGTTTGAAATTAGAAAAAAAGACAACTATCGCTTTGCCGATAAAGAAGGCCGATCGGTGCCGCTTCCGGCCAATCCTTATATTGCGCTTCGCATCTGCCGCATAGACTGACAGCGCCGATATCGTGGCAGCGGATAGATAGGAAAGTTGCGGATACGATGAATGAATCTGAACTGAAAGTAAAATCGATTGAGTATCGAATTCGGCTGCTGGGCTGTATCAAGAAGGCCCAGGCCGGGCATACGGGCGGAAGTTTATCGTGTGTGGACATCCTGAATGTATTGTATAATTGTGTTTTAAAGGTCGCACCGGACACTGCAAACGATCCGCGGCGCGATCGTTATATCCAGAGCAAAGGGCATTCGGTTGAGGCGCTGTATGTAGTCCTTGCGGATAAAGGGTTTTTCCCGGATTCCGACTTGGATACCTTCTGCCGGTTTCAGTCGCCTTATGTGGGGCATCCCACACGCAAAGTCAAGGGTATCGAGCATAATACCGGCGCCTTGGGTCATGGGCTGGCATTCAGCGTGGGAGCGGCCTTAGCCGGCAAACTGGATCGCAACGCTTATCGAGTATTCACTTTACTGGGCGACGGCGAATTGGCAGAGGGCTCCAACTGGGAGTCTATGATGACCGCCGCTCATTATGGTTTGGATAATCTGACGGCGATAATTGACCGCAATCAACTTCAAATTACAGGCCGAACTGAGGATGTGTGCGCCCTGGAAAGTCTTTCAGATAAATTTGCGGCATTTGGGTGGTCTGTTCGTAATGTGGACGGCCATGATGTGACGGCCCTCAGAGAAGTTTTAAGCACAACGCCTTTTATGGCCGGAAAACCGAGTATGGTAATTGCCCATACGATCAAAGGCAAAGGCGTTCGTTTTATGGAAAACGACGCCAGTTGGCATCACGGCGTACCCAGCGACGAACAATATGAACAGGCAATTCAGGAACTTCAGGCGCAAATGCGGGAGATTGGGGCATGACCTTGCATTCGGCGATTGAGATGGGCAGGGCCAATCTGGACGTGTTTTCCGAAACCCTGCTGGCTCTTGCCAAATCAAACAGGAATATTCTGGTCGTAACCAGCGATTCGCGGGGTTCAGGCAAACTGGTTCCCTTTGCCGAAGCGCTTCCCGATCAAATCATCGAGGTTGGGATTGCCGAGCAAAATCTGGTTGGCGTGGCGGCAGGGCTGGCTTCTGCCGGCAAGATCGTATATGCAGTGTCTCCGGGCAGTTTTCTGACGGCAAGATCTTTAGAGCAAATCAAAAACGATGTCTGCTACTCGGATCAGCCGGTCAAATTGGTTGCGATCAGTTCGGGGGTTAGCTATGGAGCGCTGGGTTCTACCCATCATTCTCTGCATGATTTGGCGGTTTTGCGGGCTATCCATAACTGCACGATACTTGTGCCTGCGGATAACTTTGAAACCGCGGAAGCCGTAAAAGCGGCGGCCGATATGCGGAGCCCTGTATTCATTCGTTTCGGAAAGCGCGCCCTGCCGCATCTGCATAAGCCGGGCGCCGTTTTTACCGTAGGCAAGTCTCTGGCTGTACGCGAGGGAACTGATATTGCCTTTATTGCAGCCGGAGAGGCCGTCATTCAGGCGGTATTCGCTTCTGAGGCGCTGGAATGCGAAGGTATTTCTGCGCGTGTGATCAGTATGCATACCGTCAAACCCCTGGATGAAAACGCTGTCTTAAAGGCCGCTCGGGAGTGTCGTGCGATTATTACCGTGGAAGAGCACAGTTGTGCCGGCGGGCTGGGAGAGGCGTGCGCCTCTCTGCTCATCCAGGCGGGCGTTTCCGTACCCTTTCATATAGCCGGATTTCCGGATGAAGAAACAACTGCAGGCAGCCAATTGGAAATCATGGCCGCCTGCGGTATTTCCCCAGAAGGATTGACGCAAAGCGCCAAAGATTTACTCAACAGGAATCGCTTATGAATGAAACCTATCTTATAGCCGTTGACCAGGGCACCAGCGGGACCAAGACAGTTCTCTTTGACCGCCGAGGGAGGATTGCGTCAAAAGGGTCCTGCCCATTGATCTCTTCCTATCCTCATCCCGGTTATGTCGAACAGGATCCGGAAGAAGTTTATCAAAGTGTGATTGATTCCGTCAGACAGTGTTTGGAAAATTTCAGATCTCAAACCATGAAAACGCCCGATATTGCCGCCTGCGGAATTTCCAATCAAAGAGAAACTTGTCTCCTTTGGGATAAAGCCGGAAAACCCTTATGCCCGGCTGTTGTATGGCAATGCAAGCGTTCGGTCGACATTTGCGCCCGACTTAAAAACACAGAGATCGAAGAGCAAGTTAATCAAAAGACCGGTCTCCTTATTGATCCTTATTTTTCTGGCACAAAATTACTCTGGCTGTGCGAGGCAAATCCCCGAATTAAAGATGCCGTCAGGTCGGGCAGCGTATATTTTGGAACCATCGATACCTGGCTCTTATTTAAACTCACAGGCGGCTTGCGGTATTATACCGACTACACCAACGCCTCACGAACGCTTCTTTTCAATATTGATACTCTCCAGTGGGACTCTCATTTGCTGGATTGTTTTTCTTTGCAGGGATTAAATCTTCCCCAGGTCAGGCCCTCAACTCATTTTTTCGGGACTTCGGATTTTCAGGGACTTCTCTCAAAACCTATTAAAATCTGCTCTATGATTGGAGATTCACATGCCGCAGCTGTAGGCGAGGGTTGTTTCAGCGTCGGGGCTGCCAAGGCCACTCTGGGGACCGGGTGCTCGATTCTGCTGAATACCGGCTCCAGACGCATTCCCTCCAAACAGGGAATGGTCACAACCATTTGCTGGAGCAAACAGGATAGAGTGGATTATGCAATGGAGGGAGTCATCGTTACTTGCGGCGCCGCAATTCAATGGCTCCGGGATCAACTGGGACTGTTTCTGGATAGTCGCGATACGGCAGAAATGGCTCAGTCTATACAGAACAGTTCTGTCGTACTGATCCCGGCTTTTAGCGGGCTTGGCACGCCTCATTGGCGAATGGATCTGAAAGCCGCAATTGCAGGGCTGACCTTCGGCTGCAATAAGGCCCACGTTGTCCGAGCCGCTCTGGAATCGATCCCCATCCAGATTAAAGAAGTACTTGATGTAATGCTTGCCGACAGCGGAATCCCGCTTGCCGGTCTGCACGTCGACGGCGGCATCACGGCGAATACATTTGTTATGCAGTTCCTGGCCGATCTGCTGAATATAAATGTTGCTTATATCGGAATCGAGGAAGTCTCTGCGCTTGGCGCCGCTTACTTGGCAGGTCTTCAGGCGGGCGTTTTCAACTCGCTGGAGGAACTGTCAAAGTTTTATCAAAACCAGACGCTCTTTTCTCCCGGCCCGGGCTGTGCGCAAGCCAAGGATGCGTACGGACGGTATCAGAAATATCTGCGGATGTTCCTGCAAACGGGCTCCGAATAGAAATTGCGTACGCTTAAAAACGAAAGAACAAATATAAAGAAAACCAGAGTAGATACAAACGGATATGAAAACCCCATGAAAAGTCTATACGAGCAACGGAACAGTTCAAAAGTTTGCATTTTCCACACCGGAGTATTTTATGAACTCATCCAGTAAATCCCGCCTTATCGACCGGCTTGATGCCTTGTATGAATATGACCGCGAAGCCGTTGATGAGGGGAAGTTATACGGCTGGCGCACGTTTATCGCGATGTTTTCCAGCGAGCATATCGCCGGAACGGAATTTGTTCTGGGAACCCTTTTGGTCATGCACGGGGTCACGGCATTTGATGTATTTGTCGGGTTGGCTGTGGGGAATACGCTGGCCGTATTAAGCTGGGCTTTTATGTGTGCGCCGATTGCGGTAAGAGAACGTTTAACGATCTATTGGCAGATTCGTAAAATCGCCGGACCTTACTTGACCATTATATATTCCGGTATGTTTGCATTGATCTTATGTCTGCTGGCCGGCTCCATGGTCAATGTTTCTACAACGGCAGTCACACTGCCTGTGAATATTCTCAGCCCGAACTATGCCGCCGGTCAGACGGCGCCCAGCGTGCCCTGGATTCTAACCGCTATAGGAGTCGGGGCGGTGATTGCCGTGCTGGCGGTACTGGGCTTTGAGCGGCTGGCTCATTTTGCCAAAGTCGTAGCTCCCTGGATGCCGTTTATATTCGTGGCCGGGGCCATTGTCTCCTTGCGCTCTCTGGGCGTAACAGGAACCGGGAACTTCTGGCAGATCGTCAATGAGAAAATCTGGACAGGTATTCCGAGGCCCGGCCAGATTCACTACGGCTTCTGGCATTGTGTGGGATTGGCCTGGCTGTGTAATATCGCTCAGCATATGGGTATGGGCGATGTGACAATCTTTCGATACGCCAGAAAATGGCAGATGGGTTTTTGCTCCGCTTTTGGGATGTTTATCGGTCACTATATTGCCTGGATTTGTTCGGGCATATTATGCGCTGCCTTTGTTCACTCTCAACTTGCTGCCGGCGTTTCCGATCCCAACCCCACACCTGGAAACATCGCCATGTTTGGCGCCGGCTACGCAGGGATCGTTTGCGTGCTGCTGGCCGGCTGGACCACGGCCAATCCCACGCTTTATCGAGCGGGGCTGGCTTTTCAGGTGGCAACGCCCAACTGGCGCCGTTGGGCCGTCACTCTGGCGGCCGGTGCGATTATGATCGTTACGGCCTGTATTCCGGCAATACTGCATTATTTGGATCGGATTGTAGCCTATTATGGTCTTTTCTTTATGCCGCTGGGGGCCTTTATTTTCATCGATTTTTGGCTGTTTCCCCGGCTGGGCCTGGCCCGTTATTATGCAGAGCAAAAAGGGCTTTTGATGAGTTGGCCTGCGGCCGCAGGATGGTTTGGCTCTTTTGGGATCTGTTTTCTCCTCAGTGCAAAAGATCAGTATCAGTCGATGGGATGGATCAATAATATACTGCCTGCATTTCTGGCCAACTACAAGTCCGATTTATTTCTGCAGGTCTTGCCTGCCTGGCTGATTGCTGTGACCCTTTACCTTGTATGCAGTTTGATTCAACAAAAAATGAGTCCTATCTCTCAGGAGCAGACAAAATGACGTCTCAAACAAAATATATTCTGCAGGCGGTCTCTTTTGCCGGACTGGCCTTGTCTGCCTTTTCGGCATTTCTGGTGTTTGGCGGGATCCTCACAAAAGAAGCATATTTTCGTCTGATGGAAGCAGGAATGTTGATGTGGTTTGGTACGGCTGTATTTTGGATCCGAAAAGACCATTAAGACTAACTTGCATCTGGAGAATCCGAAATGGCTACGGCGACAAAAATATCGCAGTTGCGTTGTGAGTATCTGGTAAATCCTTTGGGGATTGATCAGACGCGGCCTCGTTTGAGCTGGATTCTTGAATCAGATCGGCGGGGGACGTATCAGTCGGCCCGGCGTGTGCAGGCGGCTTCTACCGCAGCTCTTCTTGCCGCCGGAAAGGCCGACTTATGGGACAGCGGGCGCATCGAAGATGACCGTTGTACACAGATTGTCTATGAAGGGGTTCCCTTAACCTCCCGCCAGAACTGCTTCTGGCAGGCGATTATCTGGGATGATCAGGGCAAGTGCGCCATTTCAGAGACTGCATTCTGGACCCTGGGCTTGCTGAAAGATACGGACTGGCAGGCCGAGTGGATTGCCGCAGATCCGGATTATCTGAACCGTTCCGAACACGCCGTAAAACCCACGCTTACCGAGCCGGGCACGCCGCCCTGGTTTCGCAAAGTGTTTACGGTTAAGGACGCTGTTTGCAAAGCCGTATTATACGCAAGCGCCCGCGGATTATTGGAATTGTACTTGAATGGCCGGCGCATTGGGCATGACCTGTTTGTGCCGGAATGGACGGACTATGACAAGCGCATTCAGTACCGCACTTACGATGTGACCGGGATGGTTCGAGAGGGAAAAAATGTTCTTGGCGCCGTTCTTGGCGACGGCTGGTACAGCGGATATGTCGGCTGGCAGGAAACACGCGGACGCTATGGGTTGAAAAACAGTCTGCTGATTCAGTTAGAGATCACAGGAACCGACGGTTCCACACAAATCGTTACCAGCGATCCGTCATGGAAATGCGCAGCCGGGCCGATTCTGTCATCGGATTTTATGATGGGCGAACTATACGATGCACGACATCAGCTTCTCGGCTGGGATCAGCCGGACTATGACGATCAGGCATGGTCTGCTGTTCTTCCGGCAGTTCCACCTAAAGCGCAGCTGGCGGCTCAACGATCTGAGCCGGTTCAAATCATTGAAACAATTGAACCGGTTTCGGTTCACAAAAGCCCATCGGGAACTTGGATTTATGACCTTGGCCAGAACATTACCGGCTGGGTCCGACTGAAAGTACGCGGCCCTGCCGGTACGCGCATTACACTCAGACACGGAGAACGATTGAGCCCTGATGGCGGTCTCTATACTGAAAATCTGCGCCGTGCCAAAGCCGTTGATGTTTATATCCTGTGCGGGCAAGGCGAAGAAATTTGGCAGCCCCGTTTTACCTTTCATGGTTTTCAATATGTCGAGCTGGACGGCCTTAGCGAACGCCCTCCGGACGGCGTTGTCGCCGGTTGCGTCATTCATTCGAATATGACCCGTACCGGGCGGTTTGATTGTTCCCATCCACCAGTCAACCGGCTTTGGCTCAACGGCCTATGGAGTCAGAAAGGCAACTTCCTGAGCGTGCCGACGGACTGCCCGCAGCGGGATGAACGCCTGGGCTGGACGGGCGATGCGCAGGTCTTCTCCCGCACAGCCGCTTATAATATGGATGTCGCCGCATTTTTTACGAAATGGATGACCGATATCCAAGAGGCGCAAACCCCCGAAGGCATCTTCCCTGATACCGCCCCTCGCTTGCGTGAAGAAGAAAATTATGCGGGTCTGGATGGGCTGTGCGGAGCCGCAGGTTGGGCCGATGCAGGAATTATCATTCCCTGGACGCTTTGGCGCGTGTACGAAGATACCCGGATCATCGAACGACATTACCGTGCAATGGTCGCCTGGATGGATTATCTTCAAAGGACCAACCCGGACGGCATACGACGGCATGAACTTGGCAACAACTATGGAGACTGGCTTTGCATTCCTTCGGATACAACGTTTCGCACACAATCGCCGATGAAAACCCTTTTGGCTACCGCCTGTTGGGCGGATAATGCCGCCAAATTAGCCCAGATGGCAAAGGCCATAGGGCAAGACCGAGATGCGGTCCGTTTTCAAAATGTATTTGAGCATGTCCGGATGGCCTTTCAAAAAGAATTTCTTCTTCAGGATGGACAACTGTCGGTTAATACGCAGACGGCGTATCTGCTGGCGCTGGCCTTTCATCTCCTTCCTGAGCGGGCCCGGGAGCCGGCCTTTGAATATTTGATTGAAAATATCAGAAATCTGAATTGGCATCTAAGTACCGGATTTATCGGGATTCGCTATCTGAATCCGGTTCTGACCGAGATGGGACGAGCGGATGCGGCCTGGAAACTGCTGCTGAATGAGGATTATCCTTCGTGGCTGTATCCTGTGCTGCATGGAGCCACCACAATCTGGGAACGATGGAACGGATGGACTGAAAAAGAGGGATTTTTTGATCCGCAGATGAATTCCTTTAATCATTACTCACTGGGCTCGGTGGGGGAATGGCTGTTTCGCTTTGCAGCGGGCATCGAACTGGATCCCCAGGTCAACGGATTTAAAAAATTTCTGCTCAGACCGTATCCGGACGGCAGGTTAGATTATGCCGGAGCGGAATATCGCTCTCTGTATGGATGGATTAAAAGCCGCTGGGAGCGAAAAGGGAACGTTTTGATATATAAAATTACGATACCAGCAAACACAACCGCCAGCGTTTATATTCCCAGCAATTCAACGGCGCCGATAGAAGAAAGCGGAAGACCTGTTGAAAAGGCGACAGAGATCGAACCGCTTGGTCGCGAGGGCCCATTCGCTGTTTTTCGCGTCCGTTCGGGTAATTATGAATTTAAAAGTACATTTTCAATGTCCGCAAAAAATAGAAAATGAGTCCTGTTCAAGTCACAGAGAAAGGTTTGATTGTTCTGATGCTGCTGGGCATTGGAACCGGTTGCGTCCAGGTTGATAAACCCGCTGCTTCAGCGAATATACCCGACTGGGAAAATCAACACGTAATCCAGAAAAATCGGCTGCCGGCCCGTGCGACCTTTGTTCCTTATCCCGATGAAGCAACGGCTCGACATTGCAATCCGGAAATTTCTCCTTACCGTCTGTCTCTGAACGGCGGGTGGAAGTTTCGCTGGTCTCCTTGTCCGCAGGAGCGTCCGGCTGACTTTTATCAACCTGCTTACAATGTGGCCGGCTGGGATACCATTCCTGTTCCCTCTAACTGGCAGATGCACGGTTACGATATCCCGATCTATACAAGCTCACAGTATCCGTTCAAGGTGGATCCGCCGCGAGTCACCGGCGCACCTGATAAAGATTGGACGACTTATCGATATCGAAATCCGGTCGGCTCTTATCGCCGTGCATTTCGGCTTCCTGAATCCTGGTCCGGCAAACGAATCTTCTTGCATTTTGCAGGCGTAGAAAGCGCATTTTACGTCTGGATAAACGGCCTACAGGCAGGATACAGCCAAGGCAGCATGACGCCGGCAGAATTTGAGATAACGCCGTATCTGTGCAAGGGCGAAAATAGCATCGCGGTTGAGGTTTACCGTTTTTCGGACGGCAGCTATCTTGAGGATCAGGATATGTGGCGCTTCAGCGGAATTTACAGGGATGTATTTCTCTACTGCACCGCCCAGACGCGGATTTCCGATTTCTCCGTACGCACCGAGATGGACGCAATTTGTCAAAACGCGCTGATTCTCATTAAGCCGAAACTGGACCAAAGCGGCGATCAGGTTGTCACAGGATGGACTGTGCAGGCGCAATTGTATGATCCGGCAGGAAAATCCGTCTGGAGTTCGTCTCTGAGCCGGAATGCGGAGGAAATTCTGAATCCGAATTTTGCAGAAAAGATACTGAATGAAAGGACGCCTCAGCGGGGTCCGGCTCAATTTGAGTGGCTGTGCGGTTCTGTTGATAATCCGCAAAAGTGGACCGCCGAAACCCCTTGGCTGTACACCCTGGTCCTGTCCCTGAAAGATAACCGGCAGGAAACAGTCGAGGCCGTTTCCTGCCGTGTTGGGTTTAGAAAAGTTCATATACAGGGCGGCCGACTGATGATCAACGGACGGCCGATCCGTCTGTATGGGGTCAATCGGCACGAACATGATCCGGTCTGCGGCCGAGCTGTGCCCCTGGAACGGATGGTTCAGGATATTGTCCTGATGAAGCAATTTAATATCAATGCCGTGCGCACATCGCACTATCCCAATGACCCGCGCTGGTATGATTTGTGCGATCAGTACGGAATTTACATAATGGATGAGGCGAACATAGAGACGCATGGAGTTCGCGGCGCCCTCGCGAACGATCCGGATTGGCAGACGGCTTTCCTCGATCGGGGCATTCGCATGGTTCAGCGGGATAAAAACCACCCTTCAGTAATTATCTGGTCGCTGGGCAATGAATCCGGATACGGACCTAATTTTGCGGCATTATCGGCATGGATTCGCCAGTTTGATCCGACCCGACCGATCCATTATGAAGGAGCACAGGGAACGGCGGAAGACACGAACGATCCGCGCGATCCGAAGTCCGTGGATTTCATCAGTCGAATGTACCCAAGAGTTCAGGCCCTGTATAATTCAGAACCAGACCGGCGCTGGCCGAAACTGCTCCAAATGGCTCAGGACAGCCGCGATCAGCGGCCGGTCCTCATGTGCGAGTATGCGCATGCAATGGGTAATGCCGTCGGAAATCTGAAGGAATACTGGGATGAGATTTATTCGAATCCGCGAATGGTCGGAGGTTTTATCTGGGACTGGGCGGATCAGGGCTTGTACAAACAGACCGAGGACGGGCGCCCTTATATCGCTTATGGAGGCGATTTTGGAGACAAACCGAATTCAAAAGATTTCTGCCTTAATGGGCTGCTCTTTTCAGATCGCAGTTTGACGCCCAAAATATGGGAAGTAAAAAAGGTCTATCAGCCCGTTCGAATCGAGCCGATCTTCGATAAAAAGGATCGTGTGAGAGTGACCAACCTGTATGGATTCGCCAATTTGATAGAACTTGAACCTCGATGGGCAATCTGGAAGAACGGTATTCCGATTCAGTCCGGCCGATTGGAACCGATCAATCTGCCCTCCGGCGAACAGATTGAACTAACCATACCGTTTGCATCCATAGAGGCCGAGCCGCCCGGCGAGTATCGACTGCGGCTGAGTTTCCACCTTCTGCAGCGGACAATCTGGGCGCCGGCCGGACATGAAATTGCTTGGCAGCAGATCCTTCTAAGGGAGGATACGCCGACCGGTCATGAAATAGACGCAAAAACACTGCCGGAATTGACGCTGTCTGAAGTAGGCGATACGGTGAATATCATCGGATTGAATTTTTCCGCTGTATTCAGTCAGTCGGCGGGCACGCTGATTTCTTTGATTTATAATGGAAAAGAAATGCTGGCTCAAAGAACGGGCGGTCCGCCGGGGCCGATTTTGCAAATCTGGCGCGCTGTTACGAACAATGATAAGGCATTCGGGCAGGGCCGAGCACGAGATTGGCGTCGGGCCGGACTGGATAAACTAACGCGATCCGTGAAGCATTTCCGCTTAAATCGTTTGAGCCCTAACCAAATTCAGATCGAAACGCTGGCGGACAGCGTCGCTCCTGCAGGAGCTGGTTTTCATCACCGAACAACCTGGATCATTCGGGGAGATGGTTCGCTGGATGCCTATAATCGATTTGAGCCGTTTGGTTCGCTGCCGATGCTGCCGCGAATTGGAGTGGTCCTGCGTATCGCCCGTCCGTATGACGCCCTTGCCTATTATGGATGCGGACCTCATGAAAATTATGTTGATCGCAGACAGGCCGCCGATGTAGGGGTATGGTCCGCATCGGTGAAGGATCAATATATTCCTTATCCCCGACCGCAGGAAACCGGCGCCAAAACAGAGGTTCGCTGGCTTTCTCTGACAGATGCTGATGGCGACGGCTTGCTGGTTGTTTCAAAGGAGCCATTGACATTTTCGGCCCTTCACTATACCGCAGCCGACCTGGATCAGGCCAGTCATACGGCCGAGTTAAAACCTCGAGAGGAAGTGATCCTTTCGCTGGATGCAAAACACAGCGGGCTGGGGAACGGCAGCTGCGGCCCCGGCGTTCTGCCGTGTTATGAGACGCCTGCGGCGCCGGTTGAACTGCATCTTCGTTTTCAGCGTTGTCCGACAGGTTCAGCTTCAGAGATTTCGCAGGCGGTATATTTGAAATATATAGACTGATTTTATTACTTTTGTAAAAGGCGACGGAATGACAATGTATGATAAAAGCAACCGGAAAGATGGCGGATTTATTGTAATTGTTATGATCTATTTGCTCGGCAGCTCTGTTCTGTCGGCCGAAAGAAAAACAGCAGATTTCACTGTAAGCCCGTGTGCCAGACTTTATAATGTCAAGATCGGCGATGTGCGATGGACGGAGGGATTCTGGGGCGATCGCTTTAATCTGTGCCATGACGTAATGATTCCAAACATGTGGCATCTTCTGAAGGAACCCAAAATCAGCCATTCCTGGGATAATTTTCTGATCGCGGCCGGAGCAAAAGAAGGAAGACACAAAGGGCCGAAATGGCACGATGGGGACTTTTACAAATGGCTGGAAGCCGCTGCATATGTGTACGGGGTTACAAAAGATGAAGAAATAGATCGGCAGATGGATTCTATTATCAAGATCATCGGAAGGGTCCAGCGCGAAGACGGCTATATTCATACGCCCGTTCTTATCGCGGAAAAAAATAAATTAGAGAAAAACGGAGAATTTAAAAACAGAATGGATTTTGAAACCTATAACATGGGCCATTTAATGACCTGCGCCTGTATTCATCATAGCGCAACAGGAAAAAGCGATCTGCTTCAGATAGCCCGTAAAAGCGCAGATTATCTTTATGACATATTCAAAAGCCATCCTGAAAAACTGGCGAATAACGCTGTCTGTCCGTCGCATTATATGGGCCTTATTGATATGTATCGGACAACGAAAGAATCCAAATATCTGGAACTTGCCTCCGGTCTGATTGATATTCGAGGAATGGTCAAAGAAGGAACGGATGATAACCAGGATCGTATCCCTTTCTATGACCAAACCCAGGCCGTCGGGCATGCGGTGCGGGCCAACTATTTATACAGCGGAGCGGCCGATGTCTATGCAGAAACCGGCAACCCCGCTTTGTGGAAGCCCCTGGAAAGCATCTGGCGGGATATCGTTACCCGAAAAATGTATGTCACGGGCGCAACAGGTGCGCTCTATGATGGCGCCTCCCCGGACTGCTTCAAAGATCATGAATCCATTCAACTGGTGCATCAGGCGTATGGCCGGCCTTATCAACTGCCAAATCTGACTGCGCATAATGAAACCTGCGCATCCATTGGTTTGGCTCTCTTAAGCAAACGAATGCTTGATATCACCGCCGACGCCCGCTATGCGGATATTCTGGAATTACTATTCTATAACGGGATCCTGTCAACCATCAGTATCGATGGGAAAAAATTCTTTTACACCAATCCGCTGCAGGTTGTAGATAATCCTCCCATCCCAATCCGCTGGTCGCGGCAGCGCGAGCCGTATATTAGCTGCTTTTGCTGTCCGCCCAATACCGTACGCATGATCGCAGAGGCAGCAAGCTATGTTTACAGTATTTCTAAGGAAGGGTTATATGTGCATCTCTACGGCGGCAATACAGTGTGTACACAATTAACAGATGGTTCGCAGATCAAACTGCGTCAGCGAACCGATTATCCCTGGGGCCAGACTATTGATATTACAATCGATGAAGCTCCTGATAGCAAGGTCGCCTTGTTTTTGCGCATCCCAAGCTGGACGAAAAACCCCGATATAACACTGAATGGCAAACCGGTCGAGGAGGCGGTTCGACCTCAATCATATTTTAAGATTCAACGAAATTGGAGTCCCGGAGATCGCCTGCATCTGGATTTTCCGATGCCTGTCCAATTCATTGAAGCCCATCCCTTGGCTGAAGAAATACGAAATCTGGTCGCTGTGAAACGCGGCCCCATCGTCTATTGTCTGGAATCGGCGGATCTGCCGGAGAATGTGAATCTGCTGGATATAGGAATTAATCGAAAACAGCCATTTTCAGGTATTTTTCTTCCGGAACTGCTCGACGGCATCACGGTATTGGAAGGAAAAGCCGTAAAAAAAACAAACGACCCGTGGCGTGATATGCTGTATCGTGAGATCTCTTCTAAGGAACCTGAAGAACTGACCATTCGCTTGATTCCCTATTATGCATGGGGCAATCGCGGCAAGGTCGAGATGACAGTTTGGATGCCTTTATATTGATCGCAAAATAACAATAATCACAAACCATCTTATTTTTCTGGATGAAGCGGCCTGTTTACTGAAAAGAGGCAATAAAAATAGTCCGGACCGGCGATGGGTAAGCCGATCCGGATCAGACGAAACGAGGTAACGAGGCAGATAGCTTGTTTTTTACAGACAGGTATTGCAGCTCAATAAAAAAGGTCCCAGAGCCTGAAAATGTCTTAATATAAAGTTAAAACTCAGTAAAGTGAGAACCCCCATGCACATGTCTATAAAAAAAGATAGTAAATAAAATTATTCGAGGCAAATGAAAAAGAAAATCCGCTTATCTTATAAAAGACTTTAAAAGTCTTTTAATTTGCGATTCAGTCAACACTTTATAGGATCCAATCGGGATACCCTTGATACTAAGATTTCCTATTTTTACTCTTTTTAATGATTTAACTTTGAAACCAACTCTGGCAAAAGATCGACGAATCTGACGATTCAGTCCTTGGTTGATTACGACTTCCAAAATTGTCTCTAAATGGTTTCGCTTCAATACCTTGACAAAGGCGCCGGCGGTTTTCCCCTCAGACAGCCATACCCCCTTTTTTAATTTCTCGATATCCGGACTCTCCATCTTTCCTTCAACACGTACCTCATAGGTTTTGGGTACTTTGTATTTTGGATGAGTTAGTCGGTTGGTCAGATCCGAGTCGTTTGTTATGAGAATGGCCCCGGTGGTGTCAGAGTCCAGACGGCCGACACAAAATACTCTTGCTTGGCATTCGATCAGATCGATTGCTCGTTTTCGACCATGCGGATCTACATTGGTGCAAATTACGTTTTTGGGTTTATTCAGAAGGAAATAATGCTTTTGAGGTCTTAAAATTCGAGTTCCGTGTACCCGAATATCATCAGTTTGGGGATTGGCAAAGGCCGGCAGCTGGTTGACTACCTTGCCATTTACGCTCACGGCTCCTTCCAGAATCAAGTTTTCACATTTTCGCCGGGAATCTACTCCAGCAGCGGCCAAGATCCTTTGCAGCCGCTGACGCTGAAAAAGGTCGCCGCAGGAAGGTCTTTTTTCAATAATTTTTGGTGTCTTTTTTTTCATAAAGACAAATTTTAACCTGTGAGAGATAAATATTCAATATCTACTGTAAAGGGCGAAAAGTAGAGAAGAATGAACGTTTTTTGTTGACAGCCGCCGATTCTCTTATGATACTATCCATTTTATGACCCCTTCTTTGGCCGGGGTGATGAAACCGTAATAATATTTATAGTAAGGAGTTATAAGAATGGCTGTACGAGCCGGACAAAGTAATGCAATGAAAATTGCACTGGTTACTTTTGTAGTTCTCTTTATCATCTCAGCCGCTCTGGCGGTCATCTTTTATCTTCAGGCAGAGGAATATCAGGGGGCTGAAGCGGCCGCAAAGGCCGGACTTGCCAAATTCGCAACACCTTCTGAGCAAAGCGGCGTCAGTCGAATTGTGGGCAACCCTCAAAGCGGAAAAAGTTATCTTGGAACGATGAATGATTTGCTGAACCAGTTGTTTCGAACAATCACGGGTTCTGAGCCGGAAGAGGGAATGCCCGCTACCGTCAAAGTCAATTCCATTGCCAGGAGGATAACCGAGGTGCAGGAATCGATGGGACAGGATCTAAGTCCTGCTTATGGACCCAATGGGATTGCTTTGCTGGAAACGATCAGGCAGTTGAAGCATACACTGGATTTGAACAGACAGGAAATGGAAACGCTGCGGGAACAATACGCCCAATTGCAAAGCAATTTTACGCAGGCCAGAGAACAGGCCTTGATGCAAGAGGATAAACTTCGTCAGGAGGCCGTCTTGTACCAGCAAAACGCCAATCAGGTGCAGGCCCAATATGATCAGTTGAAACAAATGATGGAGTCCTCTGCGGACGAACAGATTCAGACCGTCAAGACCCGCCTGGAAGAGGAACAGGCCAAGGTACGACAGCAGCAGCTGACGCTGATTGAGACTCAGAGCACGCTATCTGAAACTGAGTCGGCGCTCAAAACCGCTATGGAAAAAATTGAAGGGATCAAGCCTCGTCCGGGTATAACACCCGTTGCGTTTAAGCCGGATGCGCGCATCATCCGGGTTGACCTGCAAAACGGCATCCTGTATCTGAATGTAGGAATGGAAGACCATGTTTACCGGGGTCTTACTTTTGCCATTTATGATAATAGCGCGCCAATTCCGGAAGACGGCAAGGGAAAGGCGGAGGTTGAGGTTTTTCAGGTCAGCCAGAATGTGTCGGCAGCCCGAATCATTCGATCTACGGTCAAAAACCCCATCGTTCAGGAGGATATCGTTGCCAATCTGATATGGGATCCCAAAACCAGCAATCGATTTGTCGTAGCCGGCGAGTTTGATCTTGACGGCGATGGGAATATGGATCCGGACGGCAGCGAACGGATAAAAGAGATGATTCTTCGCTGGGGCGGCACCCTTGATGATCAAGTCAATGTCAATACTGATTTTATCGTCATCGGAGAACCGCCTCGCCGTCTGAATCAGCCCACCCCGATTGAACTGGATCTGAATCCTGCCGCACAGCAGCGGTATGAAGAATCCAAGCAGAAAATCGCTCTTTATGAGGCGCTGGCCAAAAAAGCCGAACTGCTCTCGATACCCATGTTCAATCAGAAGCAGTTTTATTATCTGCTCGGCTATGAAACGCTGGCCAGTAAAAACTGATCTTTCCCCAAAAAGACAAATAGAAGGCGGACATAGAACCGCCTTTTTTATGCGCCTCTCATCCGACAGGGAGAAATTCCGATGGATGCGATATAAATACGGCCGGCGACCTGATGACAGTCGGGATTTTCTATAAATCCCTTTTTCAATGCGGCAAAGGTGACGGTCATTGCGGCCTGGATGCAGATCGGCAGGGGAATGCCTCGGTCACAGTCAAGACCGGAGGGGATATCCACTGACAAAATTGGCATGTCGACTGTATTCAGAGCGCATATCAGTCGGGCCATCGGGTCGTTTACCTGACCCTGAAGGCCGGTTCCAAGCAGCGCATCGACGATCCAGTGCGCTCCTGCGGTTATTTGCTGGACCTGTCGGAGGAGATTTTTTTCCCAATTCAAGGTGCAGATCGGCAGGCCCATGGCCTCTGCAATTTTCAGGTGGATATCGGCATCGCCGCGTATACGATCGCGATTGCTGCAAAGGACGATTACAACATCGATTCCTGCATTGGCAAGATGTCGGGCGATAACATAGCCGTCTCCTCCATTATTGCCGCTTCCGCAGAAGAGGGCTGCTCGCGGCCGAGAAATAGCATGCATATTGTCCAGCAGACACTGAGCGGCGCCGCGGCCTGCATTTTCCATCAGAACCGCTCCGGGAATGTGCATTTGCTCAATCGCCCAGGCATCAAAAGCTCGTACCTGCAGGCGGCTCATCACGGACAGTTGATCGCTGTGTTTACTATTCCATAGCTGGATCATGGCGTTATTATAAGCAATCCGCCCAAATCGTCAATTGACAGTGGGTTAAAAAACGGATACGATATGTGCAAAACTTTGTGAAAATGGATTGATTCTATGCATATATTGCTGACCAATGATGACGGCATCTTTGCCCCCGGCCTGGCTGCTCTTTACTCGCATCTGAGCCGGCTTGGCCGGGTTACAGTTGTAGCCCCCTCGGATGTCCGCTCCGGAGCCAGCCACAGCATTTCTCTCCGCGAAATCCGCTGCGATTTTGTCGAAATCGTCGGCAAATTCTCCGGCTACAGCGTCGAAGGTTCGCCGGCCGACTGTGTTAAACTGGCCATGAATGAATTGATCCCTGCTGATGATCCGGTGGATCTGGTTGCTTCCGGGCTGAACTGCGGCGCCAATGTCGGCATTAACGTTTTTTATTCCGGTACGGTTGCCGGCGCTATCGAGGGCGCTTTTTATGATCTGCCTGCTGTGGCGATCAGCGCCGCGATGGATGATCCGATAAACTTTGAGGCAGCGGCCGGATATGCTGTGCAGATCCTTCAGCGTCTTCTGCCGATCCCTCCTGCGAATGTGATCAACCTGAATATTCCGCCTTTGTCCAAAGGCAAACCCAAAGGGACGCTGGTTGTACCCCAGTCCACACACGGATTTGAGGAATCTTACCGATCTCGATCCGATGCCAACGGGCAGAATGCCTACATCCTCACCGGCGGCGGGCATCTGGATCCTCAGGCCCAGGAGCCGACCACCGATACTCTGGCTCTGGTTGCCGGATATATTACGCTGACCGGTCTTCGTCTGGACCTGACCGATCAGCAAATTAACGATCGTCTCAGGAAACAAACCTTTCCGTTGGATGATGCATAATGTCGATTTATGAATCGCCCTGGATTTTGCTTACCGCGGCGGCGATCCTGCTGGTGGCGGCCGGCATAGTCTGCCAGATCAGGCCGGGCTGGAAGCGATGGCCGTATATAGTTCCTTTACTGATCGGCGCATTGGCTTTTGGACTTGATTGGCTTGTGAAAACCGATGCAGAGCAAATCCGAACGATTTTGAATAACTGTCGTACATCGGCCGTTGAGGGGCGAATTGATCAACTGGGGCTCTGTATCGCCGACACCTATATGGATCCGGTGCATCGAAGCAAAGATTCACTTCTGAATGCGGCCGAGAGTATTCTCCAAAACGCCTGTCTTGAGCGGGTTCTTGAACGGGGCTTTAATCTGCAAATCGAAGGGGGTAGGGCGATTAGTCGGGTCCGATTTCGAGTGCATCTGAATCCTCAAAGAAGCCGGTATGCCGTCGGCGGCAGTTTATTGTTTGTGTCTCTTGAATTTGAATTTTTTCGGCAGCCGAACGGACGATGGCTGATTCAGCAGATACTGCTTGAAAGCGTCAATGATCATCCAATGAGTTGGAGGGAGATTTGAACGGTTTTTAAATTGAAAAACCGTCGCATTGCCCGGTCTTCCTTCCCGGAGAAACGGGCAATGCGCCAGATAGGGCTTACGGCGGGGGGATCAGTTTTGGCTTAATCAGCGAGCCAGGGCTTTGCGCTGTTCGACAATGCTCTCGATCTTTTCGAGCAGTTCGCTCAGATCAAACGGCTTGACAATATAATCGTCAATCCCGCAGGAATTGGCCCGAGCGATATCCTGCGTCTGGCTGCGGGCGGTCAGCATGATGACCGAAATTTCCTGGCCCCAGGGTTGGCGCCGGAGGACTTCAAGCATCTCATGGCCGTCCATGATCGGCATAATAACATCCAGAAGAATGACGTCGGGAGACTCTTTTTCCGCCTGCTGAAGTCCTTCTCGTCCGTCGTGCGCCGTCACAACGTCGTACTCGTTCATTTCAAGCCGATCCTTCAGAGTTTGGACTATGTTCGGCTCATCGTCAATGACGAGAATTTTCGTTTTTCTGGTTTTTTTCTTAATCCCGAAAAAATCAAACATTGTTACTTCTCCTTGCTTATTCTCTATCGCCTGATCCTGTTGTGCAGGCTATTTTAGTAAGTTTTGCCCGGGCCTGTGCAGATAACTGTACAGGGTCCGCCGCATCCAAAGGATATTCTGCTATTGCCATCATCGGCAGAATTGAGGCATCAGAAAAGTTCTTTTTCAAATGGTGCAGGATCATTTTTTCAATTCGTTTGCAGACTTTCTCGATCTTTTGTTGACCGAATTCATTAATCAGAAAGGTAATTTCGCAGTCGTCGGTCTGGATGGCCAAATCCGTTCCGCAGGTCAGAAAAAATCGGCTCTGGGCCAGCAGATCATTGATTATCTGTCCAGCTGAGTCGCGGATTGGCTGCATTTGGCACAGTGAGTCAGCTCCCTCAAAACGAACCATCAACAGGGCCATTCGTTTGGCGGCTCCGTTTTTTTCCTTGCTTAGCGATTTCAGATGGCTGTGGAGAAAGAGTTGCGGATCTGTCTTTGGCAGCGAAAAATAAAAACGACTTCCTTTGGAGGGTTCGCTTTCCAGCCAGATCGAACCGCCGTGAATCTGAATAATTCCCTTACAAATGGCCAGCCCAAGTCCGCTTCCTTTGAAGCCGGGACCTGCCTGACGGGCCACCTGATAAAACTTGGTAAATATGTATTTCTGTATATCCTGCGAAATTCCCACGCCTGTATCTCGTACGCAGGTGACAATGCTGGAACCCTGCGGCTCCAGCGAGACGGTGATCTGCCCGCCGGCAGGAGTAAACTGGATTGCGTTGCGAATCAGGTTGCGCAAGACCTGGTGGATTTTT
>JAKJEN010000021.1:0-256 GCA_022705405.1 Planctomycetota bacterium | reverse complement strand
AAAATGGGAGTAATGGTCCCGGCCGTTTGGCAGTTTAACTGGATGCCTGCTTTTACGGATTCTTCATGAAATTCTTTGACGGCGGTTCGGATCAGCGCATCCAGGTCCATCACCTTGCGGGTAATCGGCATATTGCCAGCTTCCAGTTTGGCCACATCCAGCAGGTCATTAATCAGATCGGCAAAACGATGGCAGTCCATCTTCATCGCGTACAGGTACTGGCGGGTTTTATCCGTCACCTTGCCCGTCACACCGG
>JAKJEN010000219.1 GCA_022705405.1 Planctomycetota bacterium | reverse complement strand
ATTTGTGATCGGGTTTTCCTTCTTTTGGCAGCCCATTTTTATCTCCTTCGTTTTGTCCTTCTTTTTCATAGCCCAAAAACTCCTTCTTCAACAGCCGGATATTATACCATAACTCAAATTAAAAATCAAAAAGAAAACGGATACAAAAAAAAGGTATTAACCACGGATGGACACGGATTTACACGGAGAAAATTAAAAAGGAAAATGGGAATAGTGAAAATTAAGGAAGGGAACAAAATTTTATACTTTCATTTTTGAATTTATTTATCAACCACGGATCAATGCAGATAAAGGATTATTAACCACGGATTAGCACGGATTTACACGGATTGAAGAAAAGTAAAAAGGAAAAAGGAAAAGGGGAAAAGTTTAAAAGGAAACTCCTCAATTTTGCCTTTTTATTTTTGCCTTTTGAATTGAATTAACCACGGATTAACACGGATTTACACGAAGAAAATTAAAAAGGAAAATGGTAAAAGTGAAAATTGCGGAGGGAGCAAAATTTATAAAAAGAAAAGGACAGACAGGAACTAAGCGGACAAGATGGACAGAAGGGACGGGAGGGACTTGATCGCCTCCTTCCTCCGTACGGCAGATACCGGCTCTTGACAAGGAACGGGTTTTGGTCTTGTGTTTTACGGTTCAATCATTAGGATACAAGGATTATGGGAAAGAAAAAGAGCACGAAGAAGGCCGCGAAGGGGGAAAGTAAACTTGCCAAGTTGACGGCCGGACGGCCGTCGCCGGTGGTGGATACGCGGGTGATCTACTGCGGGGATAACCTGTAACAGCAACCGCAATTACGAGGTGTTCTGGGGCGAAACAAAGGAAAAACGCTCGTTCGAGGATCGGCACGCCTCGACGCAGGCGTATATCGAGTTTATGCGGCCGCGATGCGTCGAACTGCACCGGGTACTCAAAAAGACCGGCTCTTTTTATTATCACTGCGACTGGCACGCCTCCCATTATGTCAAAGTCATGCTGGATCAGATCTTCGGGGAAAATCAGTTTATAAATGAGATTATCTGGAAACGGCAGTCTGCTCACAGCGATGCAAAACAAGGATCGAAACATCTTGGACGTATTCACGATACGATATTTTTTTACAGCAAAACAGATAATTACGAATTTCAACATCAATATAAACCTTATGATCCGGAATACGTTGAAAAAAATTATAAAAATATTGAACCGAAAACTGGCCGCAGATATTCCTTGGGGGATCTTGGGGCACCGGGAGGCGGTGCTGAATCAAAAGGAAATCCTTACTATGAATTTCTTGGCGTCGAGCGATATTGGCGTTTTAGCAAAGAAAAAATGCAAGAAATGTACGAGCAAGGACTAATTGTCCAAACAAAACCGGGAGCAGTTCCGCGTCAAAAAAGATATTTAGATGAAGGTCAAGGTGTATCTCTTGGAACCGTTTGGGATGATATTGGTCCGGTTCAAGGGCAAAGCACGGAATCGCTTGGGTATCCTACACAAAAACCGCTTAAGTTAATGGAACGAATCCTCAAAATGTCGAGTGATGAGAATGATATTGTTTTGGACGCGTTTTGCGGGTGCGGGACGGCCCTAGTGGCGGCGGAGAACCTGGGGCGGCAGTGGATCGGGATTGACGTTTCGCCGACGGCCTGCCGCGTGATGGCCAAACGGCTGCGGGATGTGTGCGGGATGAAGGAGGACGAGAAGTTATGGCGGATCGGGCGGGGGTTTGTGGTGCGGGATCTGCCGTGGACGGAGGAACAACTGCGGAAGATCCCCCCGTTTGAGTTTGAGAACTGGGCGGTCATTGCGCTGGGGGGGATACCGAACAAGGCACAGGTGGGGGATATGGGGATAGACGGGCGGATTTATCCGGTGTCGGCGGTTCCGAAGAAGAAGGCGGGGGAACTGGATTTTATGGATGTCTGGTATCCGATCCAGGTTAAACAGAAGGAGAAAGCGGGGCGGCCGGATATTGATTCGTTTGAGGCGGTGATGATGCGGGAGGATCGGATGAAGGGTTTTTTTGTGTCATTTGATTTTTCGAGCGAGGCGATCAGCGAGATCGGGGCGTTTTTTAAGAGAACGGGCAAGACGATTGTGCCGCTGACGGTGCGGGATATTTTAGAGGAGCAGATTGGACATAAGCTGGCGTGAGAGACTTTGCTTCACGGGCCGGCGGCCGCGGCTAAAAGATATCGCCCGCTGCGCGGGCTGAGGGAGATTGAGAGAGGGGGAGTGTGAATGAGGGGGAGTTTTATTTTCCCCCGGATTTCGCTGCGCTGCATCCGGGGCTAATATATGGCGGCCCCTGCGGGGTCTTGGGAAGGGTCTTGGGAAGAAAGAGAGGAATGCTGCGGTGCTTTGGAGAGAGAGGAACGTGTCTTTGTTTGATGCTCGGGCAATTTACAATTTTTGTTCTGGATTGAAATAATCTGGTTTTTATTCTTACGGCCGCTACAATGGGGCGCAAACCTGAGGACTTTAGCAAAGGAATCCAAATGATAACCAAAACAGGAATTGTCGCCACGCTCGGGCCGGCCACCGAAGATCAAGACCGCATACGCCAGCTCATCGAGGCCGGCGTGACAACCTTTCGTCTGAATTTTTCTCACGGCGACCGGCAGACGCACGGGGCCCTGCTTGAGAATATCCGTCAGGCGGCCAAGGGATTTCCTCACGCCGTGGCGGTTATGGGCGATTTGTGCGGACCCAAGATCCGCACCGGAAGAATCGAACCGGACGGGGGAATCATAACCGAAGGCAGCCAGGTCATTCTTACCGCGCAGGAGATCGTCGGGACTCCTCAGCGCTTTTCGATTTCCTATCCCAATCTCATCGAGGACGTCCAAATCGGTCAGCGCATTCTGCTTGACGACGGATCGCTTGTCTTGCAGGCGGAGTCTAAAGAAAAGGGCATTCTTCGCTGCAAGGCGCTTGTCGGGGGGCCGCTGTACAGCCGCAAAGGAGTCAATCTGCCCGATACCGATCTGAGCATTCCGGCCATCACACCGTATGACTGGCAGTGGGCGGACTGGGCGGTGGAAAACGATTTGGATTATCTGGCTCTGAGTTTTGTTCAGCAAGCCGAAGAAGTCGTCCGTTTAAAGCAGTCGCTTGTAGAAAAGGGCTCTTCGATCAAGGTCGTGTCCAAGATTGAAAAGCCCCGCGCTGTGGAGAATCTTGAATCCATCATCCACGCCTCGGACGCGGTGCTGGTGGCCCGCGGGGATCTGGGTGTGGAGATGGCGGCCGCCGAGGTGCCGCTGATTCAGAAGAGAATCACCCGGCTGTGCCGCCGGTTC
>JAKJEN010000218.1 GCA_022705405.1 Planctomycetota bacterium | reverse complement strand
TTTTTAACAACGAAAAGGCACGAAAAAGCACGAATTTTTTTTCGTGAGTTTTCGTGTCTTTTCGTTGTTAAAAAAGCTGTAAGTTACGAGTATTACCCCTGCCGTATGTAGTACGGGCTTTAGCCTGCCGTATGTACGTCCCCCCTGCACCCTGCCCCCTTATAACGGAATGTCAGCAATTTCCAGCCCCCTTACAACTTATTGAAAAGTGGCATTTTTTTAAAAAAAATATATTGAAAAGTAGAAATATTTCCCAATAAATATATTGAAAAGTGAAAAATTTGGATTATGCTATGTTTATGTTGCAGGGAAGATAGGTATATGCTTTACAGAAAAATTTCCTCACTGATCGAAGATCATTTGTCATCCGGCAGTCCCAAAATCCTAATCATCGATGGGGCGCGTCAAGTTGGCAAGACTTTCATTGTCCGCCATATTGGGCAAAAATTATTTCCCAATTTCATTGAAATCAATATGATTGAGGATTATTCACAGGATCGTCTTTTTTCCAATGTCGGCACGGTTGAAGATTTTTACTTGCGCGTCAGCATTTCAGCTGGAAACAGAATGCATGAAAAATCCAATACTTTAATTTTCATTGATGAAATTCAGGCCTATCCGCATTTGCTCACCCTGCTGAAATTTTTGCAACAGGACAATCGTTTCACCTATATCTGCAGCGGTTCTCTATTAGGCATAGCATTAGCCGAAACAACCTCACTGCCCATGGGAAGTGTCCGGAAAGTTCAAATGTACCCTCTGGATTTCGAAGAGTTTTTATACGCCAATGGACTGAATCAAAACAGCATAGCCGCATTACAGCATAAATTCATGCAAATGGAAATGTTGGATGAACCTTTGCACAACAAGATGTTGGACTTCTTTCGCAAGTTCCTGATCGTCGGCGGACTGCCAGAACCTGTTGATGCCTGGATCAGCCAGAAAAATATTTATCGGGTCAGGGAAATTCAAAAAGAAATTCATCGGTTTTACGCCACGGACGCATCCAAATATGATCTGCAAAAAAAACTGCAAATCCGCAGGATTTATGATCTGATCCCATCCAATATGGGCAACCGGAAAAAACGTGTAGTAGCATGCCAAATTGAGAATAAAAAAGGCAAGTCGTTTATCGATTACCAAGATGAATTCGAGTATCTGATCAGTGCCGGAATTGCCCTGCAAGTGCAAGCTGTTTCCACTCCCGTTTTTCCGTTAATTGAATCCTCAGGGAAAAAAAACCTGTTGAAACTTTATCTTAACGATGTCGGACTGCTAACTTGCATCCTCTATGGAAGCAATATCCAGGCAATTTTGAATGATGAAAGCGGCATTAATCTTGGCTCGGTATATGAATGCGTAGTAGCGAGTGAATTAATGGCACACGGCCATCAATTATACTATTACGACAACCGATCAAAGGGCGAAGTCGATTTTTTGATTGATGATTATGAAAGCCTGTCTGCGATTCCCATCGAAGTGAAATCCGGCAAGGATTATAGCATTCACAGTGCCTTGAATACGTTTGTAGGCAATGAAGATTATCACATCAAAAAGGCTTTTGTTCTTTCCAACGAAAGAAAAATCATTAGAAAAGGCAAAATCACGCACATCCCAATCTATTTCATGATGTTTTTCAAGAATCCCTGAATCCGGACTTGGCGCAATACTCGTAACTTAAAGCTTTTTTAACCACGAACAGCACTAAAACTCACGAACTTTTTTTCGTTAGTTTTCGTGTCTTTTCGTGGTTAAAAAAGCTTTTGGAGGTTTTATTGCGCCGGGCTGGCATCGAGTTTTTCGGCCTGGGTCATCAGGGACACGCTGGTCAGTCCGGCTTTCTGTGCAGCTCGCATAATGGCCACGACGTCTTCATAGGGGCGCGTGCCATCTGCACGAATCAGGATACTGACATCAGCACCGCGTTGCTGGCGCAGGCGGATCAGTTGATCTTCGAGTTCATGCATGGCTATCGATTGTTCATCGATGCTGACAACCCCTGCATCATTCAGGGTGATCACCACAGGATCCTCGATCTTTTCCACCTGTTTCTGGCTGTTTAATTCCGGGGGAGTGACATCGGTGGCATATTCGATGACCGGTACAGTGATAACAAAGACGATCAGCAGCATGAACGTCAGATCCATCAGCGAGGTCAGGTCAATGCTGTTAAAGGGCTTCGATTTACGTTTACGCTTTTCGGAACGCATCAGGATTCTCCCTGAACGGGGGTCTCTGCCGCCGCATTACTCCTGACGATATCCTGCGGAAGTTTGGTTTCCTCGAGGCGCAGGCTGGTGATAAAATCTTCGCAGAAGGTATCCATGGACACATCGATGGTCTGCAGTAAAAACATGATATAGTTGTTCCCGGTCAGTGAAGGAATGGCCACCATCAAACCCGCAACCGTGGTCAGCAATGCGCCGCTGATACCCGGGGCAATGGCCATCAGATCCGGACGGCCCGCCTTGGCAATGCCGATAAAAGTCAGCATCACACCCCAGACCGTGCCAAACAAACCCATCATTGGGCTCATCGCAACAATCGTCCCCAGCGTTGACATATGCTCTTCCATCTGCAGGGTATGGCTGGACATGATGCGGTTCATCGTGCTGCGAATTTTATCGATTTCATCCGGCGTGAGTTTTCTGGACAAGAGGCAGTGCCGGAAGGAAATCCATTGCCCGCCGCCATCGCGTTGCAGAATGATTTTCAGTTCCTCGAGACCCGCGGAGCACATTTCCTTGAGAGGCCCGTTAAATTGCCCCAGGGTATTGGCCATGGCCAGCGGGGAATAGTTGGCCGCCTCAAACGCGCGCCGGAACTGCTGACAGGATTTTTCAATTTCACGCAGGCCGAAGATTTTCTGCAGCATAATGCACCAGGCATAGGTGCTGAAGCCTATCAGAGCAAGGACAATGAGCTGACCCATCCGGTCACTTTGAACAAACGCATAAAGGACAGTATCGAGCATGATGTGTTCCTGTGTGCTTAATCGGGTTTTCCTGGTAAAATGCAAGCTTCTCTGAGCAGGATTTCCGCCAGAGCTAAATACTGATCCGGGGAAAGATTTTCGGCGCGGGCTTCCGGCGACAGGCCAAGTCCGGCAAAAGCTGCTGCAATCGCCGCAGCGGGATACAGACTCTGCAACAACTTCCCGGCTTTTTTGCGGCGCTGCGAAAATGCGCAGCCGGCAAGCCTCGAGGCCAGCTGAATGATTCGGGTTTCCGGCAAATTTGTTTTCAGTGTCAGTCGAAGGAAAGCGGAGACAACTTCCGGCTCCGGGAAGAAGACTTTTGG
>JAKJEN010000217.1:361-3308 GCA_022705405.1 Planctomycetota bacterium | reverse complement strand
GACAACCTCCTGCCGATAGGCCTCCAGTTCTTCAGGACCCCCGGGAAAATTCTTGTGGATTCGCGGCTCCCTGAACGGATCGCTGACGGCGACCATAACCGTCGCGTCTTTGCTGGGCGGATCACCCGGCCGGTCGTATTGTGTCTGAATCGCCAATCCCTGGTCCCAGACGGCCAGCACCGCCTTTTCCCAGGCCTCCGGCAGGCAGTCAGCCGCGACAGTAATGACCGGTACATGGCCGGCATTAGACGATGCGCTCATCCCGTTCCTCCCTGATATACATTAGATTCCCAGTTCTTCGTTGGTCAGCCCATACTCTTGGCGCCGATCTGCGGGAACCGATTCCCGCAGCAGACGTCGGGCAGCTTTGGCATTTTCTGAATTCGGGCAGTTTTTGATCGCCTGTCGACACAATTCTACGCCTTTTTTATAGGAAATGAATTTATGGCCGGCCGCCTGCATAAAAAAATCACGAGCTGCGGCCAATTGCTCGGCGCCGCACAACGCCTCAGGCGTCAGATCCTCAGCGGCCATCCGCTCCATCGGATCGCGCGACTGATCCTGCATCTCCTGCATCATCTGCTGAGACGAAAGGGGGCGCTGTCTGCCGAAGTTCGCTCCGCCAAACGGCGCGTTCGGATCTGCCGGCATCAAAGCCGGCCGATTGGGGTCTGCCGGTCTGCCCGTAAAAGGATCCACAAGCGTACTCTGCGTCGAAACCTTGATAAAGGAAAGTCCGGCCAGCCGCTCCAAAATCATCGGAAGCATAAAACCCTGCGCCGAGCCGGCAAAGCGAAACAGTCCCGTTTTATCGACCGCCAGAACAAAAGGCGTCTTGGCATCCAGGATCAGTTCAGGCGCCGTCCCATAGGGATACAGGATCGGCTGAGGATGCGGATGATCGGCCAGGTATTTAAGAACTTGGCCTTTTTGGTCCGGCTTGTTTGTGATAACCGTAAAGAATTGAATTTCGCTTTTTTTCTCGGCCTGTTCTTTTAACGCTTTCAGCGCTTCCAACTGCAAGTCCGCCCCGGCCTTGGCGGAAGTATCTGAAACCGTATCGGATTCATCCATTCCCGGCTGCAAGGCCGCCTGTCCCGTCTGCGATTGGGTATATAGCAGGCGTTCGGTCGGCTCAGCCGATTCTTTTTCTTTGAACTGTTCTTCGGGGATTTCCCAGATCAGCAAACAAAGTGTCTGCCGGTCGCGCTGATAATCGATGGTTTTCCCATCGATAAAGGCCCCGGAAAAAGGATTGAGCGTTCTGCCGATCAGATCGCCTCGCAGCGAGTCCGGATCAAATTCAAGTTTTCCCGACGACCCGAAAAGAGATTGCCCAGCGGCCGCCTCAGGCATCATTTCCTGGGCGCCGTACATCATGTCTGTCATCCGACGCGCTGTTTGTGCACGCGGAGGACGGGGCTGAAAAGGCCGTTTGCCTGCCAGCAGCGAAAAATACTGTTGCGAGATCCAGCTGTCCCGGCTGGTCGCATCCAATCGGCAGGCCCGGGTTCCGGAGATCAGAGCCGATTCCATTTGTCCGCCGCCATATTCAACCCAGCCCTGCAAGAGCATAAAACGGGCCTTTTGGGGATCTTCCAACACCGCCATATAACGACGATTTTCTTCCAGAAGCGCCGCAGCGGATTTAATGTATAGCGGTCCCGGATCGGACCATTCATTGATCTGCGAAAAAAAATCATCCAGGGCTCGATCCACCAGAGTTAATGCCAGCTGGGCCTGCTGCTGCTGTTCCTGTTTGCGAATCTCATCAGGACGCTGCATCGGCCCTCCCATCTGCTCCATCGGCCGAGCTCTTTTTGCCGCGGCCATTGCCGAAATAACCGGTACAGACAAAAAGCCCGCACAGCAGAGAAAAAAGAAAAGATTTCTGTAAATACCTCTTTTTTTCATACAAAAAACTCCCGTAGATCTTATAAGTCCTGGTTCCCCGCACAGAAAAACTGTTTTTATCATATAGCAGCGGCTGAAGAAAATCCAATGATTTTCCATCTCCCTGCAACCGTCTTGCCTATAAGATGTTATCAGAATCGAACACCGGCTTTTGAGAAGCCATATTCAGGATATAGCATAAATCCCTCTGGCAGATCTGATTGAAATCCGTTGCGTTTGAAGGCCTGTAAAGATAGAATATATAGAAATTTAAATACATTCGAGTGAAAGAAATTATGTTTACTGGTATTGTGGAACATACAGGTCTGGTTCGTTCCTGCCGTGCTCAGCCGGGAGGCAAACGACTGGAGATCGAATTGGGTAAACTGGCGGATGGAACCCAGCCGGGCGACAGCATTGCCGTCAATGGGGTCTGTCTGACTGTGACCGCCATAAACCAGACCTTGGGGGTCTTCGATGTCAGTCGGGAATCACTGAACCGATCCACTCTGGGAGGACTGCAAGCCGGATCGAAGGTCAATTTAGAGCGGGCAATGCGGGCAGACGGCCGATTTGGAGGGCATTTTGTGCAGGGGCATGTGGATGGAGTCGGCCGTATTGCGTCCATCCATAGGCAAGCGGAATTCGCAGAGTTTCGCGTCGAGGTCCCAGCCGCCCTGCTGGAACAGATGACGGAAAAAGGGTCCGTGGCCGTTGATGGGATCAGTTTGACTATCGCCTCAATGGATCAGACCGGCTTTACCGTCGCCTTAATCCCCGCCACACTGGCCCATACCACATGGAAAGAGTCAAAGGCCGGGGATCCGGTTAATATCGAAACCGATATCCTCGTAAAGATTATCCAAAAACAACTGCGGCAACTGGCCGGCGAAAAATCGTCTCTTACGCCGGATCTGCTCAAACAGATGGGATATTGATCGTATGTCGGCTGAGCATAATGACAACTCGTTTTCACGGCCGTTGACAATCGGCATCACAATGGGCGACCCCGGCGGCATCGGGCCGGAAATTATTGTCAAAGCCCTGGGCGATC
>JAKJEN010000217.1:0-351 GCA_022705405.1 Planctomycetota bacterium | reverse complement strand
GCCAAATACATCATCTTCGGGCTGGATGAACACCTCGAATACGCGGCCGATCTGGCGGAACTGCCGCCTTTCTGGATCCGCCGCCCGCATGAAAAACTCAGCCGGGATTATCCGAGGCAGGTAGTGGTGGCCGATTATGATGAGTACTCCGTGCCGTCGTATCTGCGCCGCCCGACGCGGGTCAGCGGCGAGTGTTCGCTTCGCTTCTGTACGGATGCGGTACAGGCGGCCCGAGAGGGCCTGATCGATGCGGTAGTAACCGCTCCGATCAGCAAGGCCAGCTGGAAACTGGCCGATGCGCCCTGGCCCGGACATACGGAGATGCTGGCCGACCTGTGCAAAAGTCCCCGC
>JAKJEN010000216.1 GCA_022705405.1 Planctomycetota bacterium | reverse complement strand
TCCATCTCCACCGGGCCGCTGCGGTCCAGATCCAGCCCCCAGTGTGCGATATCCACATGATGACCAACCCAGTCCATCAATTGTCCGCCGCCGTAATCATAAATCCAACGCCAGTTTTTATGCACTCGGGCCGGGCAATACGGCGCCCACGGCGCAGGCCCCAGCCATGTCTCATAATCCAGTTCTGCCGGCGGGGGACCCATCGTCTCTTGTCCGCGCGTATTCCCAAAATCAGAATGGCCCGCAGGCAAACCGACCTCTATCGTATGCACCCTCCCGATCCGGCCGTTGCGGACCAATTGGCAGGCAAACCGGAAATTCGATTCGGACCGCTGCCAGCTGCCTGTTTGCCAGATGATTCCATAGCGATTGACCGTACCGCAGAGTATCCGTCCTTCACGCAGCGTATGCGTAAGCGGTTTTTCTCCGTAGATATCCTTTCCGGCCCGGGCCGCAGCCGCGGCGATAATCCCGTGCCAGTGATCCGGCAGCGCAAGCATCACCGCATCGATGCTCGAATCGGCCATCAATTCACGGAAATCCGTATAGCTCTTGCAGGCCGTATTTCGATAGTGACCGTTGACCCGATTCTTTGCCGCATTCAGGTGATTCGTGTCAATATCGCAAACCGCCGTCACCTGCGCATCCGATTCCGCCAGAAAAGCTCCCAGGTTTGATCCGCCCTGCCATCCCATCCCTACACAACCGACGGTAATGCGATTGCTCGGTGCGACAGCGCCGCCCAATCCCAATGCCGACGATCGGATCAAATAAGGAAATCCCGCCAGACCGGCCGCAACGGTTCCTGCTTCTTTTAAAAATCGCCGGCGAGTAAAAGAACCTGATTTTTTCATAGAATCCTTTTCCGCATCGGTCAGTCCTGATCAAAAGCCGCGTCAAAAGCCACTTTCGACGGCGTGAAATCTTTTTTCTTTACAAACTCACAGGCCTCTTTGGCTCCGTGCATTCGATCCATTCCGCTGTCTTCCCACTCGACCGAAAGCGGCCCGTCATAACCGATCTGATTGAGGGCCCGCACGATCTCTTCAAAATTCACCCCCCCATGTCCCAATGAACGGAAATCCCATCCGCGCCGCGGATCGCCGAAATTCAAATGCGAGCCCAGAATCCCGTTTATCCCATTCAGCTGCAAAGCGGCATCTTTCATATGGACATGATAAATCCGGTCATGAAACTCCCGAAGAAAGAAAACCGGATCGATCCTTTGCCAGTACAAATGGCTCGGATCAAAATTAAAACCAAATGTCTTTCGGTTATCGACCGCCTCCAGGGCGCGGCGAGCCGTATGAATATCAAAGGCAATCTCCGTCGGATGCACTTCAAGGGCAAACTTTACTCCGCATTCGTCAAATACGTCAAAGATCGGATTCCACATCTTCGCAAAATACGCAAAGCCCTCTTCCACCATTTGATCGGACACCGGCGGAAAGCTATACAGCATATGCCAAATTGAAGATCCGGTAAATCCGTTGACTACCTTAACGCCCAAATTCCGGGCGGCCTGGGCGGTCTTCTTCATTGTCTCTACGGCCCAGGCCCGTTTTTTCTCCGCATTGCCGGCACAATCGGACGGGGCGAACATGTCCGAACGACTGTCATTGTTCGGATCGCAAACCAGTTGCCCGGCCAGGTGATTGCTGATGGCAAACAGTTTCAAATTATGCTTTTCCAAAATGGCCTTTTGCTTTTTGCAATAGTCCTTGTCCGCAGAGGCCTTCGAAACATCCATATGATCGCCCCAGCAGGCCAGTTCCAGGCCGTCATAGCCGAAATCGGCCATAATTGGGGTCAGTTCTTCCAGTTTCAGATCCGCCCACTGTCCCGTAAAAATTGTCACCGGTCGTGCCATGATTTTCTCTCTCCTATGTCCTGAATTTTGTCCATTTCTGATTGCTCTTGGCGCTGGCCAGAAGTGTTTCCAAAAACTGCATTCCGCGAAGCCCGTCATGAACATCCGGAAAGTCCAGAGCCAGTGGATCCGGTTTACGATGTTCCTTCCGCGCCCGAACGGTTTCGGCAAAGTTCACATAGATATTGGCAAATGCCTCAATAAAGGCCTCTGGATGTCCGTTCGGAAGGCGGGTTGCCCTGCCGGCGGCCGGGCTGCATTGTCCGACGTATGGATTGCCTCGCATCCAAACCTCCATCGGCTTGCCAATCGGTTTGACATAAAGATAATTTGGGTGCTCCTGGTGCCATTCCAGTCCGCCGGTTTCTCCATAAACCCAAATAGCCAGATTGTTTTCCTCTCCCACTGAAATTTGGCTGGCATGAAGGACCCCTTTGGCTCCGTTGTTGAATTTCACAAGACAATTGACATCATCATCCAGACGGCGGCCCTTGACAAACGTCGTCAGTTCGGCACACAGATGTGTCATTTTCAAACCTGTAATGTACTCCGACAGGTTTTCAGCGTGCGTTCCGATATCGCCGCCGCAGCCGCTGCCGCCGCTTTGTTTGGGATCCGTTCGCCAGGCGGCCTGCTGCTGGCCGGTACGCTCAATGGCCGTCGCCAGCCAGCCCTGTGGATACTGGACGACGATCTTTCGTATCTTTCCCAGTTCTCCTTTTTTAACCATATCACGGGCCAGTTTGACCATTGGATAACCCGTATAGTTATGCATCAGCCCGAACACTCTTCGGGTCTTACGGACAATCTTGACCAGATCGCGGGCCTCCTTAACCGAAATCGTCATCGGCTTTTCACACATTACATGAAAGCCCGCCTCCAGCAACTCTTTAGCAATCGGATAATGCCAGTTATTCGGGGTGGTCACCGCCACAAAATCCATTCGCACCCCTTCGGGCAATTTCAGTTCCTTCTCAATCAGTTCTTCATAGGTCCGATAGCAGCGCTTCGGATCCAGATAGAGTACTTTGCTCATCTTTTTGGATTTTGCCGGATTGATATCAAACGCCCCGCCGACCAGTTCGATTTGCCCATCCATCCTCGCTGCCTTCCGATGAACCTCCCCAATAAACGCCCCTGGACCCCCGCCAACCATCCCCATTTTTAGCATCCTGCCGAGAATCATATTGTCCCCTTTCTGTTTCCGGATTCTCTTTATTTAATAAAAGATCTTGCGATGACCGTTTTTTACCATAGATTCAGAGTTTTTTAAACAAGGATTTATTGCACAACCCGTCTTCATGATATAGCATAAATTCACCGGTTCAATCTTAAAATACATATTAACCAAGAATTTATATCAAAAGAGCGCTGCCGTCAACAATTCGAAATTTTGTAAAATTATACTGCAATTATTTGCGATGCCAATAAAAAACAATCATGAATTATGTCGATCTCTTGTA
>JAKJEN010000215.1:297-3344 GCA_022705405.1 Planctomycetota bacterium | reverse complement strand
GGGGTTCCTGAAGGTCTCATGTCCTTGTTATCGGACATTCAGTCCTGTTTCGTTTAACTTTTCAAAGATCAATAATACAGTTTCGGCCTTTGTTTTGCCCAGCGAGAAAGCCGATACGTATCTGTCCAGTTTTCCATATCCACATGGCCATCCACAAATACAACATTGCTTTGGCCTTCATTTTTCTTTTCGAGGGTGGTTTTATGAAATGTCGCTAAACAATCTTGATATCTCAAGTAGCCGTAAGGAACCATATGGGATGGATTTTCAATCCATGCCCGCTCATCTGAAGGGTGGTTTGGCGTACCACAGAGGGCATTATCATTGAGCGTGGCCACATATCGAGTACTTTCGATCCAAGGGTTTTCCTCCCCAAAAAAGAAAATCGACGAAGGAGAGCGAATATCGCTGGTTTTAACTCGAAGAACATGCCTATACTGGGCAGCCCCAGAACCGCTCAATTCAAATCCGCCTAAAAGGGCATTCATGCTGTAGCCAAAAAGAGGCTCGACGGGGATATTCGTGCCGCTGGGACATACATGGATTTGACGGGCAAAACGATCAAAAACCGGACACAGATGGCTTTTATCCTGCTTTCCAAGATAATCCCACAGACTGCCTGCCAATTCCGGCCGCAAGATGGGATTTCGAGATCGATCGTGCCATTGACAGAGCCGGTCCGGCTCAATTGATCGAAAAATAGAACCCCAGGCATTGGGAAACATTGCTGCATTATCCTGAGTGTACATCTGGCCGGCCAATCCGTAGTGCTTCAGATTATTGCGGCAGATGACATTCCAAGCGGCTTCCTTGGCCCTTCGCAAAGAGGGTACAATAACTGCCAGAAGCAAAGCGATAATCGCAATAACTACCAGCAACTCGATCAATGTAAACCCTTTACGCCTCATAACCTGTCTCCCTTGCTTAAGAATGCGATTCACTCACTTTTCTTTCGCAAACCAATGTAAACTAAACTTCATCTTATATAATTACTTAGGAATCTCTCATTCTTTCTACGTGAAAATCGTTTGAAAACATAATTTTTTCAGCATTTGTTATTTTAATAGATCATATCTTCTTGTTTCTAAACAATTTATAAAAAATAATTTCATTGATTTCAGGACCTCTTTTGAAGGTTTTTAAGAGTTCTTGCGTGAACTTTCAGCTTTATAAAGGAGATAATGGCTATAGTACTGTCAAATCTCAGGAAATTGATTTTGTAGATGCCAAGGCAGGTCATCTCTTTATTTCAGACGGTAACTATTTGTTGAACTTCGGGCCGTCTTCAGTGTTTTACTGGGTCTGCGATACAATTGGTTAGCAAAAAAACGAGGTCATCAGATTGATATCATGTGTGATTAAATTGCTCAATACGGCTAATTATATACAGCAGCAATGATAAAATTCTGCGATTTTATATTGACAACCAAAGATATCTTGTTATAGTGGGTTTGTAATGAGTTGAGTTGCAATGGGCGGCTCAAATACGATAAATTACGTTGACTTTAATAGTAAAGCGAGGGATCGTATGCAGGAAAAAGTCGGATCAGCGGCCGGACAAATCTGGAAGATGCTTTCGGCCGCCAAAGGGCCCGTGAATATTACGGATATCCCAAAAAAGACAAGGTTAAGTGCGCAAATCGCCTTTCAGGGTCTTGGTTGGCTGGCTCGTGAGGGCAAACTCGAATACCGGCAGAAGGGACGTTCTATTTACGTTTGTCTGTCTTCCTCTGAGTGCTGTCTGCAATAAACTGTATACCAAGTAAACAGGAGATAAACCAACGACTCCGGCGTTTGAGTATTTGCTGAAATCGGGAATGCACTTTTTGTAAAGAAAGGATTTCTAAAAGCCCCGACGGGGAAGCAGAGATCTTTTTTCTATTTACTTTTGCCCATCATTTTTTATTCTATCAGGTTTTCACTCTGTCCCTTAGAATCCATAACCCATCTAAAGGTCAATAATTTGTCTGCTGTTGAATATATACGTAATGTAGCGATAATCGCTCATGTCGATCATGGAAAAACCACCCTGGTCGATCAGTTGCTTTACCAGTCCGGCATGTTTCGCGACAGCGAACTGGATAAACTGGCCGGCGGAGAGCATGGTCTGATTATGGACTCCAACCCCTTGGAACGGGAGAGGGGAATTACCATCCTCAGTAAAAACTGTGCGATTGTTTATACCGATCCGAAAGGTACCGATTATAAAATCAACATCATTGATACGCCGGGCCATGCAGATTTTTGCGGCGAGGTGGAGCGGGTGCTGAAAATGGCCGACGGGGTTCTTCTGGTTGTGGATGCTTTTGAAGGCCCTATGCCGCAGACACGGTTTGTCCTGTCCAAGGCCCTTGAAAATAAACTCAAGCCGATCGTAGTAATTAACAAGATCGATCGCCCCGACGCCCGGCCCCATGATGCGGTCAACGAGGTCTTTGATCTGTTTGTCTCTCTTCATGCCGACAATAACGCCCTGGATTTTCCGATTCTTTACGCCTCCGGGCGAAACGGATGGGCCGTTTGGGATCCTGACCAGCCAGGTCAGAACATGCAGCCGGTTTTCGATGCAATTATTAACCAGATTCCTGCGCCGGCAGCCAACCCGGATGCTCCCTTGCAAATGCTGGTGACAACTTTGGATTACTCCGATTACGTGGGGCAAATCGCTATTGGACGTATTTTTGCTGGCACTATCAACCAATCTCAATGGGTTACCGTGATTGACAGACAGGGGCGACATACCCAGCAGAAAGTGGTCCAGTTATACACCTTCTGCGGCCTGGAGAAAAAACCGGTCGCCCAAGCCCAAGCAGGCGATATTTGTGCAATAGCCGGACTGGATCCGGTGGACATCGGCAACACCGTCGCCTGCCCTGACTATCCCTCCGCTCTGCCGATAATAACTGTTGATGAGCCCACTATGCACATGACCTTTCGCATTAATGACGGGCCTTTTTCAGGCAGAGACGGCAAATACGTCACCGGCCGACAGATCAAAGAACGGCTGGACAAGGAATTACAGACGAATGTCGCCATGCGGGTTGAAC
>JAKJEN010000215.1:0-287 GCA_022705405.1 Planctomycetota bacterium | reverse complement strand
CCGGACAAAGCCCCGACGAGTTCAAAGTGTCCGGACGGGGTCTGATGCACCTGGGCATCCTGCTGGAAAATATGCGCCGTGAAAATTATGAACTCTGCGTCGGAAAACCGGAGGTGATTATACGGGACATTGACGTCCGGCGGCAGGAACCTGTCGAACTTCTGGTTGTGGACTGCCCTCTCGATTGCCAAAGTTCCGTGATGTCGCTGGTCGGGGAGCGGCGATCCGAAATCCTCAGCGCGGCCGCCAAATCCGGCGCCAGCGATTATATTCAAATGAAATTCAAG
>JAKJEN010000214.1 GCA_022705405.1 Planctomycetota bacterium | reverse complement strand
CCCGCCGTTTTGTGAAAATGTTCTCTGGAGCAACTATGGAATGAATTATTCCATCGGCAAATGGGCATCCGTGCTCGGTGCAGATGAATTTTGCGGACCTCCGCTTAGGAAGACCCAATTGTCAAGGCCGTCTGAAACCCTGCTTTATACTGATTCAGGATATGCCCTGATTAGCTGGAAAGCCGCCGCCGAAGGCATGGTTTTTCGCTTTGATAACAATCCGCTTCGCGAGGATTCATTTTATCTGCCCGGCCTGGAGCTGAACAAAAATCGGGTAATCCATACCCAGCAGCAAGAGGATGCTGTGCTTGGGAGACATCCAAAACAGACGGTGATCATTGGGTATGCAGACGGACACTCCCAGAAAGACAAGGCCCAGCGGCTTTTGGTCAAACCAGCTGAAGCAAACAGGATTTCGCCTCTTTATTTGTGGTCTGCTGTTCGGTAGTCAAATCCTTCCTCGGCAATCTGCGCCAGAACGCGATTTTCTTTTGGATAGGAAATCAGCGCAACAGTCATTATTCTGAAGTCCTGTCCGGGCAGTTTGTCCAGCCATTCAATGCGATAGGGCAGTTTGGTTTGAGAATGGAGGTACCCCCTCCACTTTCTATAAATCCTCGTTTCCCCTGGGGGCTCATCGACCCAGGTCAGTTCGTAAATTTTTGTGTTTGGCAGAAGTTCGGCGTTTTCCGGGGATGCACTGCGCAAGCGATATCCCTTCGGCAGCAAAGCCCGATTGTCGATAGGAAGCAGACCCCAGGGAGTTTCCAATTTTTGTACAGGGTAGGTAATGGGAAGACTTTGCGGGCCGGCAGGAGTTCGGATGATTTTTCGCTGCCTTTGGAGATCCCAAAGTACGGCCTGATCCTTTTCGATAAATAATTGGACCCCAAGCGTATTGGAGATCCAGATCTGCTGGATCGGTTCCTGATTCTCCGCGACAAGACGGGCGACGGCCCCATTGCCGTCGGCTTGCGGTTCATACGAGACGATGGAGACATTGATCGCATTGCTCAGCGCCCGATAGACCTCCTCCAGATCCAACCCTCGGGCAGATGGAATCCGCCAGAAAAGCAGGACGGCGGCCATTACAATCGCAGCGGCCAGACCATGCCGCATCCAGCGGACAGATGAGCAAGCGGCCAAGGCCTTAGAAGCGTCAGTCTGTGTGTCCGCAACGGAAACATGGAATCGGCCCGTTGACGGATCGCGGCTAATTTGGGTCAGAACCGAGGAGCAGGGCCGCTTTCGGATGGCGGCCAGCGTCTGTCGACAGACAGAGTCTATTTGAGAATCTATGGAGTCGTCTCCGGACAAAAAACGCCCGGCCTGAATTTTTTGAGAAGGGGTAAAAGAGAACCGCCGCAGGGTTTCCAGATCGCCCCGGCAGGCAGGACAATGCGCCAGATGCGCCCAGACTGGCGCAGGCGATGCTGAGAACGGATCGCCGGCTGATAAAAACGGCAAAAACGGAAGAATCTGACGACAGTTCACCCATTGGTCAAAAAGAGATAGTTGCATGCGAAGCAGGCCCAATTCAACCGGACGGCAAGGATCTGCCGGAGACGACAGGGATTCCTGGAGACGCCGGATGTCATCGCGACAGCGGGAACAGTTTTCAATGTGCCGCTGCATTTCGTCAGGCACTGGCTGCTCTCCGGTTATAAGGTCGCAGTAAAACGCGGCGGCCTGACAGCAAACAGAATGTTTCTCCTTCTTCATGATTTTTCTTCACTTTCTTTTTGATTTAGACGTTCTCGAAGTTTTTTTAATCCGGTACAAATGTATCGAACCACTGTTCTTGGTTTGAGACCCATTTTTTTTGCTGTTTCTTCATAGGTCCAGTCGTACTTAAACCGGTAGAAAATCGCACGGGCTTCATTACGGCTGATGTGTTTTTTAATTTGCTCAAAGAGAATGCCTATCTGTTCGCCTTGGGAAATAATCGACTCAGCGGTCTTCTGGTCCGATGGCGGATCGACATCCAAACTGACCTGCCGGAATCGTTTTTTTCTGCGTGAAAGACTCCGGCGCCAGTCCAGAGATCGCTCCATGATATATCGATACAGATAGCCCCGGGGACTGGTGAGTTCTTCTGGAGGCGGATTGAATGCCAGAGACAGAAACAATTCCTGGAAAAAATCGTCCGCCTCAGACGGATTGCCAAGCGCGTATTGAATCACAGAACGGATAAATGCCTCGTGCTCCTCAAACAGACCCCATACCCGCTCAAAGTTTTTTTCCCGTTCGTCCAAAAATGTGCTGCTTTCCAACCTCCTGACTCTGCACTCCAGGTTCAAATTACATTATCTCCCTGAAAAGGAATATTTGACAATTTTTCGAGTAAAAAATCAAGCGATTTGAAGAGGGTTCCAGTTCGCATTTATTTTATTTTCAAAGATCCGTTCGGAAATTTCCTGAACTCTTTGTCATAACACCCTCTGATAATGCTCTATGTAACGTCAATGTATGGGGTTACAATTTTTTGCCGCCGGATTCTGCTGCCATTTTTAAAAAATTATCGTTGCGCAGTCAGGGCGGATTTTCTCCCGCGTTTTCCATTTCTATAGCCGTCAGAATTCAGGGGCTGATTGACAGAAAAATAGAAAAAATTATTGAAAAGGGGGAAAAATTTTGACCTATGCAAGCAAGGAAGATAGTTGCTTTTGCGCGGGCAGGAAGGGTATTGTTGATCCGAGAAAACGAGAAAGGGATGTTAAGATGAAAATCTCTATGATTATCGGACATCCGGACACGGAAAGTTTTAATCATGCGATTGCCCTGGCGGCAGCGGAGCGGCTGACAGCCGACGGGCATGCGGTCTGGTTTCACGATTTGTATCAGGAGCGATTTGATCCGCTTCTCTATGCGGAGGAATTCCCGCAAAATGCGCGGCTGCCTTTTCTTGTCGATGAACACTGCTGCCAGATCGCCTTGGCGAACGGGATTGTGATTGTGCATCCGAACTGGTGGGGTCAGCCGCCGGCGATCCTGAAAGGCTGGATCGACCGGGTGATCCGCCCCGGAGTTGCGTATCGGTTTGAGGAGGACGACAGCGGTGAAGGGGTGCCGGTCCGACTGCTTGCGGCGAAGGCGGCTGTGGTGTTCAATACCTCCAATACGTCGGACCAGCGGGAGGGAACTGTGTTTGGCGACCCGCTGGAGAGGATCTGAAAGGACTGCGTGTTCGGTTTGTGCGGGGTCAAACGTTTTTATCGGCGGATGTTCCGGATTGTCGTCACCAGCATGCCCCAGCAAAGACGGCATTGGCTGGAGGAGGTGCGCCAAATTATGAGGAATTATTTCCCGCCTGAATAAATAATTACTCAAACTGACCGATTTACGTTTT
>JAKJEN010000213.1 GCA_022705405.1 Planctomycetota bacterium | reverse complement strand
TCAGTTCCCGATGGGTTGGTTGCAGGGACAAGAGTAAAGGCCCAGGCAGTATCGCGCCGGATCGTCCCCGGCCAAAGCGCTTCTGCAAAAAAGTCCAGCGGGAAATAATCCTCTGCGGGTTTTGATAGTTCCCGATGGGTATTCAAGATCTGGTAGCCCTCCTTTTCGATGCGGACCTTGTAATCCCCATACCAGTTGAATCCTACAGTGACCGGAGTGGTTCCGATTTCTTCATCGTTCAGCCAGACGACCGCCTCGGACGGTTCCGTATGAATGGTCAGCCGCCGCTCAACACAACCGGCCGCAAGCGACAACCCCGCTGCCAGCAAAAGCCATCTGCCTTGTTTCTGATTCATCCTCTTTTTGCTCATGCGATTTCCCCGCATTTAGTTGGGCCGCATATTCCGGGAGAACGGACGTCTCCTGCTTTTGACAAGATACCCTATCACTGGGCGGAAAGAAAATCAACAAAAAAACCGATCAAAAGGCCGTTGGGCGTGCGTCCCTGTTTTTTGGCGTTTAGACAAGGTCAATTTTGATAAAGGTCTGTTATTGGCATCCTGATGGCGTCGGAACTCACTTGGCGAAGACGGCCGAAAAAAAAAGCCGGCTTGATATTTTTTGCCGGCTGGAAAGAATTTTGCACACACTTCACACCGCGGGATAAGGTCCGCGTCTTTGTATTCTCTGCGGATTCGCTGTCCGCTTGGTTGATAATGTCGGGTTCGAGGCCGTCGAAGGACGGCCGGCGAACCCAACTGGAGGAGGAGGAAAGATATTCTCTCGCGGGACCTCTCGTGCCCGCGGTTGTTTTTAAGCCGGGCCTGGACACCGTTCGTTGGCATTCAAAACCCGACTGTGAAAGAGGAACGATATTTTCTCGCGGGACCCCCCGATCCCGCGGTTTCGTTCCTGTCGGGCCTGGCATGTTGGATTTTCATGAAAAGCCCGACATTGGAGGAGGAGGAAAGATATTCTCTCGCGGGCCCCATGTTCCCGCGGTTGTTTTTGTGTCGGGCTGTAACCACCGTTCGTTGGCATAAGAGCCCGACATTGGAGGAGGAGGAAAGATATTCTCTCGCAGGATTCGTTGTTCCCGCGTTTTCTTTCGTGTCGGGCTTAACCACCGTTCGTTGGCATAAAAGCCCGACATTGGAGGAGGAGGAAAGTATCGTTTCATGGCGTTTGCCATGATGATCCTCAAAGCCGGAGGTGGATTGTTCACCCATCCCTCCCGGCTCTAAAGGGAGAGAAAAACCTTTAACTTTACGGGTTTAGGGGTATCGTTTGTTTTCTTCTCCCCTATAGTTCCTTCACAGCGTACAGGTCCTCCAGTACCGCCGCATCTCTAAGGCCCAGCACTCCGCAAACGATTTGGCGGAAGTGCTCCTCGCTGCAGTCTTCGGTGACCACTGCGGCCACACCCAGCGAGCGCGCCTGAATCTCCTGCTGCGGATTGTCCGTCTCAATCACGGCGATCGTGGGCATGTCCGGCCGGATGCTTTTCAGACCTTTGATAAAGGTTCCGCCCGGCATGTCCTTCAGATTCCAGTGACTGATGACGCTGTGAATTGATTCAGTTTTCAAAGAACGGACTGCCTGACTCGCTTCGCTTAAACAGATCAATCGGATCGGCAGTTCTTTCAAAGATTCGATTCGGTTATGCACTCCTACGGCTAAAACATTCGTTTTGGCGACAATCAACATACAGTCCACAACTTTTTAGATTTCTTCATTCATCTGTACTGGTTTTCTATATAACAATCCGTGTGCCAATCGGAGGAAACATTTTTAGATTGTTTGTAAGTCTTTGTATTTCAAAGAGATATAAACGTACCATAGAAGATGAGATGTTTTTGGGGTAATCTTAGACAGCGGCCTTTTTAGCCGGGAAACAAAAGATGCAGTCGCCGTAAATTCTATAAACTTAATAGGGTGCGGGAAAATGTACCATCTTGGAATGGCCTGACCGAAATGGCCGATATTCATCATGATTTGGAGAATGCGATAATACCTGGTCATTTCAAACCTTGCCTCAGGCCGCCGGTTGGAGGCAGCAGAGGATAAAAATTCCGAAAATTTTGTTGCGAAATGCGATGTTTTGGTCATAATACGGGTTTTTACCAGTTTTAGGTTGCTTTTAAAACTTAAGAGAGGATTGTCGATGGGACCGATTGTTCAAGGGTTAGTCCGTCTTCAACGGATCGAGAATCGATTGCGGGCGGTTAAAACAAAACTGGCTCGCTGCCGTCGGAGCGTGCTCTTTCAGGAAAATCAATTGCGAACTCTGCAAAGCGGGTTGGAGGCCAAGCAGGAAGAAATCAAAATGACTCGCATTCAGATGGATCGGCTCGAACTGGAACTGAAAGAACGCGATGCCCATATCAGCAAACTCCGCTCACACCTGAACCTGGCCCGTACGAACAAAGAATATTCCTCTCTTTTGACCGAACTGAACACCGCAAAAGCCGATGATTCCAAACTGGAAGGCCAAGTCCTTGAACTGATGAAAAATATGGAGGTCGATCAGGCGGAATGTGCGGAGATCTCCAAACAAATCGAAGAACAGAAAGTCAAGGTCGATCAGATCCGCACGGAGATGGAGGGCAAGTCCGCCGAATGCCAGAAGGAAATCGACGTGATTCAGAAAGAATGGGATCAGGCGGCCTATGATGTTCCCGGCGATGCGTTGAATATCTTCAACCGGGTGGCCGAAACCTACGACGGAGAGGCGATGGCAGCCATCGAGCAAACGGAAGAAAATTCTTCAATGTACAGCTGCGGAGGGTGTTTTATGGGGCTGCCGGCGGAGATGGTCAATATCCTGACGGTCAAAGATGAAATTCTGCGGTGTGCCAACTGCACTCGTATCTTGTATCTGAAAGAACGCGGTTCGGAATGACCGCTTTTTTTATGGGCGGCTCGGAAGAAGTTAAATCGATCCATATCTATACAGATGGCGGCAGTCGCGGTAATCCGGGGCCGGGGGCGGGGGCGTATGTGCTGAAAACGGCGGCAGGCGCGCTGATCGAAAGCCGGGCGATATTTCTGCCGGAAACAACCAACAATGCAGCCGAATATACCGGGGTTTTGGAGGCGTTGTCGGCGGCGGCCAAAAGGGGCGCCGATGAGATAATTTTATACAGCGACAGCGAACTGCTGGTACGGCAGATCAACGGACAATACAAAGTCAAGAGCGAAAATCTGAAAGCCCTTTACGAACAGTGTATGAAGCGGCTGGCAGGTTTTCGACGCTGGAGGGTGGTGCATATTCCTCGCAAAAAAAACGACCAGGCCGACCGGCTGGCCAATGAGGCGATGGATCTGGAGCGGGATGTAGCAAGTCAGGGGCAGGCGGTCAACCTCAAGCCGATCCGCCTGGCGATTCTGCTGAGCGGAGGG
>JAKJEN010000212.1 GCA_022705405.1 Planctomycetota bacterium | reverse complement strand
ATGGCTCATAATGACCCCAATAGAACCGGTGATAACAGTCGGCTCGGCGATGATCTTATCACAGGCGACGGCAGCGTAATATCCTCCGGAGGCCGCTACGGTCTGCATAAAGGCAACAGTCGGCTTCTCTGTATTTTCACGGAATTGTTTGATTTGGTAGTTGATCTGGTCGCTGGAGGAAACATAGCCGCCTGGGCTATTAATACGAATGATGACGGCCTTGACGGAAGAATCTTTGGCTGCCTGTTCCAGTTGTTTTTTGACGCGGATGCTGATGGCAGAGTCAATCACATTGTCCACATTGATTACCGCGATGGCGCGGTTGCGGGAGCCGTCGATCAGGACATTTTCATCAAATTTCGGCATTGACGGCTTTCCAGAAGTATGGGAAAAGAATGTCGCCATGACGGCAATGGAAATCAGCAGAAACAGGTTGGTCAGAACCGAAAGAAACAAAACAATGCCCCAGAAGATTTTCCAGCCGACTCCCTTTTTCTTTGTCTGCGGTTGTGGGGCGTACGGCTGGGGAGTAAAGGACGGGTTGGGATGAAAAGAATTTGAGGCCTGCTGGAAAGGGCTGTTTTCGTAATCCATAATTATATCCTTTCGGGTAGAGGTTCGGATTTTTAAAGAATGTTTCATTATAGCGCAGGATCGGGCTCCTGTCAACGGCCGGATCTTGACATTCGACCTGTAAACGCCATAATGGGGCGAAATCTACCGGAATCAAGTACAAAGAATGGATCTGTTCCGTTTCGGAATGCAACCGCCGGATAATGGAATCAATGGGCCTTCAGCAACCCAAAAAAAAGAAGAAAAAAAAACGTAATGCTGTGTATGACTGGCTTGGCTATGCCGCCCTGCGGGCGGGGCTGGTTATTCTGCACCTGTTCCCAATCAGATGGAATCTTCGGTTTGCCTGTTTATTGGGCCGTCTTATGTGGAAACACTACCATCGGGGGCGGATCCGCGCCCTGGATAATCTGCGGGCTGCCTTTCCGCAGCGCGATCCTTCCTGGCATGAAGAAACAGGCAAACGCTCCTTTCAGCAGATAGTGATGTTGGTGATGGATATATTTTTTACTCCTCGTCTGGCGGTCAAGGAACGGTGGCGCGACTATGCCCGATTGATCAATATCGAGCGGGTCAAGTGGATGATGCAGGAAAAGCAAGGGCTGCTGATGGCCACAGGGCACTACGGCAATTTTGAGATCATCGGCTATATGCTGGGTCAGTGGGGCTTTAATGTATACAGCATTGCCCGACCGCTGGATAACCCCTTTATTAATACGTATCTTTATGGGATTCGCCAGAGGAAGGGCCAGAAGATCATCGATAAATTCGGGGCCTCCGATCAGATGGAACAACTGGCCAAAGAAGGAGCAACTTTGTGCTTTATCGCAGATCAGGACGCCGGTCGAAAAGGGCTTTTTGTAGATTTCTTCGGACGCAAGGCCAGCTGGCGATTCATTATGATATGCCCATTGCGATAGGGGGGGCGCGTCGGGTTGGGGACAATTTTTTCTTTGAGCTCGAATGCAGCCGAATCATTCTGCCTCAGGAATGGAAAGAACGGGAAAATCCGGTGCAGTGGCTGGCCCAGGAATATACTACAGCCCTGGAAGATTTTATCCGCAAGGATCCGACCCAGTATTGGTGGGTTCATCGACGGTGGAAGACGCGGCCTCGACAAGAACTTCAGCAAGAATCAAAACTTGAATAGATCTTTATCTGTTTCGCAGGGGACAATTAGGGTATCGCGCATATTCCCTTTCGGCGGCATTGACATTTGATTCAAAAGAACCGATCTGGGCTGTGTTAGGGGTTCCAGTCTTTTGACAACAGATGGAAATCCGCCAGATCAATCAAGCCGTCCACATCCAAGTCGGCGCATGGACTGTCTGTGCAAAAGCCGATGTTGAGCCACTGGCTGCAGAAGATCGCCAGATCTTCCAGCCCGACCTCACAGTTACCGGAAAGATCGCCCTGCGGACGATTCGAATAAAGTACCATGTGGCAGGCGGTTAGCGGCGGGATGTTATAGGAAAAGGAATTTCCGACGATTGAAGGGATAGAAGTTGTTTCAGAGATAGCGGAGCTGCTGTTGTTGAAGCTCCAGACACGGCCGTGGGTATATGGGCAGGGGCTGGACAGGTGAAAAGTTCCGGAAATTGCTTCCGTCAGATTTTTGTTCAGTACAATCAGATGCAATTCATTGTTTTTCCCTGAAAACATCGAGCCGTAAACGGAGCTGTTTACCTTGTCGGATAAGGATGCGCTAACCAGAATATTGCCGAATGTGGAGTTTTCGCCGTCATAGTTGCGATACAACCGAAAAGCGGCGTTGATATAACTTCCGTTAACGCCCCAATAGTTGGACATATAAACTCCATATTTTCCAAAGACGCCCAACACGTCAGCTTGCGCAATTCCTCCGGAAATATGATTCGGGGCTCCATAATCGTATTCAGTAATTGCCAGTTTGGTTTCAGGGTAATGGGTATTGATCGAAGAGGTTAGTTTCGGAAGGAGCGGAAGATAACTTTTGAACCAGTCTCCAATCCAGCTCTTTTCGAAATATCCGTTGTCCCACAAAGTTCGCGGGGCCTGCATCCGAGCGGTATAGTTTGTATTGGTTGAGGCAAACTGTGTGATCCGAACGCCGTTGTCGTCCTGGGCTTCCGGGTACCAGTGAACATCCAGAACATCGAGCAGTCGTTTTCCAGCCGTCTGTCCTTCTGTTTTCATTTTGGCCAGATAGTAATCAATAAACCATTGATAACTACCCTTCACTGCGTCCCAGTCCGGCGCATTTTGCAGGTTCAAAAAAGCCGTAAATCCGTATAGGGCCGGTCCGGTAATAAGGGCATAGGGATCGACATCCTTAACGGCCGAGGATAAAGCGGCGCTTCGATTGATAAGTTCAGCGCAGCCGACAGGGTTGGGGTGGATTCTTGGGTGCGTGCTGCTCCAGAGCGCCGGTTCATTGTCAAGAGCGTAAAATAAAACTCCGGATGAAGTGGATGCGTTTCCAAAAGCGAAGACAAGGTAATTGACGAGTTCATCCATATACACATAGTTATCAGAGGTATTGGGGCTCCCGGCCGGGATGCAAAAGGGGGCGGGTTTTTTATAGATGACCTCTTTCCAGCGATAGGAAGGGGCAGTTTGGGCTTCGGCGACAGTTTGGGCGTCGTCGGCGGCGACGTAACCGGCCATCTGCAAAGTAAGAATGGTGTCCCTGCCGGCGTTTAGGTTGTCTTGGTGAAAGTCGTAATATACCTTGCCGGGAATCAACTGCTGACTTCCTGGAAGATAACTGGACATGTAGCGATCGCTGCTGTGATACCAGTCGCTGCCCGCGTTGGAAAAATTATTTTCCCAGTTGTAGCCGGTGGTCCGATTGCCTCCCATTCGCCGTACCGTTAAATTCTCGCAGGCGACATGATC
>JAKJEN010000211.1 GCA_022705405.1 Planctomycetota bacterium | reverse complement strand
CTCAAATCCATCGCAAAGATGGCGTGCTGGAGTTTGTCGTCAACCATGTGAATGGTCGGGACCGTATTTATATCAGTGACGGAAAGAAGCGGCGATTGTCTGCGGATTTGACGACCGATGCGCGTGTGGCTGTCGCGCAGGACAGGCCGCGGCGTCTTGCGCTCATTGATGCGAGCAGGGCGACTTTACAGAACAGGACCGTGCTGGCCGTGGGCAAGAGAAGGGATTGGGAAAAAGCAGAGTCTCGGTAATTGCGGCAGGCGGAAGGCGGTGAGGGATAGAGCGTGTGCGTGAGAAGGTATGGGTCACGCTGACCGCGTGCGCCGGGACAGGCGGGTTCAGCAGGAACAGCGGTTCGATGACGGCCCGTAGTGGTTGTGATGCTGCAGGCTATAGAGGGCGGCCCCGTCTTCTGTCCTTGCTTTTCTCGCCGCGCTTTTTGCGTTCTCAGGGCGATCCATTGATGCCTCTTCCTGTCTCGTCCAGCCGATACACCGAATTGGGTTCTACCCGAAAGGAATAAACCTTTTGGCCCACCTCCACGGTAGCTGTTTTGGCCTCCGCTTCGATGCCGATTATTTCTACGATCACTCCCTTTAAATCTGAGACTAAACGAACCCCTTTGCTAAAAGAAAAGACCATTTGGTCATTTATCATGGCGTGGACCATGTTGCCTGTCGTTTTCATTCTGTAGATCTGATGATTCCATGTCTGGGTGTAGTCATAGGAGTGGTGATGATCTAAGCAGGACCAGAAAATCTGGTCTTTAGAAAGGTGCAGTCCATAGAATCGGGAAATAAACTCCAGGCAAGCTAATATAGTCGGGCCGTAGCCGTCTTTGGACTGGTTGATCGTTGCCGTAAAAGGATCAAATTGCTGCGTAAACTTTAATGAATCGCCGACCACCTGCAGCAGCTTTAAACCGATCCGCGTCAACTCGGAATAATGTCCATAATTTTCAAGGGCCCTGATCGACCGCTGAAAGGTCAGCCCCTGTGGTTGGCCGCTCCAATTATTTCCCGGAATGTTTCTGAATGAGGGATCATTGGCCGCAATAGACGGCAAGGGCATGGGCGTCCAGAATTCGTCGGGGTTTACTAAATGATAGTTCACAAATTCATCGGCCATTTGCTGATCAAAGCTGCCGTAATACATGCAGCGGAGATTGTTATGTAAAAGTATGGGCATGGTCTGGTTGTTCTTGTCTTTATCAAAGCAAGCGTGTTTTTGAGCATCCCATAAAAAGCTCTTGATTTTTCCGCGTACGTGATCGGCCTGGGCGCGCCAGAAGGCATATTGATTATTTCCCAGTTCGGCGGAGAGGAGGGCCAGCACATCTCTGCAGGTGTAGGAATAGGACATGATATCCATCGACTCAATCGGCACGGTCATTTCTTTCAAGCTATCATACTGCGAGACCTTGCAATGCCTTTTGAGCTCTTCAGCCGACATGCTTTGGACCGCTTCTTTCGTCGGCGGAAAATCGAACGGCCACGCATTAGGAAATTCATTGAACCGTACGCACTCGTCTTCACCAGTGTCATAAATGCACCAGGATTCCAAGCAGCCGTTGTGATCTGAATCCCGGGTTTTCCACAGATAGGCATCAAATTTCTCTAATGAAGCATAGACCTTTTGCAAAAATTTTTTATCTTTGCCTAATAAAAAGTACAACTCGTAAGCCGGCATGGGGAAGCAGAAGCCTTGGAATTGATGATAGTCGGGCGTGATCTGATCGTCCTGTTTGATGAGGAGGCCGGGGAATCGGCCGTCCGCGCGCTGAAAATCCATGAATAGCTCTACATTATTTCTTGCAATGACCGGATCCCGTTTGGCGTACATCACACCGCCCATCGGCTGTGTTTCCAGCCAAATGTTTCGATATTGCGCCCCCTCGATCAAGACCGTTCTGCCGCCGAAGACGGCGATGTTTTCTTTGGCGGCTTTTTCGGCTCGATCAAAAATGTGCTGTAATCGAATATCGGAAGTGGAAAAGTGCACTGCGGCAGGGGCTGCGAATCCGTTTTGACTCATGGAGGAGCCAGCGATCATCAAAAGGAACAGCCCATATAGTAAAAGGGGTCGCATGGGTTTATGGTCCTCCGCTCACAGACTGAACGACGGCCGCACCTGGCAGGTGCGGCCGTCCTGATCGGTTTGCTCCACTTGGTGCATGGTCACGGAATCGTCCCCACACATGGAAGGAATTCCGAGGCTACTGCAGCAACGTCAGTTTGGCTGTTTGAAAAAATTCATCCGTCTGCAGGGTGCAAAGATAGATGCCGCTCGATAACCCTTTAGGCTGCCACCGTATCTGATGTGTGCCGGCTCCCTTGAATTCATCAACGAGAGTTTCGATCTCTTGGCCGTTCCGATTGTAGATTTTGAGAGTGACCTGCGCCGGCTTGTGCAGCTGATAGGTCAATACCGTGCCGGCATTGAACGGATTGGGATAATTATACAGCAGGTGAAAATCCGCCGTCATCGCAGGACGACGGTCCTTGACGGCGGTGGCATCCTGATTTTCGATGATCTGCAAATTTCCATTCGCTTCGCCATTGGCGGCAATGACCAGCTCTTTTTTTCCATCTCCATCCAAATCCCCGGCTGGTGAAATATAGCCAAGAACCAATTTGTGTCCGGTATAGATTTGAGTGGCTTTCCAGCTGCTGGGATTGTCCACCGGGCCCCCTTGATATTCCAAATCCAGCACCGCTTTGGCGGTCATGTCATTGTAATAAATATCCATCTTGCCATCCTGGTCCAAATCCGCCGCGATGCCGGATCGCACAAAACCATTCTCCATAACACCGGGCAGATTGAGCAAATAGGTCCAGGCTGGCGTGCCGAAATCCGTAAATCCCTTGGATTTGGCATGCGTTATGATGAATACTTTGCCGTGGATATCGCCGATGACCAGTTCCTTATTTCCATCCCCGTCAAAATCGTAAAAAACCGGATCGGCGATCGCATCGTCAAAGGTCGGGAGAAACGACAGCGTCCCTTGTGTCGTGGTGAATTTTATATCATACGTATCTGCGCCATTGCTTTCGTACAGCCTGGTGATGGATTCGTCCTGCTGGTTACAGGTGAATATTTCCATGTTGCCGTCGCCGTCGAAATCGTTGATATTCACTCCGCCCACTTTCCAGGGACTGAAATCGTCTGCATATTCGAGCTTCCAATCCGGATTGGACAAATCCGAATTAACGAACGAACCAATGGTGCAATACAAGCCGCTTGAAAAGGTATACCCCATAAAAATCTCCAGATCAGGATCCGCATCCAGATTGGCGATCTTGAGCTGCCTTATATTTGCCGCTCCTGAATTGTCTTGAATGGTCAGCATGGTCTGCGTAGGCGTTTTCGGCAGTCCGCCTCCGGACTCAAAAGTCGTCCCATCCGATTCATACGCGTAAATTTTAGCCTCTGTGGCAATCCACACTTCTTTTTTGCCATCGAAATCTACATCTGCGACCGTC
>JAKJEN010000210.1 GCA_022705405.1 Planctomycetota bacterium | reverse complement strand
TCGAGTATTTGCGGGATACGTGTCATTGTTATTTAAACAGTGTTCCTGTTCCATCATTAATAAAAACAGCAGGCTGTGTAACAAAAACCGCCTGAACGCTTACATTTTTTTTAATTCAGGATATCGATCTGCTTCATTTTTTTCTACAATTTCTTTTATTCTACACCATGCCCTATATGGTTTGTCTCCTTTTTTTAGATCTAGATCTTTCCATAATATATTTTCAAGTGTATCTTCTATAATATAAATCTCCGTATCTCCTGCAGCGTCTTTAATTTTTTGATTTGCCTTATATGGATGAATTGGTGATATTTTTTCTAATTCTGCCTCTGACAGCCCTTTTTTATCTGAATCATGAATAATTCTGAATTTTAATCTGAAAGCTTTTAAGATTCTTGCTATTGCAGGAATAGTCCATTTGCCGCCGCAGGAAATGATTGTTGTATTTAAAGCCTCTAACAAAATGAAGAATTCGCGAAATGGTTCCAACAGATTTTAATACAACCGATTATCAAAAAGGCTTGGTGAATATCGTTTCGTTTTTCATAACGAACCCGGAGCCGTCGATTTTGGTGCAGCCAGGAAAGACTCCGCTCTACCACCCAGCGGTAAATTCCCAATCCGCTGCCGTTCTCAGTCCTGCGTTTGGCCAACACAGGAATAATCCCTTTTTCTCGCAGTTGACGGCGATGCTCTTCGCTGTCATAGCCGCGATCCCCCAGCAGACAATCCGGTTTTTTAATAGGCCGGCCCACCTTACCGGCAATCGGGGGAATCGATTCGACCAAGGGGATCAATTGGGTCACATCATGGCAATTGGCGCCGGTCATCCGAACCGCCAATGGAATCCCTTGGGCTTCGGTCACCAAATGGTGTTTCGTGCCTTTTTTACGCCGGTCCGTGGGATTGGGGCCGGTTTTTGCCCCCCCAAAACGGCACGGACAGAAGCCGAATCCACGATCGCTCTGGAAAAATCGATCGGGTCGGCCTGTCGTAGTTTGTTCAACAAAAGACGATGGATTTCGTCCCAGACGCCCGCTTCTTGCCAATCGCGGAGTCGTCGCCAACAGGTCATGCCGCTTCCGCAGCCCATCTCCTTGGGTAAATCTTCCCAGCCAATGCCGGTTTTGAGAACAAATAGAATACCCGTCAATGCGGCTCGATCCGGGATGGACTTGCGTCCTGGATACCGAAAGCGTCTTTTTCGTTTTGGGATGACCGGCTCGATTATTTCCCATAGTACATCATCTAAAATTGGTTTTGCCATGAGTAGCCTCCAGGCTTATTTAAGCTCTGTTATCTACGCATGTTATCGGACATTTATGTCAATAAACTTTCATTTTGTTAGAGGCTCTTTGTTTTCTTCCGCAATTTTCGCTTTTTCCTTTTTAATTTTTTCCGTGTCAATCCGTGTTAATCCGTGGTTGATATCAGTATCCGTTTCTTTTTTTTCTTTTTGATTTTTGATTTGATTTATGGTATAATTCCCGCCGGTTAAGGAAGGACAACCAGGGCATGAAAAAGAAGGACAAAACGGAGGAGACAAAAATGGGCTGCCAAAAGAAGGAAAGTTCAATCATCAAACCCCCATCCTCTATTCCTTATACTCAATCAAAATCAGCGGTTATGAATTGCGTTTGGACCGTTTCCTCAGCGCATTCGCGGCTGATTCCGGCCTGCCTTGGCTCGCGGATGGCTCATCATGGCACAAAAGCGGCTCACAGCGGCGCACAACTGGCACAAAATGGCGCACCGATGGCTCATACTGGCTCACGGCGGCGCGCCGACGACAACGAAAAACATCAAAATTCCGCACCCTGCCCGTGTTTTCAGCCCCAAATCGAGGAAAACAAATGAAAAAGTATTTTTCTGCCTGCCGAATGCCTCATTCTCTTGTCCCTTCGGGATTTATTAAAACCTGCTCGCGCAGGTATGGACTAAGCGCCCCCATTGAATTGATTATTGATTCTTTATGAAGACGGTTTTTCCGGTATAATCGGAGGAAGTCAAATGGGTATTCGGAGAAAGCCCCCTATGAAAGACGTTAAAAAACGAATTGAGCATCTGCGAGAGGAGATCCGCCGGCATGACCATCTTTATTATGTGCAGAATGCCCCTCAGATCTCGGACCGTGAGTATGACCGGCTGTTCGCGGAATTAAAGACCCTCGAGCGGGATCATCCGGAACTGATAACGGCCGACTCGCCGACACAGCGGGTCTCGGAACGGCCGCTGGAAGAATTCCAGACGGTGCAGCATGCTATCCCGATGCTGAGCATCGACAACACATATAACGAAGAAGAACTGCGGGAATTTGACAAGCGGGTGGCCAAGGGGCTGGAAGGAGCGAAGTACGCATACACGGCCGAATTGAAGATAGACGGACTGGCGATCAGTTTACGCTATGAAAAAGGGCTGCTGGTGCGGGCGGCAACGCGCGGAGACGGCCGCTCAGGCGACGATGTGACGGCTAATATCCGCACGATTCGGGCGATTCCGCTGAAATTGGCGGGTGGAAAGGAATTGCCGGAGGTTCTGGAGGTACGGGGAGAGGTCTTTATGCCGAAGAAGGCATTTGCTCAGTTGAATACCCAGCGGGCGGCGGCCGGCGAGATGGAATTTGCAAACCCCCGGAACGCGGCGGCCGGATCGCTCAAACTGCTGGATGCCAGGGTTACGGCAAGTCGAAAACTGACGTTTTTTGCCTATTGGATGGGCAAAACGGACAAACCCCCAACCCAAACACACTTTGAGTCGATGACACAATTGAAGGAGATGGGAATTCCGGTCAATGAGCATATCCGCTATTGCAGGACGATAGAGGAGGCGATTGATTACTGCCGCAGTTGGGAGGATAAAAAGGAGACTCTGGCCTATCAGATCGACGGTATGGTGATAAAGGTGGATCGGTATGACCAGCAGGAGACGCTTGGATCCACAGGCCGCTCGCCGCGATGGTGTATTTCGTATAAATTTGCTGCCGAGCAGGCCGAGACGGTAGTGGAATCGATCGACATACAGGTGGGCAAATCGGGGACGCTGACGCCGGTGGCAAATCTCAAGCCGGTCAAACTGGCCGGCACGACGGTAAAGCGAGCCAGCTTGCATAACTTTGATCTGCTGGCCAAACTCGATGTGCGGTGCGGGGATACTGTGGTAATTGAAAAGGCCGGAGAGATCATCCCCCAAGTGGTGGCGGTGCGGGAAAAGAAACGGGATTTATTTGAGAGCAAGCCGTTTGCAGCGCCGGAAAATTGCCCGCAGTGCGGGTCGGCGGTAAAAAAAGATGACAACGGGGTGTATCTGCGATGTGTGAACCCTCAGTGCCCGGCGCAGGTACGCCAGCGGCTGGAGTATTTCGCAGGCAAGGGACAGATGGATATTGAAAATCTGGGGCCGGCGCTGATCGATCAACTGGTCAGCAAGGGGCTGGTGACAAATTTTGCGGATCTGTATCAGCTGCGGTTTGATCAGGTGGCCGCCCTCGAACG
>JAKJEN010000020.1:21152-25252 GCA_022705405.1 Planctomycetota bacterium | reverse complement strand
TCCCGAATCTCAGATCCGCTATAACCGGGCCCAATTTGAGACGGACAAAGCCGCCGCCGCAGCCGAGCTGGAACATTTGAAGGTACGCGTAGCCGCTGCTGAGCGGGAATTTATGCTGGACCAATCCCGAGGCCGTATGGAAACGCTTTACAGGGATCATCAACTGGCCCTGGATGTGGAAAAAATTCGCCTGCTGATTCTTGATATTCAGACTTCTCTTGAACCGGCAAAAATTCAATTGCAGGATTTGGAACTGGAAAAACAAGCGCTCCAGGACCTGCTGGCCAAAAAAGCGATCGAGCCCTACGAACTGCAGAAGGCCGAATATGAGGCAGCCGCCCTGGCGGCCCAGGTTGAACAGGAACAGCAACGCCTGGATCAGAGCCGCAAAGATCTGAAGACCGCCACGGCTCGTCTGGAGGCCTTTCGGGCATTGCAGCCGGCTCCGGTCCAGACGATAGTTGCCCTTGAGCCTCTCCAGACGGCTATTTCTCTATTGGAAAAGCGTCTGGCCGAGTTATTTGAACCGAATTATGACATTGTTTTGGAGGCCCCTTTTGACGGCGTGGTATCCGGTATCTGCTATGTGGCAGGTCAGACTGTGATAAAAGATCTGCCCATTCTGACCGTCACAGCGCCGGTACCCGATCACGTGTTGGCCTGGGTCAATCAGAACCGCAGCGGAGCGCTTCGGCCGCATTTGCCGGTAGAACTGGTCAAAACCTCCTTTCCCCGCCGGATGATGCGATCGGAGATCTCCCAAGTCGGCCCGGCTATTGAACTGATGCCCGAGCGGCTCTGGCAGGATCCGAGGGTTCCTCAGTGGGGACGTCCGATCGTGATTCCCGTGCATCCGGATATGCAGATTCTCCCCAATGAGATCGTCGGAGTTCGCGGGATCTGACCCGTAGTGTGGTTTAATCTGAATGAAATCAAACTTTTCATACGTTGCCGGAATGGATTGCCGATTGATTTGTTTTGGCCTTTGCCTGGCGACAGCCCTGATCTGTGCGTCCAGCTGTTCTCTGGATCCGCAAGCCGTTGACCGCCAAATCGATGAGAAAATTTATGCCCTGCTGGAGGACCGTTGGGATCCGTCTTTCGGAAGCGCATCCGATTATCAAATTGACCCGTTCTTTGCCCAGACGCGTCAGGATCGCCTGCGCGAAGTGACCCAAACACAGGTACTGACCCTTTCCAAAGCCGCCGAACTTTTGGCGACCAACAGCCACGAATATCAAACGGCCAAGGAACAAATGTACCTGGCCGCTCTGGACCAAAAGGATGTGGAACATTTGTATGAGTGGATCCCGTTCAGCCGTTCCGTCGGCGGATATGCGACCGAAGGCGGTCGGGAAGGACTGGGCGTACAAAACGAATCGGGCGTCAGTCGACTTCTGGCTGCCGGCACGGCGGTCAGCTCCGGTTTTACGGTCGGCTATATGAATGTTTTGTCGGGCGATTTCCGTACGGGTCTGGAAACGATCTTTCAGGCCGCTGTTACGCAGCCGCTGCTGCGCGGGGCCGACCGCAAAGTAGTCCTGGAAGCCCTGACTCAGGCCCAGCGGAATACTCTTTATGAGATCCGTACCTTTAACCGGTTTCGCCAGACCTTTCTGGTTTTGATGGTCACCGAATATTACCGGCTGCTTCAATATGACGCACAATTAAAAAACACGGAGCGCAACTATATCCGCCTGCTTTCGATCCTTGATAAAATCAAACCCCTGGTGGAAGTCGGACGTCTTCCGGCTTATGAGCTGGAACAGGCCCAGCAGGATAAAATCAAGGCGTGGGATCGATATATCCAGGCCCGGCAATTATACCATACGCAGATGGATGCTCTGAAACTGATCCTGAATATTCCTCTGGAAACCTCGTTTGAGCCGGATCAAAATGAATGGCAGGCGCTGCTGGAGGGCCTTCCGCAGCCGCCGCTGGGCGAAGAAGAGGCCGTCGAGGCGGCGCTCAATCAGCGGCTGGATCTGGCCAACGCTTATGACCAGGTCCTGGATGCCCAGCGGCATACGGAAGTGGCCGCCGACGCCCTGAAAGCGGATTTACGCTTCGTCGGCTTATACAGCCCCGCCAGCGACAATTCCCGCCGTTATGCTTTTGGAGCCGACCCCGGCGACCTGCAAAGAATCCGCGACCGATACGAAGCCGCTCTGCGTTTGGACTTGCCGCTGGATCGGGAGATGGAAAAGACTCAGTATAAGCGGACTCTGATTTTTCTGGCCCAGCAGCAGCGCAATCATCAGAAATTGGCCGATCAGATTACGCTGGAGGTGCGAAAAGCATATCGGGACGCTCGTGAAGCCGGCCAGCGCTACAGGACGCTTAAGGAAGCCCGTCAACTGGCCCAGCAGCGTCTGGATAATACCCTTGCCCTTATGCAGTATGCCCGCGCCGACAGCCGGGATGTGCTCGATGCGCAGAAAGATTATTATCAGGCCCAAACGGCCTTTGCAGAGGCGGTTTTTCATTATTCCGAAGCGATTTTGAATCTGTACCGGGATACCGGAATGCTTTGGATCAAGCCGAACGGCTTATGGGAAACCAGAACCGCAGCGGGCAATCAATCAACCAAAATCGGAGACTGATGAAAGGATCCTTGTATGAAAACCGTGTATTGCGTTTTGATTCTGCTGACTGTCGCAGCGCCTGCTTCCAGGGCTGGACAATATCCTATCGGAGATTTGAATCAGGATTTTGTCGTAAATTTAGATGATCTGACAATTCTGGCCGAACAATGGCTGAGCAATCCAAATTGCTCTGGCCTCCACTGCGCTCAGATCGATAGTCTGGAGGGAGTAACGCTGACTGATTTTTCACTAATGGCTGCCCACTGGCTGGAAGACGCCGCCGTCCTGCCGCTGGTAATCAATGAGTTTATGGCCTCCAATAACAGCGGCAGCGGCATCGCCGACCCGCAGGGGCACTACGATGACTGGATCGAAATTTATAACTACGGCGATACAGATATAGACCTGGCCGGAATGTATCTGACGGATGATCTGGACAATCAAGCGGCCTGGCAGTTTCCTGCAGGACGCACAGCCGAAACGACCGTCCCCGCCGGCGGCTTTCTTGTGGTCTGGGCCGATGGAGATATTCTCGATACGCCGGGTCTTCATGCATCGTTCAAACTCAGCGGCAGCGGGGAGGAGATCGGTTTATTTGATACCGACGGCGTCAAACGAATTGATTCGGTTATCTTTGGGAGTCAGACCGCCAATATCTCTTACGGCCGTATGCCCGATGGAAGCGAGAACTGGAGGTTTTTCTCGAATCCCACGCCGGCTGCAGCGAACAGCGACGCCTACCTGGGTCTTGTAGCCGATACCAAATTCAGCCATAAACGAGGATTCTATGAGGAGCCGTTTATGCTGTCTATTACTTGTGCTACGCCGGATGCCCTGATTTATTACACAACCAACGGCAGCGCCCCCATTGAAAACGGCACAGCAAGCGCTTCGGCCGTTCTGTATACAGGCCCTATTTCCATCAGCGCCACAACCTGTATCCGGGCCGCGGCCATTAAAACCGGCTGGATGCCCACCAACATAGATACCCAGACGTATCTTTTTCATGCAAGCGAGGTCATAAAAGCAATGCCGGTAATCTCCCTTGTCGGCGATGCGCAAACCTCTCTTTATGAACCCGATGGGGTCATGGCGATTGTGGGCGGATATTACAGCGGGGGAGTGTGGCAGCCCGGCGGGGCCGGGACCTACAACAACCCGATGCAGCGCGGAAGAGACTATGAACGGCCTGTTTCTTTTGAATGGATCGATACAGAAACCGGAGCCACCCTTCAGGAAGACTGCGGCATTCGCATCCACGGCAGCGATTATACACGGCCGCGTTATACCCGCGGCGAAGACTGGGTCACCTGCTGGTTGAACTGGTGGCCCCAATGGAACACGAACAAGTTCAGTTTTAATCTCTGGTTCCGAAGCGACTACGGCAGCAGTCGGCTGGAAGGTCCGTTCTTTCCGTTTATCCATGTGCAGCGATTTGAGAGCATTGTCCTGCGGGCAGGCCACAATGACGCCTGTATCCCATTTGTGAAAGACGAATGGGCACGGCGGCTGTTT
>JAKJEN010000020.1:15203-21137 GCA_022705405.1 Planctomycetota bacterium | reverse complement strand
ACAGGGGTTATTATAATCCCACGGCCAGAGGCGACAAAGAATTTTATCAGGAATGGTATGGAACGGATGAAGAATTCGATGTGATTACCCAAGCGGGCGTGCGGGACGGCGACGATACGGCCTGGAACCATTTGCTGAATTACGCCAACAGTCACACTCTGGCTAATATGGCCAACTACAAATATGTGGCCGATCGATTGGATATTCCGGCATTTATCGATATGCTGATTCTTCAGATTTATATCGGTAATTTTGACTGGCCCGGCAACAACTGGGATGTTCATCGTCGCCGTTCGAATGATGGAAAACTGACTTTCAGCATCTGGGATGCCGAAGGGTTGGCCGAAACCTGGGAATTCGGCAGCAACGGCGAATCGATGTATAAGACCGCCTTTGAGAACTTCCCCAGCTGGACCTCTCCGACCGGACTGAATAACCTGACCTGGGAACCGATTTCTCAGCTGTATCGGGCCTTAAAGGCCAATCCTGAATTCCGACAGCTGTTTGCCGACCATGTGCACCGGTATTTTCGAAACGACGGGATTCTTACCAAGCCGCATCTTTTGGCCAAATGGTGGGAGGTTTTCGCCGAGGTGTCCGGGGCGCTGCCTGAAACCTCCGCTTTTCCGGCGCGTTATGTGCCCGATACCTTTATTCCGAAGCGCGAACCCCATGTCCTGACGGCATTTGCCAATAATAATTTATTCAGCACGACGTTTGGTTATCCGATCTTCCATATCAACGGCTCTTATCAGCACGGCGGCTATGTCTCTTCCGGATCGACTTTGACTATAACCCAATCCACGCCATCCGGTACTTTGTATTATACTACCGACGGCAGCGATCCCCGCAGCGGCTCTCAGATCGTCAGCGAGCTGGTTCTTGTCCCGCAGAGCGCATCCAAGAAGGTAATCGTTCCGAGCGGACCGCTGGCCGGCGGCGCCGGTTCGATTTTGTATGAACAATGGACGGGAATTACAGGCACGTCGGTTTCAAACTTAACCAGCCATCCAGATTATCCTGACAACCCGAGCATCAAGGGCTTATTAACCAGTTTTGAGATCCCGATAAATACGATGGATAATTACGGCACCCGTATCCGGGGCTATCTGATCCCTCCCAGCAGCGGCGTCTACAAGTTCTGGATTGCCAGCGATGACAGCAGCCAGTTGTGGCTGAGCAGCGATGAGAATCCGGCCAATGCCGTTCGGATCGCGTATGTCAATGGCTGGACGAATTGGCGGGAATGGACCAAGTACTCCACGCAGGCGTCTGCGAATATTTCGCTGACTTCCGGACAGAGGTATTATATCGAAGCGCTGCAAAAGGAAGGCGGCGGAGGGGATAACCTGTCGGTTTCATGGAGAGGTCCGGGATTTGGACAACAGGTGATTGACGGTTCTTATCTGTCGCCGTATGGCTTGGGATGGGCGATTCTTGGTTATGACGATTCCTCCTGGACGAGCGGAGTCGGCGGAGTCGGTTATGAAAATAACCCGGGCGATCCGGTTAACTATTCGACCTTGATCCAGACGAATGTTAAAACCGCCATGTATAATGTAAATCCAACCTGTTATATTCGAATTCCTTTTACGGTCAGCGCCGAGGATCTGCCTTCAATTTCCCAGTTAAATCTGAAGATTCGGTATGACGACGGTTTTATCGCATATATCAACGGAATAAAAGCCGCCGAGGATTTTGCTGATTCTGCTGCGGCCTGGAACTCTGCTTCCACCGGACAGCGGCAGGACAGCGAGTGTGTGAATGTCAGGAATATAGATATATCCCATTGCATTGAAAAACTGGTTCCGGGCAATAATGTGCTGGCTGTTCACGGGATGAATATTTCAGCCAACAGTTCCGATTTCCTGATAACGGCCGAGCTGACCGCATCCAAAACCGATTCGGATTCTATAGCCCCGACGGCCGTCGAATATACCGGAGGGATTCTGCTGACGCAGAGTACTCCCATCAAATCCCGAATCCGCAGCAGCGACGGCCGATGGAGTCCTTTGAATGAAGCGACTTTTGCCGTTGGGCCGGTGGCTCAAAACCTGCGGATTACCGAATTGATGTACCACCCGGAAAATTCGGACGACGAGTTTATGGAGCTGAAAAATATCGGCGCTGAATCGATTAACCTGAATCTGGTCCGACTGGACAAGGGAGTGGACTTTACCTTCGGCCCCGAAACCCTGGCGCCCGGAGAACTGATTCTGGTAGTTCGCAATCAGGCCTCTTTTCAGCAGCGATATCCGTCGTTTACCGGCCGCATTGCAGGACAGTATGAAGGCAAACTGGATAATGCCGGAGAATTGATTCGCCTGCGAGATGCATTAGGTACGGTGATTCATGAATTTACCTACAGCGATGCCTGGTATCCGATTACCGACGGCGAGGATTTTTCTTTGACTATTCGCGATCCGCAGGCGGGCGATCTTGGATTGTGGAACATCAAGGCCGGCTGGCGGCCCAGCGTTGCGGTCGGCGGCTCCCCGGGATTTGAGGATGAGGGGCTGCTGCCGGAACCGGGCTCTGTAGTCATCAATGAACTGCTGGCGCACTCGCACGGCAGCGCACCGGACTGGATTGAACTGCATAACACCGCCTCTGTTCCGATCCATATCGGCGGCTGGTTCCTCAGCGATGCCGCCGGCGATGAGGCAAGCATCAAGAAATATGAAATCCCGACAGGAACCTTTATTCCGGCCGGCGGCTATATTGTTTTTTATGAAGATCAGCACTTTAACAATGCCCAGGCCGAGGGTGTTCACACGCCGTTTTCTTTCAGCGAAGGCGGCGAGACGGCCTATCTGCGAAGCGGTCTAAACGGCGTTATCGGCGGATACCAGGCCTCTCAGGCCTTTGGGGCCTCTCTCTCGAACATCGCTTTTGGAAGACATCTGAAAAGCGCATTGGATGGCGGGACGGACTTTGTCGCCATGAGCGTCAATACGCCCGGCGCTGCCAACGCCTATCCGCTGGTCGGTCCGGTCATTATCAACGAAATAATGTACAACCCCTCCTCTTCCAACACCGGCGGAGAATACCTCGAACTGTATAACCTGACCGACTCGCCCGTCGCTTTGCAGGATGAAGTGTCTACCGAAATCTCTCCGGGTCATACCATAAAAGAAACGATCCCCTGGAAGTTCAGCCAAGGAATTGATTTTGAATTTCCGGCCGCAACAACGATTCCGGCCCGCGGATATCTGATTGTAGCGGCCGATCCAACGGCCTTTACCGCATACTACGGCGCTATGCCTTCCGGGGTAGAGGTATTGGGGCCTTTTGCCAACAATACAGCCCTCAGCAACAGCGGCGAACTGATTCAGCTTGTTCGCCCGGGCGATCAGGAATACGGGAAGAAAAGATACTGGATTTGTGCAGAACAGGTTCTCTATGATGATAAGGCCCCCTGGCCGATCAGCCCGGACGGCGGCGGCGATTGCCTGCGTCGAAAGACTCCGGATACCGCCGGCGCCAACTACGGCAATGATGTAATCAACTGGCAGGCGGCCGCTCCCAATCCAGGCCGGTAAAATGTGCTTGCCCTGAAAAAATACGGAGCACAGAGGCCTCTATCCTGCCAGAGCTTCCGGGCGCTACCAGCCCGGGGTTGGATCTGCCGCAATCCAATTGTCCGGATCATTGCCTGAACAGGCCGGATCGATTCGGCTCAAACAGGCCCCATATCCGTCTGCTTCAACCGGCCATGGATCATAATCGCTGTAGTTGACCTGGTCGATGATAATCCAGGAGGGTTCCGCCGGATTGAGAGGATCATCCGATTTCTGCGGTTTTTCAAGCGCCAGCCGTTCGCCTTTATTGGACAAATTCCCGCTCCAGGGGCCAAACAGGTTTACCCCCGCTGTTAAATCGCATCCATAGTCTGATTCAAAGGCCTCCAGGCGGCTTGTTTCGGTCGTCGGATCAAACGGAACAATCACAATTCGGGCTCCGGACGCCATCGAAAGGCCCGTTGGAAAAGTGTAAGAAACCGCGTTATCCAGCCGCCAAGGCCCCGATCCGTCTGCGCTGTAAAGCGCAATTGCAGATCCGGTAGGATTGTACAATTCGATGTATTCGTCTTCTGCGGTCTCTTTGGCCGGATGGTACATGATCTCCGAAATGACCACGCTTACGAGCGGGCTTGTATTGGCTGTGTCGCGGCTGGGGTACATCCGATACCAGTATGCTCCGCCGTCTGGATACCGCCCCTGAGAAATCCCGTTTTCCTGCCCTTTAAAACGGAGGCAGTCAACTACTCGGTCCTGCCCGGCGATCCCCGGCAGATACGACAGGAAGATCGATTCTCCCGCCTTGTCCAGGCCGAACCCGGAAGAAAGCGGGTTGTGGAATCCGCTGACTTCATCGAACGTCACCCGGCCCTTTGCCGGCAAAACCATTGTCGGAAGCGCCCATTTCTTCAGGTTCTTCACATTGTCGCTCAAATACCAGGAACTGTTTAGATTAACCGAGGAGGCGGAGGTATTATACAGCTCAATCCAGTCGTTGCTGTCATAGCCCGGGTACATCGGGCTGCTGAAGTCTGTGTGTGCCGCGAACTCATTGAGGACCACAGTCGCGGTCGGGTCTGGGTCGGCCGCACCGGGAGAGCCGCCGATAAAGGCGCTTTGCCGCCAGTTTCCGCTGTAATTCAAAATGCCGGCGGGCTGATCCTCCATAGCCCTCCAGTCTTTGGGCACCAGCGAGTGTCCGCTGCCGTCGGCGGCCTGAGGCCATTCGAGGCCGTCATTATAGTCAAACGAAATAATCACACCGTTCCACAGATCTGTAATCTCGACAGTTTCTCCGTCATTGCTCAGTTTTCCTGAATAAGCTCCGGCTATTCGGCCGGAAAGCCCCGGATATCGTGAATTGAATGCCGCCGGATTGCGAACAACCAGGACATACTGGCCGGGTCCCAGCGAGGCGATCGAGCTGCCGGCAAACGAAAATGTAACGCCCTTTGTGATTGACAGAGTACTCAGATCCAGCGTTTGGGTATCGCTGATATTGGTCAATTCTATAAATTCATACTCTTCTTTATCATATGCCCCCCCTTCCGCCGGGTGATACATCAACTCGCTCACTCGCAGATAATTGAGCAAATCGGCGCCGGCGGCAGTTCCGGCCGTAAATTCGATCGGCTCTGACCAGTGGCTCCATCGGCCGGTCGTGTCCTTCATCCGGCTGCGGACTCGGTAGGTCTTGCCCGCCCGCGCGGCGCTGCCCGGAATCTGAATCGTCAAAACGCCCGGCTCTGTAATCTCCGGGCTTCTCCAGACAGGCTGAATTTCATACCGGTTGGAAACCGAAAGCGGAAAAGAAGAAACCGGCTGCGACAGTTCCGCAGTCACGCTTACATCGATTGAAAAATCTGTGCTGCCCGACGCTACCTGCAAAGCATGCACGGCGATGATATTGTCTCCGTTGACCAGATAGTCGTACGGACCGGTCAGAACGACTTTTTCGTAAGCAGTCGCCTCATGATGCGTTGTCCCTGTTGTGCTGTTATAGGCCTTATTCCCGCTGCTGCAATACAATCTGGCAACCTCTGTTCCGTTGATCCAAATGATACAGCCGTCATCCACATAAACATGCAAGGTCAGCGAATGGATTTGATTTTTATTCAGAATTTCAAAAGTTTTCCGCAGATATACCGTCCAGTAATTGCCCTGCATATCGGACAGCACGGTATTGTCGTCGTTGTCTCCAAACCCGATGGATGTTATCCCGGTCAGCCAGTTGTTGTCGTTAAACCCGATCTGTCTCCATGCGTCCGCCGGGCTGGACGGCTCCTGAGTTCCCTTGAAATACTTCCAGGAAGCGTTCGGAGGAACCAGCTGCCGGCTTGTACCGGATGAAGACTGGCTGAAGTTCAGAACGTATTCGGCCATCTGCCATTGGCAGGCGGCAAAGGTGCCGCTT
>JAKJEN010000020.1:9123-15193 GCA_022705405.1 Planctomycetota bacterium | reverse complement strand
ATCGCTGAATGCGCTGGTTTGGAACCGCAGATCATTGATCGGATAGCCCTCGGTCCCGATATAACTGATCGTCGGCGTATAGGGGATATTAGATTTGTCCCCTTCTGCGCCGGCCAGTGCGTCAAGGTGCGCCTCTGTGCCCGGCCAGGGAGGATCTCCAAACCATGGATCGCCCGGCCAGCTCCCGCCGACCCAGGCAAACTTTTTCAGATCGGCAACAACCGATTCCAAAGTCCCGTCATCGCGCGATCCGTCAAACAGAGGATTTTGACGCCAGCGATCCCGGTCGGCCGGCACGATATTTTCAATCACCGTCGCCAGTTCATCGATCATCCCATTGATGATTTCAGGTTTCCAGTGAAGATCGGCGTACTCGCGAATAAAGTTGCGATAGGCCTGTTTGATTGGGGCCTTTTCCGGCTGAATAGTCAGCTGAACGGGCTGGCCCTCCGTCACATAATACTGGTCAAAGATCGCCGCTGCGCCATGGTCAATTCCCTGGTTAAAGAACGGGCCCCAGGTATCGTCCACATCATACGGCAGCAGCCACAACTTCCCCAGGTATTGATTGCCTTCGGTGTAGGAGGGATAAAAATACCAGGCGGCGTTTTTCAGACAGTGCCAGCAGTCGGGACCTGAGAAGACATCATAATGCCGCACCGCCTCCAGAACGGTGTGGTAGCGGATCCACATCTCTGTATCCAGATACTGCTCGATATCCGCCGCCGTCATACTTGCGTTCATATTCCAGCGGATGTTTTCATAATCGGAAGCGTCATCCACCGCGTCGAGGCCCTGATAGCGCAGCTGCCGGTCGCCTTCATAGATCTTATCGGAAAGTTTATACAGATTTCCTTTCGGCATTCCATGAAAGTTCAGAAACGCCGCGTCAAAGTCCTCCCAGCCCAGATAAAGACCCCAGAAATCCCCCTCGTATTGTCCGTTCAACGAGACCGGCGCTTCCTCCGCTCCTGTAATTACCCGAAAGTGGAACCACCATCCCTCGGGCGCCGGCAGGCCCGCCTGATTCCACAGCCGCATATCAAGGATCTCATTAATGGCATATTTCCCCTGCAGGCGGTTGCCGAACATCTTTCCGGTGACCAGATGCTTCCATTTGGCGGGAAACTTACGGCCGTAAATATCGCGGGCCTGAAAATAGTTGCCTCGATGGAAGCGAAACTTCATAGATCGTTTGCCGCCGCCGCCGTAATTATAGCGGCCGTTGCCTCCGCGGAGCCGATAGGCGGTATGATCGTACACCCGGCCGTCATAAATAAAGCACCCCTCCCAGTTATAGACCTTGCCGGCCTCCTGAAGATTATAATCCGTGTTGCCCTGGTAAATCTGATCCGCCGAATTATATCCATTGCACTGGTAGATATCCTCAGATCGAGTAATAAGGATATAAACAGGAACGGAAGTCATAATCTCCGAACTATACACATGTCCCGGCCCCTCCGGATGTACAGAATGTCGGCTGGCCGTATAGGGGGGCACTCCATCATAAACAAAGCAGGCAAAGTTCAGCGAACCGTCATCTGCGTATGGAACCCGGACGGCGCAATTTCCTGTATCCTGCGCCTCAATCCGGTATCGAACCAGAGTGCGATTGTCCTGGGCTGCAATGATCGCCGTATAGATGTTGTCTCCGGCCGTTTCATCGCCTCCGATTCCGTCGTCATGCATGGCCAGGTCGATCCAGTTGGCCGGATCTTCAAAGTCCGGATTAAGCGGCTGCTCCTGATGCGGATCGGCAATCAACGAAGGGATGGGAATCGGCAGATAGGCCGGCAAGTAGGCCCCCGGAGGAACTATCTGGTATTTGAGGATGACCGACTGCACACCGTCGGGGTCGGTCACTTTGGCGGTGATTTTGATCGGCTGGCCGGAAAGCGGCTGGGCGGGCTGATGGTTCACCTGACGAATCTGAGGCGGGGCATTTTTGGCAAAGACGCTGTTTTGATACCCCGGGGTCGGAGACCCAAAGGCCGTCGCCGCGCGAGCGCTGTCATCGCGATATCCTGAACATCGCCAACTCCCGCCCATGTCGTTATCCAGATACGGGTTGATCAACTCCATCGAGGCGCCTTTGCCGTCTGCGGCCGTAGGCCACGGAAACGACGGCTTGTACTCTACCTGGTCTATTTTACGACCCTCCGCATCGCGAAGGATAAGCCGCTCGCCTTCATTGCTCAAACTGCCCTGAAAGGGTCCGTAGGCCGACAGGCCAAATTTGGCTTGAAACGCGGCAGGGTTTTCCGTCACAACGGCATACTCTCCCGGATTCAGAACAACCGACCCCGTAAAAGTATAGTCAACGCCATCCTCCAGCGACCAGCCGTTTAAATCAATCGCCACAGCGCCGGCATTGAACAACTCCACAAATTCCACCGGTTCTTTATTATTTTTCGGATGGTAGTGGATCTCGTTAATTACGATCATCGGTTTGCCCTGATCCTGCCAGTGGCTGGAAAAGACCGAAAAATCCGTCATATCGACAAACTCGCTCTCATCCAGATCGGGACAGTCATAGCCGCTGCAGCAAACATCCTGCATCCATTGCTCGGCAAACAGAATCAGATCCGGCAAATCCACCCGGCAATCTCCATCCAGATCGCCCGGCAGACAGGATTGGATTCCGCCCAGAGTGCTGAAGGTCCACACATCGCCCTGTATGTCCGGTCTTGAAGAAAATCGTTCATCAATCCGCCAGAAATAATCGGATTCCATAGCCAGCGGCTCGATTCGGTAAGAAGTCAAAGGATAATCGTCCTCCAGGACCTGAAGGGATTGGGCGGAGGTTCCAAACAGAATTCGGTGTCCGGCAGCTCCGTCTCCCGGCTGCCATTTCAGGGTGACGCCCGCAAAGGATATGCCTTTGGCGCCGTCGAATGGAACCGGATTATGGGCTTTGAGATTAGAGGTCTGAAAACTCCAGACCGGTCCGCTAAAGACATACCCGGAAGAGGTAACCTCCTCAATCCGCCAGTAATAGGTCTGTTTCATTTCCAGATCGCTCTGCGGGGTATAACTTGTGACACCGGCAGTTGTTGTGGCTTTATAGATATTGTCTGAGGCGGGAGTGGCTTCCCAGACTTCCAAACGATCCTTACCCAGATAAACACGGTGCCCAATAATGTCGGCCGATCCGTCCGATTGCCAGTTCAGCGTCGGTCGTAGACCGTCGGATATGCCTTGATCAACCGGATCCGGATTGGAAGGAACAAAATACGTCGTGATCGGACTGTTCGGCCCCGCCTGGTAACTGGCCTGCACCATGGAGGCATTCAGCGGAATATTATAGATCCGAAATTCATCGATAGAAGCGTTCAGATAGGGATCCGCCGAATACAGAGATTTTCCGATATAGGCGAAGGTATTTCGCAGATTGGCCGAGAGCATGGTAATGTTGTTGGATGCAACCTGCGAGCCGTTATAATAAACCCGCATCTGCCGGTTGACGCCGTCATATACACAGACCACATGAATCTTCGTTCCTGTGGGGAAAGCGGGAGCATCAAGCAATTGTTCCCCTGTAGCATATCCCGGAAAGCCCCTGGTAGCAATTGCCAGCCGGCCTCCGCCGCCGGAAGATGGCGCGAAAAACCAGTAATAGCCCCCGTCGCTGCCGTAAGAATCCCCAAAGTCAAACAAACGTGCCCAGGTTGAGAGAGTATTGATGGTAATCCATGCTTCCACACTGATGCTGTGGTGGGTATTGATGGCGACTGTTGATCCGGGCATTTTCATATAGCCGTTGGACCCATTCAGGACAAGCGCTCCGCCGGATACGACGGCATTGCCCTCAAGTATGCCGTCAGCAGATTCTATCTGGTCATCAGCATTGGCATCGAAATTGTAGCGATGAATCAATTCGGCTTTGCACGTGAAAAATAAAGACAAATAGATGGCTGAAAACAGAACAGATCGTTTCAAAATACCACCCCCATTTCAATTAATCTTTATCCAGTTGTCGGTAATTATTTGCACTTTTCCTTGCTCACACCTGCCTACTTTATCATTAAGTGGCATTAATATAGAGAATTAAGACATAAATTCTGCTTGAAAAAAATTTTTCTTATTAAAAAAGAACATAATACTCATATATCCTCTTATCGGGTACAAATAAGAGCAAATTCGTAAATTTTTTTGCATATATATCGAAACTATAAGATAAAATCCATCTCATATCATATATAATGGAAATCACGAAAACCGATCTCCTTTGCATTTCTATATCTTCGGCTTTATAATCGTTTTTTGATTTATATATAGGATATACTATATCGCATATAAGACGAGAAAACAGATTAAGATTTGGAAATAAACTTTCCACCGACTATGCTTGGGCATGTTTGATTAAATTAAAAAAGAGAAGAATTAGGGATAAAATAATGAATGCCAAAGTGAAATTGTTTCTTTTTTTTATCGGGTTGGGGGGATTTGTTCCTTCGGCTTTTGGTTTACAGCCAATGTATACAATCGACCTTTCGGGGTCCTGGCGTTTTGCCCTCGATCAATCGGATGTCGGCATCAGCGGGAAATGGTACAATCAGACCCTCAAAGATCGGATCCAACTGCCCGGCATTCTTCAATCACAGGGCTGCGGCGATCCAATCAGCAAGCATACGCCTTGGGTCCTTTCCTTGTACGATCATCAGTGGTATCTGCGTCAGGAATATAAGTCGTATGCCGAAGGAGAGGTCAAGGTTCCGTTTCTCAGCCAACCGCCGCGTCATTACCTCGGTACTGCATGGTACCAACGGGATATTGAGATTCCCCCTGATTGGGAGGGCCGTCGGATCGGCCTGATTCTCGAACGCGCCCGCTGGAAGACGATCGTCTGGATCGACAATCAACAGATCGGTACTCAGGATTCACTGGTAGCCCCGCATTATTTCGAATTTGGCGCTCTTTCTCCCGGCCGACATCAACTGACCATCTGCGCAGACAACCGGATGCAGATGAACTACCGACCGGATGCACATTCAGTTTCCGACTCGCTGGGAAGTACCTGGAACGGCATCGTAGGACGGATCGAACTGTTTTCAACAACACCGGTCTGGATTGACCAGATCCGGGCCTTTCCAAATATCGCTGAGAAATCCGTTCGACTGGACATTCATATCGGCAATCAGACGGGGCGGAAAGGACAGGGGATGCTTGAGGCCGGAGATGTTCGTTTACCGGTTTTATGGAATGCCGACGGCGGCAGGGCTGAAATGAAAGTCAATCTGGGACAGGACGCTCGACTATGGGATGAGTTTTCTCCGGTTGTTCATCGCCTTACGGTCGTCTTGAAAGGCCCGAATGCCGATGATCGGCGCGAGGTAAAATTTGGTCTGCGACAGATCAGCGCCGACGGATCCGATCTGCTGATCAACGGCCGCAAGTCGCATTTTCGCGGCACGCACTCCGGGGGCGATTTTCCGCTGACCGGGTATCCGGCAACCGGCCTTGATTACTGGCGCGGCCTTTTGACAACATGCAAAACCTGGGGGCTCAATCACATACGGTTTCATTCGTTCTGTCCTCCGGAGGCGGCCTTTGAGGCAGCCGATGAGTTGGGCATATACCTTCAGCCGGAGGCGGGCATGTGGAATGACATCAGCCCCAACACCCCCATGGAAAAACGGATGTATGAGGAAAGCGACCGGATGCTCCGGGCTTTTGGAAATCATCCGTCCTTTGTTTTGTTCTCGCCGAGCAATGAACCCAAGGGCCGCTGGAAGGAGTCGCTGACGCGCTGGGTGGAACATTACCGCACAGAAGACCCGCGACGGCTATATACCACCGGCACGGGCTGGCCGCTGATCGAACAGCCCGGACATGTGGAAGGGGCGGATTTTCTGGCGACCCATCGGATCGGCCCCCGACCGATGCGGGGCGAGAGGGCATGGTTCGGCGACAATTATCTCAGTTCGATGCAGGGGGTAGATGTGCCAATTATCGTCCATGAGCTGGGTCAATGGTGTGCGTATCCGAGTTTTGATATCATTCAAAAATTTACAGGTTATTTGCGGCCGGACAATTATGAAATCTTTCGCGATTCGGCGGCTGCGGCAGG
>JAKJEN010000020.1:0-9092 GCA_022705405.1 Planctomycetota bacterium | reverse complement strand
CTCGATAAAAACAAGCAGTTTGCGATGGCCTCAGGCAAATTCCAGCTGGCCTGTTATAAAGAAGAGATCGAGGCCAATCTTCGCACGCCTGGTCTGGTCGGATTCCAACTTCTGGATCTGCATGATTATTTAGGGCAGGGTACGGCCCTGGTGGGCGTTTTAGACGCCTTCTGGGAGGAGAAGGGATATGTGACGGCTGAGCAGTGGCGGCGGTTTTGCGGGCCGACGGTACCGCTGGCGATTTTGAAAAAGCGGATTTTTACTACAGAGGATATCTTAGACTCTCAGGTTTTGATTGCCCATTACGGCCCGGCTCCTCTGGACAAGGCCGAGGTTTACTGGAAAATACTGGACACAAATAATAATCTCCTGCAAGGCGGTCGCTGGACGGTTGATATCATTGGTCTGGGCAGCGCCCTGCCGCTTGGCCGGATTCAGACGGATTTATCTGCGCTGAAGGCGCCGGCGATGTATAAACTGGCGGTCGGGCTGTCTGGAACGGCCGTGGAAAATGATTGGAACTTCTGGCTGTATCCGTCCCAGGCATCCGAAAAACCGCATCCGAACATCCGCATCGCCCGCCTGTACGAGGAAGCGATGGATTTATTGAGTCAGGGGCAGAAGGTACTTTGGATTCCGCTTTATAATCAATTGGCGTGGGACTGTCCGCCGATCGGGGGGCTGCCGATTTTCTGGAATCGACAGATGGGACCCAAATGGGACCGGTTTTTGGGACTGGTATGCGATCCGACTCATCCTGCATTGGGTTCCTTTGCTTCGGACTACTATTATGACCGGCAATGGACGGATGTATTGAGCCCGGCGTGCAGGGCAATCAACCTGAATAATCTTCCGGGCCGGCTGGAGCCGATTGTGCAGATAATTGACGACTGGAACCGAAATGATAAACTGGGAGCGATCTTTGAATGCCGGGTCGGAGAAGGCAAACTGCTGGTTTGTGCGGCTGACCTTGAGACCAAATTAGATCAGCGGCCCGCAGCGCGGCAATTGCGGCAAAGTTTGCTGCAATATATGGAAAGCGAAAAATTCGAACCGAAAACAGCGGTCAGTGCGGAGCAGCTGCACGGTCTGCTCTTTGATAATCAGATGATGAAAAAACTGGGCGCTGAGCCGTTTGCTGAAAATCAGACCGGCCCAAACGCCGCAGCCAATGCCATCGACGGCAACCCAAACACCTATTGGCTGTCGGGGCGCCAAGGCCGCGAAAAAGGGCATCCCCATGATTTGACAATCCGATTTGCCGAACGGATCGCCTTTACCGGTCTTCTGTGGATGAACCGGCAGGATCATCGGGAACATGAAGGGGACATTTGTGAGTATGAAATTGCCGTCAGCGAAGATGGAAAAACCTGGACGGAGGCGGCAAGAGGCCGGATGGAATCCACTTTTCGCCTTCAGCGGCTGGAACTGGGCAGAACCATCGCCGCACAGTATTTGAAAATTCGGGCGGTTTCAGGTTTTGGCCCCGATACGACCGCCTCTGTAGCGGAAATTGCAGTGATTTTGGCGGAAGATGCGCCCGGCGGCCCGACCGGAGAGAACACGGAGGTCTATAAAAATGTGCAGACCGCTACCGAGGAAATTTTCGAGGGGACCGCAGCCCCGGATTAAAAATCTATACACTTAAAATCGAGAGAGATCAGACATGAAAAGTTCGGAAAAAATTTTAGTTCTGCTGCTGCTACTGTTTCTTCAAGTCGGATGTGCTATGAGCAAATCAGTTAAAATCTCAAGTCCTGCCGGAACCCTGACAGCCGAGTTCCTTCTTGAAGAAGGCCGGCCGTTTTATAAACTTTATCTGGGACAGGAAACGATTCTTGAACGGTCGCCTCTTGGACTGACTTGCAGCCGCGGCGACTTTACGGAAAATCTGAAACTGGCCGATCTGTCAGCGCCGGAGACGGTGTCTGACGATTATACCATGCCCCACGGTAAGCAAAGCCGAATACAGTATCGCGCAAATCGGCGCGTTGTGTCGCTGCAAAATCCGCAGGGGCAGATCCTCCAGATCGAGTTTCAGGTCTCCAATGACGGATTGGCGTTTCGATACCGGCTGATCGGCGAAGGTCAAACGACGGCAATCGAACGGGAGGCGACCGGCTTTGCCTTTGCGTCCGGGACCGTCAGCTGGCTGCATCCGATGCACGATTCCAAAACCGGCTGGGAAAAAACCTACCCTTCCTATGAATCCCATTACGAAATAGAAAAACCGGTCGGCCTGCCGTCTCCCTATTCGGCGGGCTGGGCGTTTCCGGCTTTGTTTCGGGTAGGGCAGATCGGCTGGGCGCTGTTGAGCGAGTCCGGCGTGGATCAACGATATTGCGGCACACGACTGGCGCAGGATTCAGCAGGCGGCGTATATCATATTGCATTTCCGCAGGCCAATGAGCACCGGGGACCCCAGGATCCGATCGCTCCCTCCGGCAAGCTGCCGCTTGTTCTGCCCTGGCGCTTGATAATTGCCGGGCGGGGCCTGGATGTCATCGTCCAGTCCACTCTGGCCACGGATGTGGCTGCCCCGTCCAAAATTGCGGATCTGTCGTTTATCAAGCCCGGCCGCGCCTCCTGGAGCTGGCTTCGATATGACAGTGTCGGTACCGATCTGCCGATTTTGCAGGAGTATCTGCAGATGGCGGCCGACCTCGGCTGGGAATATATGCTGGTCGATTGCGACTGGGACCGACGGCTGGGATATGAAAAAATCGCCGCTCTGTCCAAAGAGGCCCACAGCAAAGGAGTTGATCTGCTCCTTTGGTACAATTCCAACGGCGATTGGAACAACGCCCCGATGACGCCGAAAAACCGGGTACACCTGCCGCAGGTTCGCCGGGAAGAATTCAGGCGCATCGCCGAGATGGGCATCCGAGGGATCAAGGTGGATTTCTTCGGCGGAGATAAACAGGCAACGATGCAGCTGTATATGGATATCCTCCGGGACGCGGCAGACTTTAATCTGCTGGTCAATTTTCACGGAGCGACCCTCCCGCGGGGCTGGCAGCGGACCTGGCCCAATCTGGTAACCACAGAGGCCGTGATGGGCATGGAATTTTGCACCTTTGACCAAGCCAATGCAGACCGGCAGGCACAACACTGCTGCGTACTTCCCTTTACGCGCAATGTTGCGGCCTCGATGGATTTCACTCCGTTGGTGATGGATCGGAAAATCCGCGGCGTACGGCGGAAAACCACAGCGGTTTTTGAACTGTCCCTGCCGATTATCTTTGAATCGGCTGTGCAGCATTTCGGGCTGGCTCCCTTTGAGGCGTCCGCCCTGCCGGATTTTGCCGTCGATTATCTCAAACGGGTTCCCACGGCCTGGGATCAGACCCGTTTTGTAGCCGGTCTGCCCGGCAAAGATGCAGTACTGGCTCGACGCAAAGGAAACGACTGGTATGTGGCGGGCATCAACGGAGAAAACCGAAGCAAAACGATGCTCTTAGACCTTTCGTTTTTGCCCAAAGGCCGGCCGGGAATTCTGATTTATGACGGCGCTGACGACAGCATCCAGACAAAAATAATACACTCTCCCTCTGCCGCCGCTTTGGAAGCTCAACTGGCTCCCTCAGGCGGTTTTGTCCTGCAAATTCTCCAGCCCTAAGGGCTTCTAAAAATTGAAAAAGGGGATCCCGAGGCGATCCCCTTTTTCTTGGATACGATCAGCGGCCTTTTCTGCCAAGCACAATCAAACTTCCCAGTCCTAATAATGCCAGGGTTGCCGGTTCGGGAATCAGCACCAGAGCAGGCGCAGCAAACGTTGCATGTTCTTTGGATGCAAACCGATCTTCACAATTGATGGAAGAGGTTCCTGTTGCGTTGATAATCACCAGCGTGACCAGTTTGTTGGTATCCAAGGCAAGGAAGTCGCTGAACGCTTCGCCCAGATCCGTTGTATTGGAGCTGAACATAATGGGATACGCCGTTCCTCCGCCGGTTCCGGGGGTTGTCAGAAAGCCCAGCGAAACCAACTTAGCGTTATCAAGGAGATAATCCCCGCTGTCCCAGCCGGAGCTGGGCTGAAGCATTCCCGGCGCATTCTGGTAGCAAAGAGAAGATTCCGTCCAGGAATCCAGCGATTCATCGATCAGGCCGTAGACATCCAGCCGTCTTCCGGTTGAACTCTTGATGTACGTGGCCTCCAATTGCAGCGTTGCGCCGACAAACGTTTCATTTGTCATCCCGCTCAGATCAAACCGCAGATAGGTACACTGAAAACGGGAGCCGCCGCCATTGTAGCGAGATCGTAATTCCGCCGCGGCCGTACCGGCAGTCGATGTCGATCTGACTTGCGTGTCGTTGCCGATGTAGGCATCGGCTCCGCTGCCGTAGTCGGTGGGAATCACCAGCGCCTGAGAAACAGCGGCCAGAGAAAAGAACAACAAAACTGCACATGATAATTTTCTTTTCATTCTTCATCCTCCAAAAAGTTAACATTATGAATCTTTCGCTTCCTGCATCCGATCATTCTCCGTCCGTATATTGTGCATTCTGCGCCGTTTTTACTTCCGAGGGCAGGCCGCTGAAGACCTGCCCCCGGAAGAGGAAATCATGGGTCCTTGTTTACGGACACTGTAAACTGGTGCACGTAAGCCACTGCTGGGCGAGTATCGCCAAATCTTTCAAGTTGACAAAACAGTCGGCGTTAAGGTCGGCGATGTTGGCCGCATAATTCGGCATATGCTGTGCTGCGTCACAGGCGTTAAATCCGACATAGACCTGAACCGTATCGTCGCCTGCCAGATCTGTATCATCGACTGTCAGCTGGAAGACATAAGTACCGATGGTTCCCAAAGACACCTGCGTTTCCAGTTCATCATCGGGATTAAACACCACCGGATCAGCTCCTTCCGGCCTGCTGACTTCGGTCCACTTAACGGTTTCTGTACCAGCCGGCAGGCCATCGTCGGTATAACTGCCGCTGAGAGTGACAATCGCGTCGCCGTCGCCGCCGCCTTGAATGATATAGGTTAACTGCAAACGAGGATGAAGGCCCGGGGTGGGGTTTTCTTTCGTTGCAATGCCGTATCCTCTGTCGTTGCTGTCTTCGTTTGCAATAATAAAGGTCGTCAGCCCGCCGTCATTGATGCGGCTTTGCAGGAACGCTTCCAGCGCAGAGCCGCTCACCGTGATAACATCGTTGGCGATAACCTCGGAGATTCCCGCTACCCCGTCATCCAGATCGGTAATCCATCCATTAGCGATGGCATTGGTCATGGGTACCGTGTTGTTCCATTCCTGGCCGGGAATCACAGCGCCGTTTCTTGTCAGAGCGGCTTCCGACCAGTTTTGGGGCGTATTGCCGGGCACATTATTCAGGCCATGAAGAGAAAATCGCCCGTTCGTAATAGCGTCATTACGGGAACCGGCTACTTTATAGAGAGTCAGGGACGCATTCTGGAGCGTTCCGGGGCCCAGGGCAGAAAGTTCCGATAGATCAAACCGCAGATATCCCACGCGGTCCACAGCGCCTCCTCGCACATCCATAAGGATATTGCCGCCGTCCGGGTTGCTATCGCGAAGCGAAGTGTCGGCATCGCTGGCAGCATCCACAACCGTCTTGGTTACCCAGACATACTGGTCCGCTCCCGCATCGACTACCGGTGCGCTGTTGTGGGTATTAAAATTCCAGACTTTGCCCTGGACATATTCGGGACTGCGGCTGGTGTCATAGGTATCTACACACCAGTAGTAGGTCTTGTACGCATCCAGAGCCGGCATGGCCACTAAATTGCCGGCCACGTCCGCTTCCAGCAGAGATAATCCATAATTGGGCAGCAGGGAATTGGGTTCCTTATCGCCGAAATACACATCGCAGGTAACGACGCCGCCGGCCATATTTGGTTCCGGATTGACCCAGCTTAGCGTGGTATATTGACCCGCCATGACTTTCGTGTTTATCGCCGGAACCGGATCGGATGCCCGACTTACCACAATCGCATCGGGCAAAATCAGCGTCGGAGCATGATAGGTTTGGTTTTCTTTGGTAGCCAGTTCATCTTCATCATTGGGGCCAATAAAGAAAAAGGTGACCAAACCATTGGTGTCTGCATTCAGAAAATCTTTGAGCGGAAGATCTTCCGGAGCTGTCGTCACCGAAAGCGGCAGATCCTGCGCCTCGGGGCTGGCCAGAGTACCCAATTGCACGGATTGGCCCTCAGCCAGCTCATAGTTTCCGAGAGTCGTCGGCGGATTGGGAACAAAGGGCAGCGCCGTGTTGTAAGTAATCGTGTTTTCCGCCCAGTAATCCCCGGGACCGTCTTTGACGCCATATACGGTGATGGTGCTGGCTCCTCCCTTTATATAGGTGTAAGCCAGTTTTAAAACGGCCTGTTCAGGATCTCCCAGAAGCACGTTGTTCAAGTCAAAGCGGATATAGGCCGATTTGAATCGCGTGTTTGCCAAGACGCGCCAAGCGCGCATTCTGACCTCAGCGCCCGTGTTTGTATTCGGGCTCTGCTGCTCGTCATTGGACAGATACGCATCCGCCCCCTGACCGATTTCTGTGGTCAGTTCTAACGCCTGGGCGCCAAGCCCAAACACACACAGCAAAAAAACTCCCAACCATACAGTACTTGTCTTCATTACCAAATCCTCCACAAAAAGTTAGAAATTAAGTTACCGTTCTGATTTCTATTTACTTCTGCGTTCTACGCGCAGTTATTCCAGTCTCTGTACAATGGTTCGCCAGAGTTCCGGATCCTGCATCGGATCGAGCCCGTAGGCCTGTTTGGAAAGCGCCTCCTGGTTCTGGCGAAACTTTACGCTCGAATCGGCGTACAATAGATTGGCCCCGGCGTATCCGCCCCGCTGATGCGACATTCGCGTCCGCGCCTGGAGCACATCCAGACACATAGAATGGCCCGGATGCGTCTGAGACAATTTTTTGGCGACGGCGGGAAATGTCTTATTGCCCACAGTCATCTTTTTCCGCGACGACTGCGGCAGATAGGAATACCCAATCCGCACCGCCCCCGGATTGTCCGGATTGACATAATCCGGATGCACCGACGGCCAGTCATGCGGACCCATGTACGCCTCATAGCTGAATGCCGTCCGCTTGTTGCTGGGACAATAGAACACAGCGCCGTCATCGATCAGTCCCTGCGTCCACAAGGGAGCCAGGTTAAATTTTTCCTGAATGCGATTGCTCGGTGGGTTGGCCGGGTTAACTTTAAAAATAAAATAAGTGGCGGCCCCTCCGGTCCGTGTTTCGGTGTAGTAGGTCTCCGGCAGAAAGTCGTTCTGCGCCTGGGCATACAAATGCAGCGCCTGCCCAAGGATCTTCAGGTGATCGGCGCAGACAATACGTCCGGCGTGCTCCCGAGCCATCTTCAGAGACGGCAGAATCACGCTCAGCAGCAGCGCAATAATCGCGATAACCACCAGCAGTTCAATCATCGTAAAGGCGCGCTTCTTCATACTTATTCCAGAATCAGTTTGGCTCCCCCGAAAATACACCAGTCGTATCCGATGGCATTTCGGTCGAGTTCGATATTTTGTGATCCCCCATCGGTAGCAATCAAAGTCAGAAAACGGTCTGTCTGCGCTATCTCTATGTCCGCCGGTTCGCTCTCTCCCCGCGACAGGGTCGTTTTATAGCGCACCTGTCCGTCGGTCAGGATCCAGAAATCAGCAATCGTTTTTATCGGTTCATTCGGCGCGCAATTGAGGATTCCCAGAACGGCGCTGAATCGAAGGATTCGGCTGCCGGCCAGACGCTGCCGAAAGGCGTTCAGATCGTATGTAATTCCGCTGTTGGCATGAAGACAGAGGAAGGGATGGTCCCCGCCGCTGTAGTCCGCATCGCCGGGCAGGGTGGAAAGGGGGTTGGCGGCGCTGACCGAGTTCAGCAGTTTCACCGGCGTATTCAGGATCTCTGCATAAAAATAGCCGGAGGTTTCCGGGCAGTCTGCAAAAACATCTCCCCGCGAACTGACGATCTGCGGCCCTGCGCCGTTGGGCACAAAGACTCCGTCAATGAAGGGGTTTTCAACGATTGGATTGTAGGTATTAGGACCTCTTCGATCCCGCAGTTCGCCGGGTTTATCGGCGATTCGATTGGATGGATTAAGTCCGGTATTGATTTTTCCCGTGCCCAGTCCGTCGCCCCCGCCGACCACGTCAGCCAGGTCAATCTGCTTGTCTTGCCGCCAGACCAGGTTGGCTTTGGATTCAATGTCGCGGACAAAAAAACTGTTGCTTAAGGCAATCGACCGAATGTCGGAGGAGAACTCGCCAAATTTGCGCGCCTGGCCGGCTATCACGTCCGCCACCTGTTTGGCTTTGTTGCGAAAACCGGCGATCAGAACCGTTTTGCCTTCAAATACATGCAATTCTGTTTCTCCCCGCATATCGGTATAGACCCCGAACTGGGTGCCCAGATCGATGATTTTGGAATCCCGCGTCTGAATGGCAAAGCCGTTGGAGGAACCGGCCACATTGACAAAGACCCGCCCGTACGGCATCGCCAATTCATCGGAATTGATAAACCGAAATTCAGCCGGCGCTTCCAAAACCACACAAGCGCCGTTGTCCGTGCGAATCTTGACGATCCCCTTGTACAGTTGAATGACATCCTCCTCGGCCACAAGGCGGGTTCCTTTTTCCAGCGGATCGCGCCAGGACCAGGACGCTCCGATCGAATCGGTCACCCAGGCGACCCCGACCGGCGGATGAGGAAATAAAAGCGGATACACCAGGATCAGCAGCAGGGCGGCCAGCGACATAGCCAGCGAAAACAGCGACAATTTGGAAACGCAAGGAACCGCTTTTTTGACCGGCTTTGGATCGATCGGCGTTTTTTCAGGAATCTCTATCGGAGGCAGTTCAAGGGCTTCGGCCTGGTTTTCATAATCCCCCAGCGCTTTTAAAATTTCGAGCGTCAAAGGCGGACTGCCTGAATCGCTCTCTGGCTCAAAAAGGCCGCAGGATTCATCCGAGATGGGCAAGGCGGGCGCATGTCGGATGGCGGCCTGAAGATTGCACAGATCCGTGCATAAGTAAAGAACCACCAGTTAAAACTGGTGGCATTTTAGAATTCAAGCAGAGCTTGGCCGCTGTCTTCTTTGCCCTGC
>JAKJEN010000209.1 GCA_022705405.1 Planctomycetota bacterium | reverse complement strand
AAACTTCAGCCCGCCGATCAGCGGTTCCTCAAGGCGCGTTACGAATTGAATACGGATGTAAAAAGTCTGGCTGTTCAAATGGATCGTTCTGTGCAGTACATATATAAGCATCTGGCGCGGATTCACTACTGGCTGAATCTTTGCGTTCGGCGCGCCGTCCGCGGTCAGGAGGTTCTCGAATGAAACCGCATCAATCTATGCGTATTTCAGAACTGCTGCTCCATTGCTGCAATGGCGCTGCCGGAAGCGAGGAGACGGCGGAACTGGAAGCCCTATTGAGCCAGAATCATCAGGCCCAGGAGTATTGTGTGGAAATCCTGATGGATCTGAATTATTTTCACTGTTTGGCGCAAACGCCTCTGTCCCGACCGGAAAACAGGAAGGGGCAAGAAACCGATTTTATGTGCGAACTGGATCCTCAGCAGCAGATGGCGCTGCTGGATGATTTTGCAGAGTATGAAAAAAGCGCCGATACGATGGAAGTCATCAAGCCCGTACAGGTTCGGGAAGAACCGCCGGCTTCGGCACGGATCAAACGTCCGGCGAGGACAATCAACAAGTTTTCTCTGGCTGCTGCAATTCTCTGCGGTTCAGCGCTGCTCCTGATGATCCTTTACGGGCAACTGAGTTCGTTGACTCCTTATGAAGTGGCGACCATTACCGATTCCATTGATGTTCAGTGGTCTGCCGGGATAGCGGCCGGAAAGGGGAGCCGTCTTGCCTCGGATTCCAGACCCATCGTACTCAGTCGCGGGATTGTCAAACTTCGGACGGATGAACATGTAGAGGTTGTCCTGGAGGCGCCGACGGAATTTATGTTCCGTTCCAGTTCCGAAATCGCCTTAAATTATGGAAAACTTTTTGCTCGTGTTTCGGAACAGGGTTCCGGTTTTTCCGTGGTGACTCCCAATTCAAAAATTGTGGATCTGGGGACAGAATTTGGGATATTAAGTCATATAGACGGCAATACCGAAGTGCATTTATACAAGGGCAAGGCCAATCTCTTCGCCGGAGAGAAGGATAAACGAAAAATATCACATCTGATTACAGAGGGTTTTGCGGTCAGGGTGAATTCTCGCAATTCGACAATTCAGGAAATTGCGCTGGATCAGCAGGCCCTGGTCCGCAATATCGATTCAGAGGCCAACTTAATTTGGAAGGGACAGAAAGCCCTCTATTTGGTTGATTTGCTCCTGGGCGGAAACGGTTTTGGAACCGCCGCCAGGCAAACAGTCGAGTTTGATCCGACTTCCGGAAAAGCGGTGGAAAGCGGGATCATCGGGTATCGACCGGGTGCAGACCGGATCGTTCCGGCCGCGGGCAGTCCGTATCTGGACAGTATTTTTGTTCCGCCTGCCGAAGGGGGTCAAATCCCTGTTTCCACGGCCGGACATCGGTTCGACGAATGCCCGAAAACCAGCGGCTTATATTATTCCAACGTCTGCTGCATGAAGGATTGGACATTCTTTCAGCCGCTGCAGCAGATCTATGATCAGACTTATAGACAATACCCTGATTACGGCGTTTTATACCTGCACAGCAATATCGGTTTGACGGTGGATCTGGACGCTGTACGCAGTAGGGTTCCCGGCCTGCGAATCGCTTCTTTTTCGACATTTGCAGGGATTTTACAGATTGGCTCAAATTTGCCAGATTATGCGGAAGCCGACGCCTGGATTCTGGTGGATGGCCGGATTCGCTCTGTCCAAAAACAAATCCGAGCCGATCAGGGCTATACTCTTCGCGTAAATCTCTCGGATTCGGATCGTTTTTTAACCCTGCTTGTGACCGATGGCGGAACGGCCTATGTAGAGGGCTGGCCGGCCAACCATCTGGATACCTGCGGTTTTGCCGAGCCGGTTTTCAGTCTGTCGCCGCGGTGATAAAGGGAATAAGCAGCAGAATGCCAAGAGCATATAAAGAAATGAATAGAGCGGAAATCAGGAGGTCCCGACCACAGGCCGGGCGAAATAAGAATGGACAAAACATTTTAGAAAGGGTGGTCTTATGAGAAGAGAAGCGGTTTGGTGCAGTTTGATTCTGTTCATGATGGCAGGCATAAATGTCTGGGCCAATCTGCTGGAAAATCCCGGTTTTGAAGAAGGCAGCGCCTGGATACCACTTCCGAATCCGATTCCCGGCTGGCGTTCCTGGGGAAGCAATGGCGGTGTTCATAATGATGCAGGGCGAACCATTGATACCCAGGCCGCCAAACTTTGGTATAGTGACAGCGGAATCTATCAGGATTTTCCGGCGACGGCCGAGCGTACCTATCGATTCGGCGGCTATATGATGCATCACGTGACAGACCCGCTGCGGGATGGCGCCGGCGGAATACCTGGCGATAAAACAGGAGATTTAAAAATTGAGTGGTACACGGAAACCCATAATCTGATTCGCGAAGATGCGTTCGGACAGATCAGCAAGGACGATCCGTTGAATACGTGGATATTTTATACCGCGGATGTTGTTGCCCCGGTCGGGACGGCCTACGGCAGATATTTACTCCGTATGTATATGCAAACAGCGGGAGATGGAGCAGTCAATTACGATAATGCATCCGTTTATGATGCGGCCCTCTATGGCCAGGCCTACGGCCCGTCCCCTGCTAATGGGGCAACGGTGGATTTGTCGCTGACTGATCTATCTTGGAAAAGTCATGATCCGGGCAATACCTTTTCGTATGATGTCTACCTGGAGGCCGAGGGGCCTGTAGTGGATCCGAATTTTTATTCAGCCCCGATTGCAACTGATCTGACGGTTCCTTCCGTGAATCTGGCTTCTGCCGGTGTTACTCTCTTGGATAACACGGTCTATACCTGGCGGGTTGACACCACAGATCCAAACGATGGTTTTCCCGTCACTTTCCCGGGTGAGATCTGGACCTTTCAGGTAGGCGATGTAGCGCCGCTGGCGGATGCAGGGGCCAATCAGTACGTCTGGCTGGTAAACGGCGAGGGGCGCTTTACTTTATCCGGTTCCTATACCGATGACGGCAAAAGTCCCATCACAAGAGCCGAATATGTAGAAGGTTCGCATCAAAAGGCAGGCGGAACCATAGTGACGATGGGCGCTCAAACCTGGAATCCGGCGGCCCAAACCGTGTCAGTTGATGTGGTGGTTTCAAATCCGGTGGCCGGCCAGATCGCCACGGGGTGGTATGGTTTCATTCTGGAGGTGGAAGATGATGTGGGAGTCGGATCCGATCGAGTTTATGCCGGTGTGTACGGCACTTGCCTGGAAGCGGCTATGGAGGATCCCTCGGATAATACGATTGCATCCAGATGGCCCAACGGACATGGCGATATCAACGGGGACTGCCGTACCGATCTGGAAGATTTGGCGATAATGGCTTCCAGTTGGGCGGCTTGTATGACGGAAAAAGCGGGCTGTATTCCCTGAGGTCTGCATAATATATGGGCTTAAATTAAACCGTGTGTGAAGTGTGCAGTCTGTGTGTAGTGTGTGATGTGTTATAATACGGCGTGTATAATGTGTTAGTATTAAAACTCTTTTTGGAGGAATGG
>JAKJEN010000208.1 GCA_022705405.1 Planctomycetota bacterium | reverse complement strand
GTTTGGGGGCAGTCTTGGGCGGATGAGGATTTCATCCTGATGAACGCTAAAACCCAGGCCATGCAAATTCCTTCTGCTGCGATCAAACCTGCGGCCGGTACGATTGCCGCCTGGATCTGTCCTGCCAGCGAAACCGGCGTGCAATATCTGTTTGGACATGTCTATAACAGCTCCAATCGTATCGCCCTGCTGACCGTAAATGGAAAACTGGGAGTCAGTCTTGGATCGGAGAGTCTGATCCAGCAGAATCTTGCTGTCCTGCCCAACAATCAGATGACCCACGTTGCCTTAACCTGGGATAATGGACAATATGCCGTTCATGTGGATGGAGAACAAAAGGCCGTCGGTACTTACAGCGGTCTAACACAACTCCGATCTACTTTCGATGTAGGCAACTACGGCGATCCCGCCCTGCGAATTGTGGGCTTTCTCGGACTGATCGATGAAGTTCGCACCTACGGACGAGCTCTGGCCGCTGACGAGATCAAAAACTTGTTCCAAACCTATGAGGTCAAAGAAAACCGACAGGTCGCCTTCATTGTCTCCGGCGTTGATGAACAAGGCAATGCCATTTCTTATTCGGCTTCCAATCTGCCTGCGGGAGCCGTATTTAACAAAAAAACACAGAGTTTCTCCTGGCGGCCCTGGTACAGGCAGGCCGGCGAATACAATATGACTTTCGATGCGGCCGGCCAACCCTCGGAAAACATAACCGTGACCGTCCAGGAAGTGGACCTGCAGGATTGGTATCGAGAGTTCCTGGAAGCCAATGGGAAACTCTAATTAACAGGGCGATATACTGACACGGATGTTTGATCCCCTAACACAGATTGTGTCTTGGAGAAGAGTTTTGAGATGAGAGTGATGATTGCATTTGTTTTCGTGTCAATTGTTATCGGACCCTGCATAGCCCATATTGCGCCCCCCTATGACGGGTGCATCTGGGGGATTTCCGGCTCGGAATTGTCAATCGAACCCGGCGATGTCATTTCAGACGCTGTACTGACGATCGAAGATATTCGTCCCGACGCCTCCTGCCTGAATCCTTCTTTAACCGTTCATCTGCTTGAGAATCCTCGAAATAAACTGATTCAGACGCCGGATTCTTCAAAATCTCTTCAACTCTTGTTTGAAAACGGTCCGGTTCCCTCTTTATGTGCTCATTGGAAATTAAATGAAACCTCGGGACTTCTGGCCTCCGATGCCTCCGGCAAAGGGCATCAGGCATCCCTGATTAACAACCCTCTTTGGATAGAAGGGCAAGGTCTTTCCTTCTCGGCAGCCCAACATCTTCAAGCGCCGGCAAGCGAGGACCTCAACCTCCGCCAGCCGATGGCTATTTCCCTTTGGTTCAAACTCCGCAGCCCTGCATCTTATTCAAAACTTCTGATCAAACCCTTCCAAACCCGGACCGACCCCTGGGAACTATATGCCCTGGATCTCGGCTGGGATGGATTGACCCCTCGTTTTTTATTGTCAGACGGAGTCCCTCGCGGACAGTCCGCAATCGCCTTCGCAGACGACAGTAAGATCCTTCCCAATCAATGGACGCATCTGCTCGGAACCTACGACGGCCGCCAAATGCGGCTCTACGTAAACGGCCAAATAATTGCACAAACCAATACAACCCTTCAAATCGGAAGCAATTCAATGCCTTTGTGCATCGGAGGGCGTCTGGGCACAGATACCTTCGATGGGATCATTCGCGATGTCCGGATTTACTGCGGCCCCGAAAGCAGCCGGCCCATTCAATTGGCTAAATGCAGCGACCTGTTTGAAAACCACGGAACGGCTCTTCGAAAAATTACTCTGGCAGATATCCACAACACAAACCAGAGCGTCTCTTTTTCTTTGCGGGAAATCAACAGCCCAAACTCCTGGACGCAGGCCGTCTTTGGGCCTTCTTTTTCAATGCCGGTCCCCGGACGCGCGACCCCCCTGCATCTTTCTTCGGCTATGCTCGAACTGCTCGATTCCATCGGAAGGGCAAACGGATTTGGAATCGGACTGAATGCCGACGGCTTCTTATTTGATAAAATCACCCTGACCGTCAAAACAGAATCCTTCCGGCAGGCCCGACCGCCCCAAACTCAGACGCTGACCTATAAAAATAAATACGCACCGGTTATTCTGCCGATTCCTCAAAAAATAACCGAACCGGGTCTGACAGTCTCTTTTCCTGTTGCGGTCACCGATTTGGATCAGAACCCCTACACCCTTTCGGCTCTAAATCTCCCGCCGGGAGCTGGGTTTTGCAATAAAACATTTCTATGGACGCCCGCTGAAAACCAGATCGGACTTTGGACTGTTACCTTCGAGGCAGCCGACGGGGCAATGACCGGCCGGCGGCAGGTTCAAATCCAGGTCAACCCGCCAACCCCTATATTTTCCGATGTAGATAGTCCGGTTCTTTACGAATTACAGACGCTCACGCTCCCAATTTCCGCCCGCAACCTGGCCGGCCAGCCGGTACCGATCACAATGTCCGGCCTGCCGGCCAATGCATCATTTGAGGGAAACACTCTTCAGTGGCGTCCTGTTTGCGGGCAGGCTGGAACGTATCAAGCCGTCTTTTCGGCCTCAAACGAAATCCGGCAGGAGCAAATCACCGTCACAATCACCATCCTGCCGTATCGCCCGTCCAACCCCACAAAACCCATTCTGATTTTATAAACGTCGGTTAAGGAACCCCTTCGCCGCCATTTTGAACGGGCATAAAGGGCAGGATCAAAGGCGCTGCTTCCGGCACAAACAACAGCAAGCCAGTCGAAGTGACACAACTGGCCTGAATCTGGGCTACATATCGGACCTGTTTTCGTGAAAAGGTCGGAAGACGCCAAGAGATCCCGGAAAAATCGCGATAATCGCAGGTCGTCTTGCCATTGACGATATAGTAATTCAGGACTATCAGGTACTGCAGGTCAGGGGAGGGTTTGCGAAAATAATGAATCTGAACCGGAAGACTCTGGCCCGAAGCCAGCGGGATATCCGTTTGCTCCGTTTGTTCCAGAATCCAGCCGGCCCCTGTATAGCAAACCTCCGGGCGGTGCCCCATCATATTGCGGGGCTGACCAGTAAATGCCACATACAAATTGACATAATAGTCTGAATTCGATAGATGATAGGTTCGATTTAAATAATCATCATTGCCTGCCACTTTCAGCACAGTCTCGGTCAATGGCTGATCTGTTCCTTTCCATTGACCGATTTGATATGGCAGAAACGAAAGCGGAGTCGCCGGCATAAGGGGCTCTTTAACCAGCGCATCCAAACGCACAGCCGCTTTCCGATAAATGTAGCCGGCTGCCAGCAGCGCAAAACAGGACAAATATGCACTGAATACGACTGTTTTAGGTATTTTCACAACGCTTTCATTCAAATTATTTTTTCAAAATTATATTTATTTTTCTATATCAGAATATATAATATCGTTTTTAGAGACTTGGTTAATATCTCTATTATTTTATGTATTTTATTGGTTCTTGAATAAATAAACGAAAGGCTCATATTTTTAGCTTTGCACAATGGAAAAACGAACGAAGCA
>JAKJEN010000207.1 GCA_022705405.1 Planctomycetota bacterium | reverse complement strand
TGACAGATGCCCGCCACAGCGGAAAACAAACCCGTCATCCCATAGGCAAGGATCTTAATCAGATTGACCGGCACCCCGGACAACACAGAGGCCTGCTCGTTGCCGCCAATCGCATACATATAACGGCCCTGCCTCAGTTTTTTCAGCAGTACCCATGAAATCAAAATGCACACCAGCAGAATCACCGTCACTACGGTCAGATTGCCGCTGAAGATCTTGGCATTGATCAGATTGAACAGGTTCGGGACATCGACATAGCGATATGTCCCATCCGGCTGCTGGACCGCGGTGGAAATCTTCTGTCCGCCGGAAACCCACTTGGCCACGCCCCGGGCAAAGACCATCATGGCCAAAGTAGCGATAAACGGCTGGATCTTAAAACGCCCGATCAAAAAGCCGCAGCTGCCTCCGCAGACGGCGCCGACAGCCAGGCAAAAAAGGATCGAAAGCCAGGAAGGCCACTGCCAGTGAATGGTCGTCAGGGCAAACAGAACCGCCGTAAGAGCCAGAACGCTGCCCACTGAAAGGTCGATGCCCGCGGTGATAATCACCAGCGTCATTCCACAGGCCAGAATGCCGTACACCGAAACCGCCCGCAGCATGTCGCGATGCGTGCCCCATTTGTAAAACGCCTGATCCGCATGAAAGATCAGCCCGAGGGCAAAGACCACTATCAGCGCGCCCATCGCCCGGCTGGTCGGCGAGGCAATCCACCGCAAAGATCGATTTCCGGTCAGTTTATCCGCCATGAATTGCTTGTTCCTTCCATTGTTTGTCCCAGGGCCGCACTCAGGATCTTTTCCTGAGTTGCCTGCCGGCTGTCCAGTTCCGCCGTAATGCGCCCCCTGTGCATCACCAAAATCCGATCGCTCATAGCCAGCAGTTCGGGCATCTCAGAGGTAATCAGCACAATCGCAATGCCCGCCTGGGTCCACTGGTTCATCAGTTCATAGATCTCCTGCTTGGCCCCCACATCAACCCCGCGGGTGGGCTCGTCCAGAAGCAGAATTTTGGGCTGGGTCTGAATCCACTTGGCCAGTACAACCTTTTGCTGGTTGCCGCCGGAAAGAGATTCCACAGGCTGAGTCAGCCGGTCGGCCTTCAGACGCAGCTGCTGCAGGGTTTGGCCGACGGTTTCTTTTTCAAGGTGCGGCCGAAGCCATCCGCCGGGAGAAAATTTCGGCAAAGAAGCCAGCGAGGCGTTTTCGATAATATCCCGCCCAAGCACAAGGCCGGTGGTCTTGCGGTCATTGGTCAGTAAAGCCAGTCCCTGTCGAATCGAATCGGCTGGTGAAACAACAGGAGCAGGCGCCCCGTCGATTAGAACCGATCCGCTAACTCGGTTTCCATACGATCCAAACAATCCGTGAAGCAATTGGGAGTTGCCCGAACCCTGCAAGCCCGCCAGGCCTACGATCTCCCCGCCATGCGCGCGCAACGATATTCTATCGACAAGAGGGATCGAGTTTGCCGTTGCGCCGGGTATGGTAAAAGCGGAAACCTCCAGCCGAACCGGCCCGAATTTGGGCCGACGCCGACAAAACTGCTGGTTGATTTCCCGGCCGACCATCCAGTGAATCAATTTGGCAGAAGGAAGGCCCTCGGCGGTTTCAGAGCCAATGTACTGCCCGTCTCGCAGAACTGTAATGCGATCGGCAATCTGGTAAATCTCTTCCATCTTGTGGGAGATATAAACAATGCCGCACCCTTTTCGCTTGAGACGGCCGATGATCTCAAACAGTTTTTTTACCTCCGGCTCCGTCAGAGCGCTTGTCGGCTCATCCATAACAATCACCTCGGCGTTATAGGACAGGGCCTTGGCGATTTCAACCATCTGCTGCTGGCCTATCGGCAGCTGATCAACCGGGGTCTGGATGTCCATCGATAGCCCCAACTCTTCAAGCAGACGGCGGGCTTCATTTTTCATCCGCGCCGCATTAACCCACGAAAATCGGTGAGGCATCCGGCCCAAAAAAATATTTTCATAAATCGATAACGGCCCAACCAGAGACAGTTCCTGATAAATGATTGAGATGCCCGCGGCCGCCGAATCCTGAACGGATCGAAATCGAACCGGCTGTCGGCGAAGTCGGATGGTCCCCTCATAATCCGGATATACCCCTCCCAGAATTTTCATCAGCGTGCTTTTGCCCGCCCCGTTTTCGCCGGCCAGGATGTGCGCCTGACCGGGCTGCAGGTCAAATCGCACATCCCGAAGAACCTGAACCGGTCCAAACGACTTATGAATATGTTCCATCTCCAGCAGCATGCGTATCAAGACCCAATGAAAAAACTTTGTAATTATTCATCTGCCTCGTATAGTAAATCAGATAGGCAGGATAAATCAATCTTTGATTTGCGAAATTGTTCGATAGTCGCATAAGAGTTCCGCTTAAATGCCGGATATTTTTGCGTATGAAAAAAGGATCAAAACAGAAGAAGCCGGCGCACAAGAGAATCGAAAAAGTTTTTTCTGCGATGTTGTGCATTCTCTCTGCCCTCGGCTTGGCAAAAGACATTGCATTGAACCAGAATGAACATTTTCTTTTCCCGCCGGCGGCCGATCAGAACCCAAAAGAATATGCCCAGGCAATGCATCGCCTTCGAAATCAGTCCAGCCAATCCTTTTTAAGCCGGCGGCCGGATTTTCAACCTGCGGTTGCCTCTTTTACCGCCTATATGGTCATGCTCTTTGACACAGAGATCTATGATCTCAATAGGCATCCCTGCAAATTGAATCGTTTCTCGATAAAAAGCGGCAGAAGATTGGGGAACTTCAATACTTCCAAATCCGCCTGGCCGATGGAGTCGTAGATTGTTGTGCTTTGGAAGACGGCCCGGCCTCTGCTCCGATGACCGGCCATCGCTCCGGTTGCGCCCCCGCAGAGCGGTATCCTCTGACCGGCAGATGGATGGTAGAGGAAATCAGAACTTGACACAAGAACCGAATACAGGTATGAAAAGGTCGGGAGTTCTAACCTTCAAAATGGACCAAAGACAGAGGTACAGTCACTTGTAGTGATCCTACTAGCTTATCGTGCAAAATGATGATTGAAAAGGACTTTCCAAATGCTATAATATCTTGGAGTTATGATTATCAAAATGGTTTATCGAGAGAACAGAGTGAACAGTCAATCAAAGAATTGAAACAAGCAATTAGTCGATTATTTCAGTAATAAAAACCAAGGAGACTTTGTTATGATAGAAATATTTAATAAATATGAATTACCCATAAGGCAATTGTACGAACTCATTAATGATATATTGGATTATGAATCGTTTATGAATAGATGTAAGAGTTTTTCCATTTTAGATAGATCAATGTCAGATAGTAATTATATAAGATTTCAAGTAAATGATGAAATCACTTTTTTGGTAGGAGTTGGCACATCTAAACAAAATAATCGAAAAAAAGTAATTTCATGTGCAGTCTTATCAATATGCTGGTGGGAAACATATTCAGAAAAAGATCATGAAACACAAGAAGAGATTGTGTCCCAACCACAGTTGAAGGTTGATTACGGCTCCATTTCGTTAGTCTATCCTACCTT
>JAKJEN010000206.1:319-3592 GCA_022705405.1 Planctomycetota bacterium | reverse complement strand
TCGGATCCTGTCTCGCCTTGAGTTTCAAAATGCCTGGCGCCATACCGCTATCGTCCTCACACGGCCGCAATTGTCTTTGGTTTGGCCCTGACCGAAAAACCTTTTGCAGTTTTTCGCCCTTTCCATGGTACGATTTTCCTGCTACAATGGACCTTTTGGATGGAAAAGAACACTGGAGAGACAATATGAAATTGCCGCATCTTCCAAATGCTGATCGTTACAGCGGCCTGTATATCGTGGACTTTGGAGACCATTGCGGTGTGGGCTTTCTGGCAGAGGAGGTCGCCGAACTTCTTGAAAGCGAAAAGAATCAACATATTCATATCTACAAAGTCCACAATGCCTATCCAGACGGCCGACTTGAACTGGTTGGAGTGGGCAAACATACCTTTCAGTTAGAGGTGGGAATGTTCTTTTATGCCTCAGACGAACAGACCGCCAAAGATGATTTTCAGCGACTGTCGGACTGTGCACTCCAAATCGACCCACCTGCAAGGGCTAAGATTCATTTGGCGCAGCTGACTGCGGGTTCCTATGTCACTGCCCTGATCTATCCGGCTGAATACGACGATCAGTTCAGCCGCTGGCTGCTCGATTGTGGTTACCGAACCGCCGGGGCTGCTGAAGGAGGAACCGCCGTTGTCGAGAGATACTACCTGAACCAGCCGAAAATACTGGACAGAAAACAGATATTTAACAGTCGTTCTGTGGCTTTTAGCGGCCAAAAACTTGCACAGGCGGCCAAGAGGGCAATCGTCCGATGAAATCCCAAAAACCTATTCAAACCCGGTTTCTGGGTCTTTTGGCGGGTTTTTTTGTTGGATCAAAAAAGTCCTTATCAACATTAAAAAACCCGAAAAATGACGATTTCCAAAGTAATACACAAAAAATCGGCGTGCGTTTCACGGAAAAGATCCGAGATAGATTTCGGGGCAGGTGGATCAAAATACACTGAAAATTTGATTTTTTATTTTTTTGCTTGATTTCGTCCGATAATAACCTTAAAGTCTTGACCAATTTGGTGGAGCAGGCATTTTTAGTTCCAGAAGTGTTGGACTTTTAAAAAGTATCGATTTTTCCTAAAGATTTGCTTCAGGAACAACCGAAATACAGAATGCAAGAGTTTTCTCCCCTCCGGAAAACATCAGGAAATCAAGATTTCCTGATGTTTTCTTTTTTATAATCGGAGGGATTTTTTATCGGACTATTTAGGCACTGCAAATTTCGACGGATCCCCGCCTTTTTCCACGATGGCATCTGAAAAGATCTTCAGCCGCTGGGTTAAATCATTGATGCTGCCGGTCATATCAGCGATTTTGCTTTGAAAGGTCTTGGCCTCTTCTCCCATTTTTTCTTTCAGGGGCAGCGCAGAAAATTTATCCATAAGCGCTTTCAATTCCGTTTGTTTGGATTCAATCTGCTCTACATACTGCTTGGCCTTTGCTTCCAGTTGGGGCAGATCCATCTTGGCCGCAGCCGCCTTCAGTTCATCAATGGCTGCATTCAGATCGATCCCGCCGGCCCCGCCTCCGGATTTTGAATGTGCTGAATGGGTCGCCGGCTGTTTTTTGCTGCAGCCGCCAACCAAAATCGTAAAAACCAAACCCCAAAACAACAGTTTTGTCCCGATCTTCATCATAAAGAATCCTTTCCTTTTAAAAATATATGTATAGAATTAGAGTTAACTTGTCCAATATCATACATAAAAATCCGTAAGAGGTTCAAAGAAAAACTCCGTCTTTTAAAAAGAAACACAGAATTTATACCAATAAATGAAGATAAATGATATCATATAATAGAGATAAAAATGAAAAAATAAAAAAATTCAAAAAACTTGAAAAATTCCTTTGCAAAACTCGATAGATGTGGTATATTGAGTTTTGGATTTATAGCTCTTTTTCTTCTATACCCTATGTGGGGCAAAGACGGATGTAAATAAATAAAGTTGATATATTTTTTCGGAAACTACGTCTTGCCCAAGGCAGATATCTCTCATATCTGCCTTTTTTATTGTGCTTTTATCGCCCCCAATTTCTTTTCAGGCGTTTGTTTCTGCAAATCTACCAGGCAGGCCGCAAGCAGGATGTGTCTGAGCCGCTCATCGTCGAGAGTGTCCAGATAGGATTCCGTGAAATCGAGTTTCAGTTGTCCGTCAAAGTGAAGAAGACGGTCTTTTAATTGCGAGCGGCTCATCCCGGCAATCTGAACGCTTATCGTTTCATAGGCCGAATCGAACGTCATATTCTTGGGTCCCCTGCATGTCGGGCGTTTCTCTGTTTTCTAACCTCACTTTTCATATCGAACCATTTCAGAAGACAGTTAATCTGGACCTGCGTTTTTTCTTTCAAACTTCGCAGAAACGCCTCTCTATAAACGGCCTGAACCATACAATGCGTTTTTTCAAAAAATCCGTTGTTTCCAAGCGTCTCAACAGATAAGGTTAACCCTATGCAAACTGAGCAGCTGGATTATCCTCTTCCCGAAGATCTGATCGCCCAGAAGCCGGCGGATCGCCGTCCGCAATCGCGTCTGCTGGTTCTTGAGCGCCACGGAGGCGGTCTGGCCGATCGCGCCTTTGCGGATCTGGCCGACTACCTGAGGGCCGGAGACTGCCTTGTCCTTAACGATACGCGTGTACTGCCGGCCAGGTTCTTCGCCTGTAAGGAGACCGGGGCAGTGGTGGAGGGATTATTCCTGGAGCAAACGAACCAACAGGCGTGGAAAGCGCTGCTGAAAAACGCCCGCCGCATCCGGCCCGGCGATTGGCTGACCCTTCTGGACCGCAAGGGCCAAAAATGGGGCCGACTTTGCGCGGCGGAAAAACTGGATCAGGGACAATGGCTCTTGATGCCCCAGCAGGCACAGCCCGCTTTGACCATTCTCCAGCAGGTCGGGCTGGCTCCCTTGCCGCCGTATATCCGCCGACCGCGGACAAGCGAATCGCCTGAGGAGGATTTATCGCGATACCAAACAATCTACGCCTGTCGAGACTGCACTTTGACCGGCCGCTGCTGGAGACGCTCTGCAATCGGGACATTCGCATCGCCTATTTGACTTTGCATGTGGGAATCGGCACGTTTCGGCCGATCCAGACCGACACGCTGGAGAAACATATCATGCACAGCGAACGGTATCAGATCAGCCCGCAGGCGGCAGAGACGATAAACGCCGCCGCTGCTGAGGGCGGGCGAATTGTAGCCGTCGGGACAACCTCGGTGCGAACGCTCGAGACCGTCGCTGAGGGCCGAAAGGTCAAAGCGGCCGACGGACAGA
>JAKJEN010000206.1:0-245 GCA_022705405.1 Planctomycetota bacterium | reverse complement strand
CCGGATATACATTTCAGATTGTCGATGCGATGGTGACCAACTTTCACCTGCCGCGATCTACCCTCCTGGCCCTTGTCGCCGCCTTCGCCGGCCTGGATCAAATCCTGAATGCCTACCGCCATGCGATCGAGAAAAAGTATCGCTTTTATTCCTACGGCGACGCCATGCTGATCTTCTGAAAAACGCTTTCGAAAAATTCGCTATATTACTCAAACTGACCGATTTACGTTTTTATGCCGATGAAA
>JAKJEN010000205.1 GCA_022705405.1 Planctomycetota bacterium | reverse complement strand
TCACGGGGTGTCCATTAGCGAGCATGTAAAAATAGGAAGAAATTGTTATTTTTATCCGGGCGTATTCATCGGACCTAATGTCCAAATCGGTGATGACTGCATCTTCTATCCCAATGCAGTTGTCTATGACGGCACACAAATCGGAAACCGGGTAATCATTCAATCCAATGCCTCCGTAGGTCAGGACGGATTTGGGTTTGCAACACATAATGGCGAACACCACAAGATTCCGCAGATTGGCCGGGTGACGCTGGAGGATGATGTCGAAATCGGGGCTGGATGTGCGATTGAACGAGGTACGCTGGATGATACGGTAGTCGGCAAGGGCAGCAAAATCGGGGATTTGGTGGCGATCGGACACGGCACAAAAATCGGCCCGGGTTGCCTGCTGGTCCCGCAAGTGGGAATCGCCGGTTCAGCCGTGATTGGGCATCATGTCGTAATGGGAGGGCAGGTCGGCGTAGTCGGTCATATAAAAGTAGGCAATAAAGCCAAAATCGCCGCTAAAGCCGGGGTTATCAACAATGTGCCGGACGATGCAACCGTCGGGGGAACGCCTGCTATCGACCTGACAGTGGCCAAACGCGCTTACGCCTTGATCGAATGTCTGCCTGAAATGCGAAAGAAGTTGAAAGAACTGGATCGAAAACTTTCCAAGTTATTGATGGATGCCGATGAATAATGCGGTAAGACCTGTGCTGGGCCTTATTGCCGGAGAAGGACGGCTGCCTTTTATGGTGGCCGAAGGGGCCAGAAAAGCGGGATTTCGTGTAATCTGCATAGGGCTGGCGGATAATGCCGAACCGTCCCTGGCAGAGCATGTAGATGTTTTTTTCTGGGGCGCTATTGCACGACCGGGAGGATGGATGCGAAAACTCCGCAAACATAACGTCAGCCGTGCGATCATGGTGGGCCGAGTGGAAAAAGCAAGGATTTATACCCCCCGTCGCATTCTGCGGTATCTGCCGGATTGGAGAGCGTTTCGGATCTGGTATTGGCGTCTTCGAGGCAAAGACAAACGCAACGATCAGGTATTGCTGGCAATCACAGAAGAATTTGCAGACGGAGGGATTATCCTGGAGGATTCGACAATGTATTGCAGGGAACATCTGGCTACTGAAGGTGTTATGACCCGCAAGCAGCCAAGCCGTTCTGTTCAGGCGGATATTGAGTTTGGCTGGAAACTTGTTTTGGAAGTCGGCCGTCTGGATATCGGTCAGGCCATTGCGGTACGCGAACAGGAGATTATTGCCGTCGAATCGATTGAAGGGACTGCCGCTATGATCGAGCGTGCCGGCCAGTTGTGCAAAAAAGGCGGCTGGACGCTCCTGAAGGCCGCCAAGCCGCAACAAGACCTTCGCTTTGATATGCCCTGCGTGGGGCCAGATACCATCACATCAATGCACAAATATGGGGGCCAATGTCTTGTAGTCGAAAAAGACAGGGTATTGATTATCGATAAGCCGCAGACACTGGACTTAGCTGACAAACTCGGCATTACAGTCATCGGCCACTAAGCCGCTTTTCTGTCTTTTCCAGTCTATGAAAAGCCGTTACAAGTCGCCGTGACTTTTTTAAAAAGTCAGTCAAAGAGGACCTACTGCTTTATGATTTCAATATCGGTCGGGCTGTTAAGACGGTACCGCATGCCGCGCCAGCAGATGGTTTTGCCAACGGAGGAACTTATCAAAATTATCAGCAAAATAATCGAGAAAAACCAAAACAGAAGCAGATCCGCCCTTGCGGCTGGTTTGATCTGGGCTTTATCCTTAGCCAAAAGGAGCCCGATTGTCCATTGACGCAAAAAAGCATGCAGCCATTGAGCAGCGGCAAAAAGGAACGGCCAAGCGATCAGAATCCATGACGGATGAAGGGAAACAAAACTGCAGCAAGCCGCGGCAATACCCCCCCACAGACCAAAAACGGAAAATAAGGCGCTGATAAGGCCGAACAACCACATACCGGGACGATATATGCGGGTGATGATAAACTGCCTGCGACCAAACTCCCAGAGTTCCTTCCAAGTGACGGCCTCATACGAGGCAACCATGCAGGCGGGGATGAATTTTAATTTGAGATGCGCTTGGGAAACCGCAGCGCTAAGGGATAAGTCATCACTTAGCGCCGTAGTCCAGATCTGATCCAATTTCAGTCTGCGGAAGTTATCCACCCGGATGGCCATTGAGCCGCCCCATGCAAGATTGAAATGGGTATTGCCGAGTAATTGGGCGATTTTTGCATTGACTCCTGAAAGCGTTAATGTGGCGAAATTGGGGGTGATGGGGACAAACCAACGATATCCGGTGGCCGCACCATTTTCGTTTTTATGGCTCTCCCGTAAAGGATAGGCCATATACGCCAGCCATCGCGGGCTAAGACAGGCATCGGAGTCGGCAAAGGCAAGAATTTCGGTATCCGGATCGATTTGCTGATAGGCATAGAGAAGATTATGGAGTTTTTGACTACATTTTTCGGTACGGCCGGCAATGAGAAGCCGAACATTCTGTGCGCGTGTGTTTGATCGGTTTTGTTCAATAAGCCGTGTAAGGATCGGATAAATCGGATCTTCTTGTTCCTGAACGACAAATAACAGCGTGTAAGGTTTGTAGTCCTGTTCGAAAAAAGACAGGATGTTTTTCTCAAAGGCATCATCCAATCCTTTACAGGGCACAATCAGGGCGGCCTTGGGGCGGACTGTCTCTCGCGGTTTTTTGTATTTTTTAATAGCATAGTGGACGTTGTTGATGACCTGGATCGTAAAGATCATCTGGGCGGTCAATACGATCAGCGCAAGGATCTCAAGTCCGCTCATACGGCCGTCCTTTTATTTGTTTTATCTCGATTTTGATGTCCATATCGGGCCTTTTATGGTACAGTAAATCCTGAAAATATCAATCTTTAACTTTGAATACCGAGCTTATCAAATTGCTGCCATTTGATGTAGAAATTCAGATCGATCAAAAAACAACGGACCGGGTCGTTGTCAAATGCACATCCCTGCTGCGCGAGATTGTCGGCAAACGCCGCGTCTATGAGGGAACTTGGAATGGGCAGGCGGTCATTGTGAAGGTCTTTGACGGCTTTCGGGGGCGACTGAATAGCAGTCGAGAGCTCCACGGATTTACTGTTCTTCAGAAGAGGGGCATTTCAGCTCCCCGGATTCTGCTGAAGGGGCAGGATCAGCATGGAAGTACTGTGCTGGTTCTGGAAAAAATACCGGATGGACAGGATCTGGCCGTTTTTTTTAAAGACTGCCGAGATGAGCAGGAAAAGAAGGAGATGCACAGTCGATGGATCAATTTTGCCGCGGCAATGCACGAGAAAGGGATTAGGCAAAATGATTTCCATGCGGGGAATTTTCTTTTGGCGAAAAAGGGCCTTTTTGCGTTGGATGCGGCTCAAATGAAATTTTCCGCCCTTCCATTGAGGCAAACTGCAAGTTTCATGCAACTTGCGATGCTGTACTGTTCCATTCCCCAACAAGATCTGCCTGATCGCAAATGGGTCATAGAAACCTATTGTGATGCCCGGGGTTGGGCCACCTCAGTCAAGATCCAGAGTCAGTTTGACCAACTCATTACTAAAGCAAAAGCCAGAGCCAATCGGCGGTTTTTGAAAAAGA
>JAKJEN010000204.1 GCA_022705405.1 Planctomycetota bacterium | reverse complement strand
ACGCGCTTTTTGAACCGTCATTCAGAAAATGTATGCGTGAAATGGTCAGCATTGGGGGCTAATCGTGCAGCTGAGTGACCTCATTGGCGGCTGCCCGATCATTACCGTTTCCGGCTCTCATAAAGGCGTCGGTAAAACAGCTCTTGCGGAAATCCTTTTGCGCAAACTCCCGGGTTTTTCCGCGATTAAAATCACCATTACTGATGATATATTCGCGGTGACTGATGAGGAACGGGACATCATGTCGCCGGCAACCGACACTTGGCGCATGAAGCAGAGCGGAGCGCTCAAGGTTATATGGGTCAGGTCAAATGAGCATCGACTGCCTGATGCCATGAGGGTCGCGCTGGACAAACTGGTGCCCTGTAGAGGAATGCTTATTGAAGGGAACAGCATCCTTCGGCATCTGAGGCCGGTCATTTCTTTTTTTGTCGTGCGACCACCGCTTGCAGACATGAAGCCGAGCCGCGCACATGCATTACAAATGGCAGACGCGTGTGTGATCAATCAGCCAGACCGTGCTCTCCCGGACCGAGACCTGCTGCAGCGCATAAAAAAATTTAATGCCGGTATCATGATTCTCTCCCTTAACCTGCTTGCCCCCAAGACCCCGGGTGATACTGACTATACCCGTCTGGTGGCGCTTCTCACCAGGCGTCTGGTATGAACACACCGATGAAGTCAATGCAAAAAATACTGGCCGTTGACATAGGGGCGGGGACCCAGGACGTGCTCCTATATGACGCAGCGCGAACGCCGGAAAATTGCATCAGCATGATTCTGCCGAGCCCAACGCGGCGGTATGTTCAAATGATCGATCGCTGCAATGAGGATCTGCTTATCGGCGGCGATGCCATCGGAGGAGGCGGCATTGCCGATGCGCTCGACAGACACCTCGCGAGGGGGTATCGGGTTGCGATGACCGAAGCAGCGGCATACACCCTGAGAAACAATCTTGACCAGGTGCGCGCCCATGGTATTTGCGTGGGAGACAATCCGCCCGATGCCGGCGTGCCGCTTTGCACAATCCAGTTCGACGAGTTTGACTGGCCTGCTATAAAACAGTTTTTATCCGTCCTAGGGGAACCCGGTGACATTGATGTGGTGGCGGTGGCGGTTCAGGACCATGGCGTTCCTGCGGAGCCGGTTTCCAACCGGGCTTTTCGATTCACGATGATTGAGCGTCACCTGCAGCAGGACAGCAGGTTGGAAAGTTTTGCGTTTAGCCTGGATGCCATACCTGATTGTTACCGGCGGTTGAAGGCGGTAGCGTCAAAGGCTCAACTCCGGTGCGAATGCCCGGTTGTGGCAATGGATACCTGTTTTGCTGCCATACTCGGCTCCCTTGAGGGAAGGGAAACGGCGCTGGCGGTCAATGTTGGCAACAGCCACACCGTTGCGGCCGCGTTTGCCGGCGGCAGGCTTACCGGTCTGCTGGAGCACCATACCGGATGCCTTTCTGCCGCAACCCTTGATGCGTTGCTGACACGGTTTGTAAAAGGGAAGATTACCTCCGACGAGGTGCTCAATGACGGTGGACATGGGGTGGCGCTGCTCGAAGCCGGGGGAATTGACATCGAACAGCCAATTATTGTAACCGGACCTCAACGAAACCTCTTAAAAAAAAGCAGGCTGCACATTCATTTTGCAGCCCCGCACGGCAACATGATGCTCACCGGGCCGTTCGGTCTGATAAAAGGCGCCTGCCACGTTTATGGTCTCGGTCTACAACCGTCCTTCCTCCGTGACCGCTAAGCCAAATATCCTAAATTACGCAACCGTTCTTTTATCCTTTCAATCTCTTCGTTGTCGAACTGGCCGTTTGCCTCCGTCTTAGTTACGGAAGCAATGTCACGCAGGATATAGACAATAAAATCGTTGACTGAATTAAATCCTGATTCGGCAATCAGAGATTTCAGGCTGTTGTACAGTTGGCGGGGTATTTTTATGGTTACCTTTGTATCGCTCGTCGCTTCCATGTGTCTTGATGCCGGGGTGCTATGGCCATGGAAATGCACACCTTGTGATAGTTAATGGCATTATAACTATACTGCTTCGAAATGTCAAAACTATTTCCGGCGTTTGATTAGCCTGAAGGTAATCCAGAGCAGTTTCCTCACTAACTTCTTGACTTATAATTGAGTTGTATCATAATCATGGCCAGGTCCATACTGTATCGGGGGCTCTCGCCGTTCCATGGATGCACTGAAGAATATTTGTATTCGGTTGGCAGATACCGTTTTTAGGAGAAAATTCCGCAATATTGAGCATAGAAAATTTATCCGGCTCGGGAACTATCTGCTTGCCGGCATTCGGCTGGTTGGCTGTGGCAATGGACGGGCGTATTCAAAACAGATTCATGGAAGTACCATCAATATTTCAAAAGAGGGTCTCTGCATAGAAAGCAGTACCGCAACGGTTGATGGGGTGGATATTTTTAATGATGCCATGTCTCCTGAAAAATGCTTGGCAATCGAACTGGATTTGCCCGACGCATTTGGGAAAATATGTGTATGGGGGAATGTGGTGTGGCTTGATATGACTCCGAAGGACATGTCATTTTTATTCAAAGCCGGTCTTCACCTGGTTTTTCAAAATCATACCGATAAGGAAATCTGGGAAGCATTTGTTGTTCATGCCAAAAAGTACCGCAGAAGCCAATCGCGTCTCTTTCACCAATTCAAAAATCTTTTAAAGTGAAGGCCGGTACAAAGCCTATGAAAAAACAGCGCAGCCTGCCGCAGCATCTACTTGACTTGCTTGAGAAAGAATTCGAAGGATGTGAATGGTTTATCGTTTCCGCAAACGAGCTGATGTCAACACTAAATGAAACCGCTGAGATGCTGAAGGATACCGAGACTTCATTTGAAACCATCAGGAATGCCATTGGGAAAATCGGCGTTGGAATAGGCAATGTCGAGCGCTGCCTTGAGGGCGTAGAAGACTTTTACAACAGGACGGTTGAAATTGTAAGTAATGAAGCCCAGAAACACAGGAAAACTCACTAGAGTTGGTTCACTGTCTGCTAACATCCGCTTTCATTAAAAAAATCCGCCACCAAGCTTACTCCATGCGGCCAATTCTTTAAAATCGTGAATCCTTTTCATAAAAACATCATCCCCCTTCGCGCCACACCATAATTAGTCGCCCCTGAAAAACGCTTTAACTATCAGATATTGCTTGATATTTCATGTTTTGTGTGCTAAGTAATTTGCAGGTTTTTTGATAATAATCCACTAAAACCTTGCAAATTATCGCCATGAAACCAAAGAAAAGTCCAGTACACGAGCGGCAGGGGAATCTGTTCCGTGTGGAGCTTGCAAGAATAATTGATCGCGGGCACGGATTGGTCAAACTGGCAGAAGCAGTTGACTGGCATCGTCTGGATGAGATGTTCGGATCGACCTACTGTCCTGATAACGGCCGACCCGGGGTGAGCACGCGGTTAATGGTGGCTCTGCATTATCTGAAATACACCCACAATCTGAGTGATGAAGAGGTGGTTGCCTGTTGGGTAGAGAATCCCTACTGGCAGTACTTCAGCGGGATGAAGTGGTTTGAGCATGAGGTGCCGATCGATCCATCGAGCATGACCAGGTGGCGGAAGCGGATTGGAGAAGCGGGTGCCGAAGGACTGTTACGGGAGACG
>JAKJEN010000203.1 GCA_022705405.1 Planctomycetota bacterium | reverse complement strand
AACCGCCAGGACCTTTTGATAGGCGTCAAAACCCACGAACATGGTTTGGGGGGTGACCCGGATTCGTTCGGGGTGTTTTTCTTTCAATTTATCAAGCGTATCCTTGAGCCGATCCTCGAACAGGTCGGCCATTGCCGTAAGTTCGGTTGCCGGATCAGCCGCCAGGCAGTCCAAAACCGCATCCCGTCCCCGACCGCCGCAGCCGATCAGAGCCAGAGGAATTTTCTCTGTTCCGGCGGCAAAAAGTTTTTCGGCCCCCAGCAGAGTAGATGCCGAAACCGCCGCAGAGGTTTTTAAGAAAGTACGCCGTGAAACCGTTGAGTTGGATAGTTTTGTTTTCATCGGGATCTCTTTCCGGTTTGAGGAAGGGGTTCAAGAATAATATTACGAAATTCGATCGGTGCTCCCTCCGACTGCAGACAGATATATCCGGAGGAGACAGAGGCGCGGGAACCTTTGTTTTGAAGCAGACCGTTGATGTATATTTCAACAGCGCTGTCTCGGCAGATGATTTCGCAGCGATTCCATTGACCGGGCTTCTTTTCGTTAGTCGGATTTTTTCTTTCAATCCTTAAAAGTCGCGAGCCCGTCGGCTGCATTTTTTGGCTGTCCACGATCAGCGACAGATCCTCGCCGATCAGGATAATATCGCCGGCGTCTCCGCTGCGCAGTTGGGCCTCGATGCTGGTCGGCCAGACCTGATCGGGACCGGCAGCATGGACCAAAATGCCGCTGTTGGCCGGTTCCTGCGGCCAGCGCCATTCCAGACGCAGTTTGTAATGAGAGTAAGGACGGGTAGTCCGCAGGTAGCCGTTGGGCTTGCCTTCGCATCGCAGGATGCCGTTTCTGACGCTCCAGACCTGAGGCGGCGAATAACTCGTATCGCTCAGGACAGGTTTCCAGCCGTCCAGGTTATATCCATTAAACAGAGGGATCTGTTGAGCGCATCCGTTCAGCATCAGCGGATACAAAACCGACCCGACGATAAAAAGCAGCCGTTTCATAATCGATTTCCTCATGGATTTACGCCTCGAAATTGTCGCATTCCCGATATGCGGCAATGCGGGCCAACTCGCCTTCCCGGCCTTCTTTATTAACGCCGTGTTCCGTACACAGAACGCCGTCGTATTTCTTTTCATACAAATGTTTGAAGATGTTTTTATAGTTGATCTCGCCGGTAGTCGGTTGCATTCGACCGGGCACATCCCCCAGATGAAATGCGCCGATCTGGCTCCAGGCGGCGTCGATATTGTGGATCAGATTGCCTTCGGTGATTTGCTGGTGGTACAGGTCATCGACGATTTTACAGGACGGGCTGTTGACTGCGTTGCAGATCTGATAGGCCTGTGAGACGCGAGTCAGGAACAGTCCCGGATGGTTCCACGGATTCAGCGGCTCTATGACGATTACCAGGCCCTCGGGCTGGCACACCTCGGCGCAGTACTTGAGATTTTCGATAACATTGGCGGTCTGGTAATCCCATTCCAAACTCTGATCATATTGGCCCGGTACGACCAGCGCCCATTGGGCCCGGCTTCGCTTGGCGGTCTCAACGGCGCGTTTCATTTTTTCGATCAACTGGGTCTTGACGGATTTGCTGGGCATTACAAATGACCGTCTTCCGAATTCGGCCTCCGCCACAAACGGTCCCAGCAGCATATCCCGCTCAGCAAGGGCCTGAGCGATTTTTTCCTGCACTTCGGGTCTTTTTCCCATCAGACCGTTGTCAAATATCGCTCGAAAACCCTGCTCATGCATGAATTTAATTTGGTCAATCGGATCCTCGCCCGCATGATTCCTGAACTGACCCAACTCCGGGGCATAGCGGAGTTTGAAAGGTTTGCTGTTGGATGGGGTTTCCTGACCGAGGGCTGCAGCGGGTCCGGCGGACAAAGCCGCTGAGGCCAGCAAAGAGGTTCCTAAAAAATTACGTCGATTCATAATTAAGCTCCTTTCCATAATTGGCGCGTTTTCCTGTCAAAGTTTTCAAACCTGATTCTTTGATTTCACAATACAGGCAAATTGGTTATGCAATTTTCCTGTGTCGAATCGAATGTCATTACCGAAGCCGGTTCAGCGTCCCGGCATCCTTGAGCAATTTATATTCGATACTGTCCACCAGAGCCAGCCAACTGGCTTCGATGATATTTTCCGATACGCCGACGGTTCCCCACAGATCGTCGCGGTCCCGAGTCTCGATGACCACGCGCACCTTGGCGGCTGTGCCGGCCTTGGCGTTGACTACGCGTACCTTGTAATCGATCAGACTCATTTCTTTAAGATTTGTATAGAAATGTTCAAGCGCCTTGCGCAGGGCCTTGTCCAGCGCATTGACCGGACCGTCGCCTTCGGCGACAACATGTTCGACCTTGCCGCCTACTTTCAATTTGACGGTCGCCTCTGTGACCATGCCGTCGGAGATTCTGCGTTCTACATTGATGTGATATTTGATCAGTTCAAAACTGGGGGCGTATTCGCCCAGAGTTTTTTTTACCAGCAGATCAAAACTGGCCTCGGCCGTCTCAAACTGATACCCCTCATTTTCCAGATCCTGTACGGCTTTGAGAATTTTGGCGGCGGTCTTTTTGTCTGTGGCAATCTTCTTGCGTTCGAGTTTATCCAGTACATTGGAAGAACCGGACAGTTCGGAGATCAGGAATCTTCGGGTATTTCCGACCGCTGACGGATGAACGTGCTCATATGTTTTTTCGTTTTTTCGCAGAGCGTCAATATGCAGCCCGCCCTTATGGGCAAAGGCGCTTTCGCCTACATACGGCATATTTATCACCGGAGCCAGATTGGCGATCTCAAAAACAAACCGCGACAGTTCGGTCAATCTTTTCAGCGATTCGCTTCCAACCGTCTGATAACCCATCTTCAGCGTCAGGTTGGGAAGGATCGTGCACAAATTGGCGTTTCCGCTTCGTTCGCCCATGCCGTTGATGGTTCCCTGCACCTGGCGGGCGCCGGCCCGTACGGCCGCCAGCGCATTGGCTACGGCACAGTCCGTATCGTTATGCGTATGAATTCCGATGGTCACAGAGCCCAATTCCCGGCAGACGGCTTTCGTGATGTCAAAAACCTCCTCCGGCAAACAACCTCCGTTTGTCTCACAAAGAACCAGGGCCTCAGCGCCGGCCTCAGCTGCCGCCTTCAGGACCGATATTGCATAGGAAGGATTATTTTTGTAGCCGTCAAAAAAATGTTCGGCATCAAAAAAGACCTTTAATCCCTGTTTTTTCAGATATGCGACGGAATCGGCGCAAAGCCGAATATTGTCATCCAGAGAGCACCGAAGGACATTACTTACATGAAAATCCCACGTTTTTCCGACAATAGCCGTCGCCGAAGCGCCTTCGACCTTCAAACCGGCTCGTCGGGTACTGCCAAAAGCGACCAGCGCAGCGTTTTTGAGTTTGATCTCGGCCATTCGAGAAAAAAACTGTTCCTCCTTCGGATTGCTTAGCGGAAAGCCCCCCTCAATATAATCAACCCCAAATTCATCCAGTTTGCAGGCTACCTGAATTTTGTCTTCTATCGAGAAACTGATCCCCTCTGCCTGCATCCCATCTCGAAGTGTTGTATCGTAAATGTTTACTTTTTCCATAGTTTAGCTCATCAAATAAAAAAATTAACGGCAAGGCATTGTAGCGGCATGAATAGCTAAA
>JAKJEN010000202.1:3379-3702 GCA_022705405.1 Planctomycetota bacterium | reverse complement strand
AGAGGGGCCAGAAATCCGGCCAGCACGCAGAATAACGGTTCATGCATGGGGCGGCTCCTCATGGCCGATGGTTTCTCCGATTCCCGAATAGGCACGATAGACGGCGTTTAGAATGCAAAGCAGATTCAGCAAACCCGCCAGGGCCGTATAGATCTGGGCATAATCGGCCGGATGTCCATACACCGGATACTCTCCTTTTTGGGCGATCTGGCCCAGCAGACCCACCGCAGGACTGGTCAGGATCTGCGCCATATACCAGGGCTTGGCGCCGACTGAATCAATTATCCCAATCGAGCCGATATACAGGCCTGCGGCGAAGGTCA
>JAKJEN010000202.1:0-3369 GCA_022705405.1 Planctomycetota bacterium | reverse complement strand
ACCGCCGCATGCTTGCGTTGCCCGATCAGAAAGTGACCGCCCCCCGGCACAGCCCAAGCGGCGATGCCTACCAGCAGAAGCCACAACGAATGGTCTACGGAAGATCGGGGTTTCATACTCAGAACTCGTCAGGTAATTCCATTTCGACCGGCCTGGCGCGTTTTGGGGCCTCTTTGTAATGGAGGCCCATTCGTTTAGCGATAGAGTCCGGCCTGAAATAAATCAGTCCGAGGTCGATTTTGGCCAGCATCGCCTGCTGCAAGGCAGTCTTGTTTTTATTCTCCAAATAATCCTTGTCAGTGGCCGGCTCATGGGCCAGTTTCTTGACCACACAAACCTGTCGGGCCTGTTCAATCGATAACACTTTGGCGATGGATTCAGCCGATTGCTGACCGGGTTCTAACAAATCGGACATTTTACGAATAAACAAAGCGCTCAGATAACGCATCCTAAATTCCGGCGCGCCGGCCTGGATCGCCATTCGCTGACGAAGGGTTTCGATTTGATTTTGTGAGGCCACCAATTGATTATCCAGCGTTCGAATCTGAGGTCGTACAGGATCGGGATGGTTCGGGTCCGACTGGGGATAATACTTTTGATAGAATGCTTCAAGCCCTTTGTCCCAGCCCTCTTTCGCGGCAAACTCGGCCAAAAACTCGGCCTGTTTTCGAGCCACCTCCATGCCGCCTATTGCCTTAAGATCTTCCACGACCTGTTTTTGAATTGAAAAAACGTCGGGTTCATTGGGCTCATAGAGAGCTACGCCCTGATTTTTGACGGAAAAACTGACCGTTTCGGGGATAAACGGGTCGCGAATTCCGATGACTCGGACCATCGCCCGCAGCGGAATATATTGGTTGTCCCTGGACAGCAATCCGCCGGACAGCGGGCTGATATCTTCCCAGATTCGGATGGCGGGCAATCCTGGCTGCGAGGAGGGCTTGCCATCGGCCGGCACTGCCAGCAGCACATCCGCCAGTCGAACGGACGAGTCGGCAGAAATGGGGATCGAAATACGCCGCAAAAACTGATCCGTTCGCAGGTCTGAGGGCTTCAGCCAGCCGGTTTTGCCGGTGTAAATGGAGATCTGATATTTCTGCCTCAATTCCTTGGCAGCCGCCACATAATCGCCGGCGGCCAACTGGAGCTGATCGGCCGTAGCCGTTTCCATTTCGATCTTGTCAAAACCGGACTCGGTCATCTGCCGGGCTTCGTTGAGGATCAGGATGGCGCGATCTTCCGCTTTTTGCTTTTCCATTTCCTGACGGATCTGGTTTGCCACCTGCGCAAAGGATCGGGTGATTGTTCGGGTTTCGCCCTTTGGATTATTCGGATCGATCGGCTCGCTGCGCTGATACTTGGACAGGTTGCGGGTATAGTACGCTTCCAGTTCTTCCGCCGAAGGTTTCTCGATTCGTTTTTGAACGTCATCCTGATTTACCAGAAAGTATTCGAGTTGGATCTGCTTGGGAATTTTGTAGCCGAAGCCGTAAAGATTGTCGGCGGCATACTCTCCCTGAATTCGAGATCGATATTGCTGAAATTGATTTTCGATTTGTTGTGGGGTCGGTTCGGGCTGCTCTTGAGCCATTGGGCCGGAATCCAATAAAATATATTCTGCCGACAGCCGTTCCATCGTTCTGGCAATGACCGCCCGGATTTCATCGGTGGTGACCGCATAATTTCCGAGGACCAAATCCGAGTAATTCATGACCGCAACCAGCTGGCCGAAAATTCGGATGATTTGATCTTCCGATTTTTTGGTGCGCTGCATGACCTCGTTGATAAAAAACGACGCCTCCATCTGATTTTGCGTCATCGCCGAGACGATTTGCCGAAGATAATTGGCCGCCTCGGTCTCTGTCACAGAATAACCGGCTTCTTTGGCCTCGACCTTCAGGAGATACCATAAAAACTCAGGCCGGTGCTGATGCTGACTGAAAAACTGGTCGATCTGCTCCACATTCAAATGCAATTGGCCTCGCTCCGATAACTGGACAAGTTGCGTCCTGAACTCTCCCGAAATCCGCGCATCGGGAAACAGGATTGTTTGCAGCAAAGCCGGTCCTAAATCTCCATAGACCTGAGAGAGGGCTCCGAGCATTCGGTCGGCCATCAGCATCCGCAGAATTTCCAGTTCGTTCTGGGCATTCTGGAAATCACTCGCCAGAATCTTCTTGCCGTCGGCATAGGTGGCTGTTACCTGTCGAGCGCCCCCATGTCCGATATACATAAGAAATTGCTGAAGACCATACCCGCCGACAAAGGAGATCATAATCAAAATGACCACCCAAGCCATGATTTTGCGTTCGTTTTTTCGGACCCATTTAATGATATGCATTGTTTCCTCAAACCAATTCAGGTAATTAAAAGTCCACTATATAAGAATCGGCCCAGTATAGTAAATCCTTTTCTGATTGCAAGAAAAAACAACAATGTTTCATATCGGTTTTCCCGGACAAGTCGTCCGTTATCTTTCTTTTGGATTTTCCGTGAAGACGCTGTACAATGCCTCCAATCCCAATGCGCAGAGAAACAGAGGATTATTCAGGATGAAAAACGATTTGTCAAAGCGGGCCTTTGATCGGGCCTGTCGTGTGATTCCCGGCGGAGTCAATTCCCCGGTACGGGCGTTCGGCGGGGTGGATCTTCCGCCGGTTTTTATCGACCGGGCGGCCGGTTCGCATATTTGGGACATCGACGGAAATCGATATATCGATTATGTGGGTTCCTGGGGGCCGATGATCCTTGGCCACGCTCATCCGGCGGCGGTGGAGGCCGTTTGCCGGGCAGTTGAAAAAGGCGCCTCGTTTGGGGCCGCCACAGAGGCCGAAACCCTGCTGGCCGAAAGAATCACAGCGGCGTTTGCCTCGATTGAAAAAATCCGCCTTCTCAGCAGCGGAACCGAGGCCGTAATGACGGCCTTGCGGCTGGCCAGGGCTTATACGAAGCGAGACCTGATCGTCAAGATGATCGGCTGCTATCATGGACACATCGACTCGATGCTGGTTCAGGCCGGATCGGGCGCCGCTGAACTGGCCTGCCCTTCCAGCGCAGGAATTCCCGCTGCCTTTGCGGAAAAAACCCTGACTGTTCCTTACAATGACGCCGACTCAGCGGCGCAACTTTTTCAAAAATATAACGGCCGCATTGCCGCGGTTATTATAGAGCCAGTCGCCGCCAACATGGGCGTGGTGCCGCCGGCGGAGGGGTATTTGTACCGGCTGAGGCAGTTATGTGATGAGCAGAAAAGCATTCTGATTTTTGACGAGGTCATTACCGGATTTCGGGCGGCTTATGGCGGAGCCCAATCGCTGTACAACATTCGGGCGGATCTGACTTGCCTGGGCAAGATTGTCGGCGGCGGTC
>JAKJEN010000201.1:242-3853 GCA_022705405.1 Planctomycetota bacterium | reverse complement strand
ACCTTTGCAAACGAGCGGCTCGACCGTATTGCCGCGTTCGAAACGCATCTGATATTCCGAGCCGTCGCGGTGAATAGTCAAGGCGAGCCATTGGGAGAGGGCGTTGACGCAGGAGACGCCGACGCCGTGCAGTCCGCCGGAAACATGGTATGCGTTATGGTCGAATTTGCCGCCGGCATGCAGCATGGTCAATGCGACTTCACAGGCCGGCTTTTTCTCGATTGGATGCATGTCAACGGGGATGCCCCGCCCGTCATCGGTGACCGTGATGCTGTTGTCGAAGCCGATCCGAACAGAAATGTTTTGGCAGAATCCTGCCATGGCTTCGTCAATGCTGTTATCGACGACTTCGTAAACGAGGTGATGCAGGCCCCTTTCGCCAGTGTCCCCGATATACATGCTGGGGCGCTTGCGTACCGCCTCCAGACCTTCCAGAACCGTGATCTGATTGGCATTGTATTCCGAATTGTTGATTTCCTTTGCAGGGGTTTCAGGAAATATGTTTCCTGACGGAGAATCGTGGTTGGACATGAATAATTCCTTACAATAAACGTGAGATGCAGAAGACGGATATTCCATCTGCCGGTAAAGTGCTCAAAAAAAGGCAACCCTATAATATATAGTATAAAGGCGTTTTTTCTACTGCATTCCAAGCAAATTCCAAGATTTTTTCAGCCGTTCAATTTTGATCCTTTTGAGGGGATAACTGTAGTTATATCATGAATTCAAGCAGTTCGTGTTGAACCATAAAAGGAAAGATAGTATGAAAACCATTTTTTTCAATGCACTTCACCAATATGGTGAATAGCTAAAGTTTTATAAACATTTGAAATTCAATGCATTGCAACTAAAACCAAGCTTTAACTGCTTTTTTAGCCCAACTTCCCCGGAAAACCGACAAAACACGCAGTGTCCTGCCTGATTTAGTGGCTACGAGGCCCATCGGGGCACTTGCCGGAACAGTCTCAGCAAGAGCAATCGGTTCAGGATGATGTAAAGCGGCTTTGGAATATCCGTCAGCACAGTCTTGCAGATTTTTTCTCCGATTCTGAGTCTTCCGATGCGGATTTGCTGGAGTTGCTTCAACACCAGCGGCACTTCCCTTGTCTCGCCAAGCTGCCTCCATTCCCTGCGCAGCCTTGAACTCATCCAGTAAGCCAGGAAGCAAATCCGGATGTGATTTCGCACCCGATTGTCCTTTTGATGAAAAATGGGGCGCACTTCGAGATAGGTTTTCGTCTCCCGGAAAGCATCCTCCACGTCGAGCAGATTGCGGTAATGGGTGAAGACATCCTCCTTGGTGGAGTTCTCCGCCGGGAGCGAGGTTGTCAGGAGGTACCATCCGTCAAGGCGTTCCTCAGCTTCAATGACGTCTTGTCTTTCGGACCATGTCGCGTGTCCATCCTCTTCGACGTGAAACTCGAAATACTTCAGGCACTTGCTCCGGTCCAGCATTCGCCCGACCTGGGAGGCCAGTTTTTGAACATCGATTTTCCTGCGCTGCACCTGGTTGAATTTTTCAAGCGCCGCCCTCCCTTTGGCAAGGCGGGTCTCGCGCCGCTCCCAGTCGCGCCGGCGCCTGTATTCACTTCCAGCGACAACATAGCGGATCCCGTCCATTTCGAATTCAGCAAGGTCCGTCCTGTCCCACAACTCCGGCTGGTGTTCAGCCGGCAATTGGGCGAGGAGAGTCTGGAGCGTGGCTGAGGACAGCCGGGTTACGTAGTCCAGTTCGTCTTCGCGCATTTGCTGCAGATTGAGAGCGCTGCTCATCCCGCCGTCAAATGAAAAGACCGCCTTGGAGATGCCGAAGCGACGCCGCAAATTTGCCAGCAGCGGCAGCAGGGTCTTGCTGTCCGCCCGGTTCCCCTTGAGAACCTCAATATGGATGGGTACGCCGTCCGCACCCGTCGCCAGGGCGAGAATCACCTGGGGACGGTCGCCGCGATGGTCGCGGCTGTATCCGTATGCGGCAAGTTTTTTGTTCCTGGCGCCTTCGAAATAGCTGCTGGTCAAGTCATAAAGAACCAGAGTAACGCCTCCCGGAAAAGCTTCCGAATAAAGGTTTCTTTCGATGCCGGCCCACTTGCCTGACAGCGCATCCATGGCTTCATACAGGCGGTCCTCATCCAGATCGTCCTGCGCCAGTCCGCAGGAGGCTGCCAAGGCGCTGTCGGCGCTTTGCGTCTTCAGCGAAAGCTTTGAGCCGGGGAAGAGGAGGCGGGCGAAAATCATCGCCTTGATGCGGCCGCGGACCACCGGATCGGCAACTTCGGAGAGCACCGCATCAAGACGGTATCTCTCCCAGGCGTCATGCAAAACGGCGATGCCGCCGAATGCCAAGGCATCGTGAAGCCCAAGAGAGGCGGCGGGAACGAGGTCGGAATCGGGGTTTTTCAGAAGAGCCTCAATGGCAGCCTGAATGTTTTCCGGCAATTTGCTGATGTTGCAGACAAGGCGGCTGCGCGGCCCTTTGGGTGTGCGGAAACTCTCACGAACCGTCTTGCATTCGTAAGTCTTGCCGTTAATCGTGGTTTTGGAAGTTTGCACAAACATAATGCTACATAAAATAGCATGTATTCCACAGAATGCAAGTCGAAACAAGAAAATATTAGTTGCTATAATTTCAAGGAGAGCCAATGCTCAAAAATCAACCGAATTTGGGGAAGTTAGGTTAATTTTGAAATATCAGCCTTCGTCCATACCACATATTTAAGCAACTCGAATGATCCTGCTGTTCCATCGAAAAAAAATAGTCGATCGGATTGCAAAGAGACTTTTTACGTGTGTGCCAGTTGCTTTATTCCCCACCGTATAGCTTTACTCTTTGTAGTATTTCATCAAGCCATTGTTCTTCTCCACAATGCCGGGCGAATTCAATGATGTGCTCCGGGTCACTATTATCGGGTTCAATAGTATGTGCGTCAGAGCCTGCTGAACTCAACAAGTCATGTTCCAGGCAATAGGTACGCAAGATTTTCGAGTGTTCTACGCTCAAACTGGGATGGGCGCATTCTATGCCGTCAAAGTTAAGCATTTCTCGCAATTCACTCATGCGCTTTCTATCCAGTTGGTTAAAATAGTCATAGGGATGTGCGATCAGGCAGACAGCACCAGCCCTATGCACTGCTGGCAGCACAAAGTCGTAAGCGGGATAGTCTGGAATGCCTGGCGTTTGCCACAAGATTTTAACTATTTCTTGTGGGTCTGCAGAGACGCCGATATCGAGCATATGTCGGCGCATAATATTACCTTTTACATGGGTTATGCCTTGTTTGGCTATGGTCTGTGCAGGTCGGTAGCTCTTGAGCAGCTTTAGACGCGCCTTGTCATCAAAATCATAGCCTAGACGCATAAGATTGGTGGAAATCGCAGTGCCACAAGCCACCTGCCAATTACGATAGGCCTCAAATACACCCTGCAATTCGGGTGTAGGCTGTCTAGGCAGTCCAAGACAGACCATATCAAAAGTACCAGCCGGACTGTAAACAGTAAGCTCGGCACCGACTATGTAAGATACCTCCGGAAATTCTTTGGCAATCTGATAGAGTTCTTCATAACCGTCCATCAAATGATGGTCGGTTATGGCAAAGGCACGAGTACGGCGTTTT
>JAKJEN010000201.1:0-232 GCA_022705405.1 Planctomycetota bacterium | reverse complement strand
GAAAATAGTCACGTATATCAGCATGCGCATCATAACTCCAATAAGAGTGCAGATGCAGATCGTAATTGGCATATTTTGACATGAATTGCTCCCTTCTGTATAATCACTTCAACTCACAACCTTCCCACAAGATGAAACGCGGTAGGAAAATTAAAAATGCGGAGCCATACTCTCTTATTGGCATCTTATTTTCTTCATTAGAAAACAATTTGGTCAGAAATGCCTATTTAAT
>JAKJEN010000200.1 GCA_022705405.1 Planctomycetota bacterium | reverse complement strand
CGACAGCCCGCATCTGGGTGCCGAGCCGATCCTCAATGCCCTTGAATTTTTCAAAGGCCCATCGCGCAAACTTCACCACCACATAATCGCCCGAGGGGGTATATTTCTCCAGCGTCCCGTCTCGCCAGTAGGGGATTTCGTCCAGCGTTACGCCCGCCGCCAGCATGGCGGAAATCAGCGCAATCGGAAACCCTGTGGCCTTGGAAGCCAAAGCCGAAGAGCGGGATGTGCGGGGATTGATCTCAATGACAACCACTCGACCGGTCGCCGGATCATGGGCAAACTGGGTATTGGTTCCGCCGATAACCCCGATGGCATCGACGATATCGTATGAATATTTCTGGAGTTTATCCTGAAGCGTTCTGTCAACAGTCAGCATCGGGGCCGTACAAAACGAATCCCCTGTATGCACGCCCATTGCATCGACATTTTCAATGCAGCAGACTGTAATTTTCTGTCCCTTGGCGTCTCGGACGACCTCTATTTCCAGTTCCTCCCATCCGAGAACCGATTCCTCCACAAGAATCTGGCCCACCAAACTGGCCGCCAGTCCCCGCTCGGCGATCGACCGAAGTTCTTTGATATTATATACCAGACCTCCTCCGGTTCCCCCCATTGTGTAAGCCGGACGAATGACCAGCGGAAAGCCGATTTCTTTGGCGACCTCTTCGGCCTGTGCAGCAGAATAGGCAGGGAGACTTCGCGCCATTTCAATCCCCAGCCGTTTCATCGTATTTTTAAACTCGATGCGGTCCTCTCCCCGTTTGATGGCATCCATTTGTACGCCGATCACCCGGACTCCGTATTTATCCAGCACGCCGGACGAGGCCAGTTCGGAGGCGAGGTTTAATGCGCTTTGGCCGCCCAGGTTGGGAAGGAGGGCGTCAGGCCGTTCTTTTTCGATGATTTTGGAAACGTTTTCCAGATCCAGCGGCTCAATATAAATCACATCCGCCATCTCCGGATCCGTCATGATCGTGGCCGGATTGGAGTTGACAAGGACAACCTGATAACCCAGTTTTCGCAGCGCTTTGCAGGCCTGGGTGCCTGAATAGTCAAACTCACAGGCCTGTCCAATGACGATAGGACCTGACCCGATAATCATTACCTTTTTTATATCTTTACGTCTGGGCATTTCCGTGTTCTCCGTGCTGATTTGAGGCAGTGACGGTTTGGGGTGATACAGTAAACAAATTTATATAGATACACAAGATAAAAAAAAGTCCTATCTTGGCAAAAAGGTGCAGATTTTTTTGAAAACAATGCAATCGCCCAAAGACAACCCGCGCTATTTTTGTCTTAGACGGTAAAAACTTCAAAAATGTAAAAAACTGAGAAATCTTTACTTTTGCTTATCGAAAATATATTATTGATGAAACTTCAAAACGCTGATTCACGGAGAAATTCATGGCCAAACAAGTCCGGATTATGCCTTGTCTGGATATGCAGAACGGTCGAGTTGTCAAAGGAGTGCATTTTGTTGACATTCAAGACGCTGGAGATCCAGTTTCTTGTGCAAAGGCCTATTGCGCCGCCGGAGCCGATGAACTGGCCCTGCTGGACATCGACGCCACCGTCGAAAACCGCCGAACTATGCTTACCGTAGTCAAAGATGTGGCTCAGGCAGTCGCCATTCCGTTTACCGTAGGCGGCGGCATCAGCGATATGGCATCCGCTGTGGCCGTTATAGAGGCCGGAGCCGACAAAATCTCCGTCAGCAGCGCAGCTTTTCGAAACCCGAATTTGATCCCGGAGTTGATCAAAGAACTGGGCGCAGAAAAAATCACCGTAGCCATTGATGTGGATCGAAATCCCTCTATGCAATCCGGATATGAGGTCTATATCGACGGCGGACGCACGGCTGCCGGCGTGGATGCGGTTGAGTGGGCCAAAAAAGTGGACGGCTTTGGCGTGCCGGTTATCCTGCCGACCAGCAGGGCCGCTGACGGGGCCAGAACCGGTTACGATTTGCCGTTGATTGGCGCCATTGTAGAAAGATGCTCAGCCGAGGTTGTCGCCTCAGGCGGGGCGGGTATGATGGAACATTTTTATCAAGCTGCTCAGGCCGGCGCAGCAATCCTGCTGGCCGCTTCGGTTTTTCATTTTCACACGATTGATATTCCAAAGTTAAAGCAGTATCTTAAGAAAAGAGGAGTTTCGGTCAGATTGTAAATTAAGGGAAGGCGGGAATTGATAAAATTTCGTTGTCCAATTTGCCGACAGAAACTGGGCGTGCCGGATGAGTACGAAGGGCGGCGTATCCGCTGCAGCCGATGCGCCCAGCCAAGCGTTGTCCCGCGAAAGATCGTTCCAATAGCCCAGCCCGCCCAAAATTCTGCTGGCCCTGTGCCCTCTGCAGCCATGGCCCAAGCAGTCCCTGCGTCAGTCTTTGCCGCCGTCGCTGCGACGCCAAAACCCGCTTATTTATCGCAGCCGGAAGTTTCAAGCCAGTCAGCCACAATGACCCCCGATATGCCGGAACCTGAGCGCAAAGAATCTATTCAAGATGAACCGGACGGCGTTATCTTTCGCGATTATCAAAATTCTCTGGCTCATAAAATTGATTTGCAGATTCCTTCCCGCAGACATGGCCGCGTCAAAAAAAATAAGTTTTTCAAAATCCGACTGCATTGAAAACAGCGGCAGATTCTAAGCGGCGACTTGCTGTATGGAAATCTGCCTCCCTGCGGATAGAATCCGATTTAACGCCAATATCCCAAACGGTTTGGTCCTTATCGTCCGAACAGGGAGATTGGAGGATGTGGAAAACAAGGGGGCGATGTTCCATGGCCATCGCAACTTGATTTTGACATTATCTTGACAGATGTCGGAAGTTGATTTAATGTATGATCCGATTCCTTTATTAAACCCTAAATTAATGGACTTTATTGGGAGAAAACGATGGAAAACCTCAAAAAGCTTGAAGTATGGTTCGTCACCGGCAGTCAGCACCTCTATGGCCCGGCGGCTCTCAAACAGGTCGATAAAAACTCCGAGCAGATCGCCAAAGCCCTTAACGGCGAGCCGGCTATCCCCTGCAAGGTGGTTTTCAAACCGGTACTCAAAGGTCCCGAAGAAATCACCGACCTTTGCATAAAGGCCAACTCGGCGGCCCAGTGCGTTGGGCTGATTACCTGGATGCATACCTTCTCTCCGGCCAAGATGTGGATTGCGGGACTGGGACTGCTCAAGAAGCCCATTGTTCATTTGCATACCCAGTTTAACCGCGACCTGCCGTGGGGCGCTATCGATATGGATTATATGAACCTGCACCAGTCGGCCCATGGCGATCGGGAGTACGGTTTTATGCTGACCCGGATGCGTAAACCCCGAAAGGTGGTCGTCGGGCACTGGAAGGATAAAGAGGTCGTTGAACGGCTGGCCGTGTGGATGCGAGCCGCCTGCGGATGGAACGAGATGCAGAATCTCAAGGTCTGCCGCTGGGGCGATAACATGCGAGAGGTGGCCGTCACAGAGGGCGACAAGGTCCAGGCGCAGATGCAGCTGGGCGTTTCGGTCAGCGGATTCGGCGTGGGCGACCTGGTGGACCGGATCGAGAAGGTTTCCGATGCCAAGGTCAAAAAACTCATTGAGGAATACAAGTCCGAGTATAAGTTCAAGGTCAAAGAAAACCAGATGGAATCGGTCAGGGCGGCTGCCCGAATTGAAGCGGGCATGCGGGATTTTCTTGAAGAGGGCGGATTTAAGGCCTTTACGACCACCTTTGAAGATCTTCATGGACTGATCCAATTGCCGGGTCTTGCCGTTCAGCGGCTGATGGCCGACGGCTACGGCTTTGGCGCCGAGGGCGACTGGAAAACCTCGGCCCTGGTCCGCGCGATGAAGGTAATGGCCGC
>JAKJEN010000001.1:24357-54742 GCA_022705405.1 Planctomycetota bacterium | reverse complement strand
TCCTTGTGCGATCCAAGGAAAAATTCGGATTCTGCATCTCCCGTTTTACACCGGCGGCGCAGAAACAGCCGGCAGAGGACCCTCGGCATATTCTCTGGCTGCGGCCGGATGCGATCGGAGACGGAATTCTGGCGTCATCGATGCTGCCGGCAATCCGTCGGCGTTTTCCTTCGGCTCAACTGACGATCTTGGTAAAGGATCTTACGGCGCCGCTGTATGAACACTGCCCCTTTGTGGACAGGATTCTTCATTTCAGCGAGCCTGAGATGCAGTACGATCCTCAGTTTATCCCTGTATGGGCTGAGAAAATTCGTTCTCTGGGGGTTGATTGCATTTTGCATTCGGTTTATTCGAGAGATTGGGTGATGGATAATCTTGTCCATGCCAGCGGGGTCAATCAGCGGATCGGGATGGAAGGGAATTGCAGCAATATCACGCCGGAAGATAAGGCCAAGTCGGATCCGTGGTATACTCGGTTGATCCCAAGCCAAGGCCGGTGGAAATCAGAATTAGACAGGCATGCGGATTTTTTAAAGGGATTGGGATGTCCTGAGGAGCCGTTGTCGCCTACGATTTGGCTTAGCAAGGCAGATGAGGCATTTGCCGAGCGTTGGTTTGAGGAAAACAAGGTGTTGCCAACTAAGATGATAGTTCTTTTTTCCGGGGCTCGGACCTATCATCGGCTATATGACGGGTATGGCCAGGCGCTGGCGGCCTTTGCTAAACGGCATCATTTGACAGTCGTTGCGCTGGGAAGCGAAGGCGATTTCAAGTCCAATCAGGAGAATCTGAATCCAATTGCCCAGAATGGCGTTCGGACGATCAATCTTTCGGGCAAACTGTCGCTGCGGGAAAGCGCTGCCATCCTAAAACAATGCCGTCTGGCCGTAGGGGCCGAGACCAGTTTGGCTCATATGGCGGCCGCCCTGAAGGTGCCGCATATCATTCTGATCGGCGGAGGTCATTTTGGGCGGTTTATGCCGTATAGTCCGTTAACCACCCTGGCGGCGCTGCCGCTGGACTGTTACGGCTGCGACTGGATGTGCCGCTATGAACAGGAAAAGATTTACTGTATCCGGAGTCTGGAGCCGTTTGTGCTGGCCGAGGCGATTGAACAGACGTATCAGAAAACCTCTTCCAAACCAAGGATCTTCGTTCAGGATGCTTCCTGTTATGACCCCGGTAAGAAAGGGCCTGCCTGGAAACAGTTCGACTCCTGGATCGATATCCAGAATGTGGAAGCAGTAAGCGTTTCTCTAAAAAATTCATCGGTTAAGCCAACTGAACGGAGGCCTGTTATGAAGATGAAACCGATCGATTTTTCCATCGTAGATAATCCGAATGAGTTTACGTATTCGAAGAAGCGTCATTTTGAGATGCTGAAGAATGCGGCCCTTGAATTATATGGCAAGCCGGTCGATCCGGCGACCTGCGATCTAAAACAGTATCAGGATCTGCTGGTGTTTGGGTTTATTAAGCGGCATGTACCGAAGGGCTCGCGGATTCTGGATGTTGGGGGCGGGGATTCGAGGATTTTGAATCATTTTTATCGAGACTATGAGTGCTGGAATATCGATCCGCTTGAGGGCGGCGGTAACGGACCGCGGCAACTGGATCCCAAAGGCCGCTACAGATTGGTTCAGGATTACATGGGTAAATTCAACCCCGGACTGCCGAATGATTATTTTGATTTTGTGTTTTCCATTTCGGCTCTCGAGCATGCCGAGCGGGATGCTCAATCGCTTGAGAATATTCGCAATGACATCAATCGGGTCCTCAAGCCGGGGGGGTACAGTTTTCACCTGTTAGACAGTGTCATCGCACCGGACAAGGTATGGATCCATAAACTGGTGCCGTCGTTTTTTTCTTCGCAGGTCACGGCCAACCGATGGGTGGAACCGGAGACGCTGACGGCCGACCCGGAATTGTACACAATGACAAAGGCCGCTTACGAAGGGATCTGGATGCCGTTGACCAAGCAGCCCTATGAGGTATTCGGCAAGCCCTTCTCATATCAGGTGTTATGGCAGAAAGCTCCGGTTTCTTCAGCCGGCCGTGTTCCATCCTCTCAGCCGATAGCGTCGTCGGCAGGTCCATCCAGACCGCCGCTGCCGAAAATCACAGTGGTTACTCCGTCGTATAATCAGGCGCCCCACCTGGAGGCCTGTATTCAGTCGGTGCTCAACCAGGGGTATCCAAATCTTGAATACATCATTATGGATGGCGGCAGCACAGACGGGTCGGTAGAGATTATCAAAAAATATGCGCCTTATCTGGCGTACTGGCAAAGCAAGCCGGATGGCGGGCAGTACAAGGCTGTCGAGGAAGGGTTTGCCCGTTCCACCGGCCAGATTATGACCTGGCTGAATTCGGATGATAAATTTTTTCCGGATGCCTTTGAGATCGCCGCGACGGTCTTTTCTGAGCGGTCGGATATTGAATGGCTGACTGGCCGGGTATCAGGTTTCAATGAGGATGGATCGATTCGAGGGATCCAAGAAGCAATTCAGCTTTGGTGTCGGGCCAGGTATCTTAAGAAAGATTATCGAAGTCCCTGCTATATTCAGCAGGAGGGGACTTTTTGGAGACGGTCGCTGTGGGAAAAGGCAGGTTCCCGAATGCGAACGGATCTGCATCTGGCTGGCGATCTGGAATTGTGGAACCGATTTTTCCATTATGCGGATTTACATACGCTGGATGCGGCTCTGGCCGGATACCGTAAGCACCCCAATCAAAAAACCGCTACTTTGCTGGATCGCTATAATCAGGAGGCCGATCAAATTCTGGATGAGGAACTCCATCAATATTTGAATCAACCGGATCGCCCGCCGCTGAAATCGCCGCCGCCGCCTTTATGTGCGCTTGACTTATGTCGCTATCGAAGCATTTTTCGTAAAAAGTATTTGTTTCCGACCGGTCGGGAACCGATGGCCCTGGCAACCAGTCTTGCGCTGAGAAATATAGCGAAGCAGCAGAAGACGGTGCAGTCTTGGATTCAGGCAGGATATATAGTACTCAGCGTCAATACGTCCAAGGAAATCAAAAGTCTGAGGCAGTTTTTTCCGCAAGTTAATTTTATTACCGCCCCTCTCAATGACCGAGAGTATTTTGGAAAGACGATGATATATATCGATGATATTCTCAAGGCGCTGAAAGAAACACAGTTTGAGATCGTCGGGATTATCGATTCGGATATTTATCTTTCTCTGGAGTCGGTCCACCTGAATGCGATTGCTCGCCAGACGCAGGACGCGTTGGTGTGTGTCAACCGTGTGAATGTCAAAAAGCAGGGCGATTCGAACAGCGTATCCTATGTCAATGGCTTTGGCGCGTTCTTTTTTCGCCGCTGGCTGCTGGAACGGATTCCCGCCTCCCGCTTTTGTCTGGGGATGCCCTGGTGGGATTACTATATGCCGACCGTGTGTATTTTAAACCAAATTCCGCTGGTTTGTTTTCAGGATCTGATTGCCTGCCAAATTTGTCATCCGTTCAACTGGGACAGGGTTCAATGGGCGCATGAGGCCAAGTATTTCTTTGAGCAACTGCTTGAATTGTGCCGGCAGCAAGAAGGATACCATCCGTTCTGGAATTTGGGATATAAATTCCGGGAGGCCTGGAAACAGTATTATTTGCTGCTCATGAATAACTGTCCGGTCAATTATGTTCAAAAGAGCTATTTCTATGCCGAATTTATTTTAGGTATTATTTACGGACAGATGAGGGCGCTGGATGTTCTTTCTGCAGATCGTTTTGAGAGAGATTCTTTTTCGCTGCCCGACATAAGCAGGGTTACGCATGCTCTGATGAGTCCTTCTTTGACGCTGATGCCGATTGACTGCGATAGCGGACCGCTGGTGTCGGCCATTGTATCCACGTATCAGGCAGAAGAATTTATTCACGGTTGTTTGCAGGATCTGATCGAGCAGACGCTTTATAAAAAGGGACTGCTGGAAATTATCGTAATCAACAGCGCCTCGCCGCAGAACGAAGGAGCGATTGTGCGCCAGTTCCAGAATGGCTATCCGAATATCCGATATATTCGAACCGCTCAGCGGGAAACCATATACGCTGCCTGGAATCGAGGGATTCAGGAAGCCAGAGGCAAATATATTACCAATGCCAACACAGATGATCGCCGTCATCCACAAATGCTCGAGATGATGGCTGCAGTATTGGAAGAGAATACTGAGAAAGCGGCGGTCTATTCACATTTTTATGTGACAGAAATTCCCAATCAAAACTGGAATACAAAAACGCCTGTGCGAGTGGCCGACTGGCATCCTCCCTATTCCCGTCTGGGGTTATTAAAAGCCAACTTTATGGGACCTCAGCCGATGTGGCGCCGGACGCTTCATCAGGAATACGGCTATTTTGATCCTTCCTTCAAGGTCTCCGGAGACTGGGAATTCTTTTTGCGGGTTTCTCAGACACATGATTTTATTAAGTGCAGCGATGTTTTGGGATTGTATTACTTTAATCCAAAAAGTCTGGAACGGTCTGCCGGTACCAGGGAAATCGAGGATCAATTCATCCGCCAGCTGTATATCAAAAATCTGAATACAATAATCCGAAGGCCGTTTAATCCTCAAACCGAGTGTGCCTTTGCGGATGCGCCGGAGGCAAACCGCAGAGAATTCATGCCTGCTCAGATTGAGCCTTCATTAATTTCGGCAAGCTGCAATAGCACATCGGGTCAATCTGAAAAGGACGGAGAGCGAAAAGCGCTGCCTGCGGCAGACTCGGAAAACTCGGAGCAGATACCTGTAGAACAGAAGCAAAACGAAACCTTAAAACAGGCCCTGTTCTATTTTCAGCTGGCCATGCAGCGATTTGAAGAGAAGAAATTGGTCAGCGCCTCCCGATGGATGGATCAATACCGCAAAAGCATGGATTATAAATGGCTTTGCCCGAAGCGGTGGAAAGGATCTGAGGGCAGCTGTCCCGCTTTGTCTGTGATTGTCGTTACCTATAACCGGCATTCTGAATTGAAAAATCTGCTGGAAGATTTGCAACGGCAGGATTTTAAGGATTTTGAAGTTCTTGTTGTAAACAATGGCTCGCCGGTACCCGACAGTTGTCAGGAACTTGCCGATCTTTATATTCAGTGCCCATTAAATCTTAATCTCTCAGAGGGGAGAAATATTGGGGTCTATTTTGCCCAGGGACAGATCGGCGTCTTTTTGGATGACGATGCTTCGGTGGAATCCGGATATTTGACCTCCATTGCGAGCGCCTTTCAGACGTATGAAATCGCCGGTATGAGAGGCAAGACACTGCCCAAGTCCAAAAACTCGGGAGATAGCGATTGTCAAATCTACAATTTGGGAGATCGGCCGTTTGCGTGTCTTTGCAATCAGGAGGGTAATTCCGCATTTCGTCTGGATTGCTGGCGGGCCGCCGGCTTCTGTTTGGTCATGAAGGCAGCGACCTGACGGCTCGACTGATTCAGTTGTACGGGCCGGCTTCGGTGATCTACTGGCCCCAGGCGATTATTTATCATGATTACGGTCCGACAGATAAAGCAAGAGAAAAACAGGATCGGTATTGGCGGAACAGACAATATTTGGAATATAAATTCGATGCAGATGTGATTGCAATCAAGGATCGTCTTGCCCAAACCGCTCTTCGTCGAAAAGGGGAGGGCTTTGTTCCAGGTTTTGCGGGATTGCCTCCGGTTGACAGATCCATTCAAAGATCAGGCGTCTCGTCGGCTCCGCGGGTTTCTATTCTGATGACCTGTTACAATGCTCAGCTTTATTTGCAGGAATGTCTGGATAGTCTGCTGGGACAGACCCTCCAGGATTGGGAATTGATCGTCATCGATGACGGCAGCACAGACCAGACGCGAAATCGGCTGAATCACTATGCCCAGCTGGATCCGCGAATTCGTGTTTTCTGCTTCGATCAGCAGGCGGGGCCGTATATTCGCAGAAATTTTGCTATTCAGCAGGCCCGATCCGAACTGATCAGTATTCAGGATGCCGATGATATCGCGGTTCCTGAGAAACTGGAAATCCTCTGCGACGAGATTGAACGGGATCCGCGGCTGGGTATCGTAGGTTCCTTTTATCGCCGATTTCTGGAAGATTTTATGCCGCCCGAACACGGCGATCTGATCGATAAAATGATTTGTCATGACTCCATCATGCAGGCATTTTCTAAGTGCTGGCATCTGTGCTGGCATGGATCGGCGGTCATTCGCAAAGAGCTGTTCTCCAAGATTGGATTGTATGATTCTCACCCATGGGGTTCGGATACCTTCTGGCTTTCCAAGGCCGGCCTTTATGCCCGGTTGACACAATCGGTTCGGTTTAAAAATGTTCCGGAATGCCTGACCTGCAAGCGGGAACACAGCCAGTCTCAAACAGGAAAAATTTCAACGGTGGATCCGCGCGGACGGCGGAGATATTTTGAAGGGTTTTATCTCTCGAAACTGGAAAAAATTCGAGATCAAGTGCAGCAGAATCCGACTTTGGATGCAGGCGCCCTTTTACGAGACTGCACATCCGACGATTTTGTGAAATATGCCGAGAACTTTTCAGCCTTCGAATCGGAACCGATGACCAAGGAGATGATTCTTCAGATTCTTAAGAAGGCGCACTTGCAGTTTCGGATGGGACAATTTGTATCGGCGCTGATCACGCTGGACTACCTGGCTGCGGCAGATGCCCCGCAGTATTCTCAATATATCGGAGCCGACCTGATTCGAGGGCTTTGCTGGTTTGCGATCGGGCAGGATGGAAAGGCCCGTGAATGCCTTGAGAGAGAACAAGAGAGCCATCCAACGTCAAAGGCGGAGGAGATGCTTGGCCTTGTGAAGTCCGGCGAAGCCAACGCGTTACCTATCGACCAACGGAAACAGATGGTTCTACCCTTGAGCTCCCAGGCAGAAATTCATTATCGCGAGTTCAGAATAAAATCTTTTGAAAGTCAGAAAAGCGACGCGGCAGGAATGAAGAAAGCGCCATCTGATCCGGTTGTATCCGTTTATATTGTTGCCTATAATTCGGAGGCGTATATCGGTCAGACGATCGAATCAGTGCTAAGCCAGACGTATCCGAATTTTGAACTTCTGATCGTTGATGACGGCAGCACTGATCAAACGGCTTCTATCATCCAAACCTTCCGTGATCCGCGGATACGGCATCTGCGGCAGGAACATAAGAATTTCGCGGCGGGGATGAATCGGGCGATTCAAGCAGCCCGGGGCGAATTTGTAATTGGTGTGGATTCAGATGATTGGATTGATCCGGATTATCTGAGCCGAATGGCGGAGTATGCGGCTGCACATCCGGAATATGAGTATTATTACCCCGAAAAACTAACCCTGGTGGATGCCCATGGAAATCCGACCGGAGTCGAATGGCCATATGAAGAAATTGGCAATTCCAATCGTCTGCCGGCGATTCTGTTTGCCAGGGGATGCTCAGTGATTCCCAATTCCGGTTCTCTCAAGAGGCGGTCAATGTTCGCTCGAACCGGGCTGTTTCGGGAACTGGACAATGCGGAAGATTTTGATTTTATGGTCCGCTGCGGCACACAAGTTCGTTTTAAGAGAGTGGACCATTCGTCGCGTTATTATTATCGCAGACTTCAAAAGAGCAACACAGCGCGGTTTGAGCAGCGCCATCCGGTGACAGCCAAGTGTATGGAGTGGATGCTCCGAAACTATCCGCCGACAGCGCTTTGTCCGAAACTTTCTGAACTGACCGATCCGACTGAGCAAGAAATTCAATTTTTAGGGTATGTAATCTCCGTCTTTGAAAAACTGGCCAAGGTCCATCGCGATCAATCCGGTTGGATTTTTGAGGAATATGCTCAAAAATACAGGCAAAAGAAGTCCGACTTATCCAAAGATTTTCTTGCTGAAAGTCCTATTATTCAGGGATCTTTACAAAATCAATTGTCGCTGGCACAGGTGCATATGGAACAAGGCGATTTAGAAAAAGCCGCCATCATATATCGGCAAATATTGTCCAATAAAAAACTGATGATTCACACTGAATTGCGAGAGACTATCCAGGGGTTACTCCTGCGGTTGGAAGCAGAAAACAGAAGGTCCCAAAAAGTTTATAACTAATGAAAATAAAAAGAGTTGAATGTAGTTTAGAGAGGCCAGAATTTGACGATAATAAAAGAAGGCAGGCAGGAGGCAGGAGGGCGTATTTTTGAAACGAAGGTTCAGATAACCAGGAGTAAATATGGCTTCGATACAATTATCCGGTCTCTCGACAGGCATCGATACAGCGGCGATCATCGAACGGTTGATGGCGGTAGAACGCCGTCGGCTGACGATCCTCCAGTCGAATATTTCTTCTTATAAAACAAAACAGGATGCAGTGTCTAAACTGGACGCCAAACTCAGCGCCTTTCGATCCGCCCTTAATGCCCTGTCGGATTCCAGCCAATTGCGGTCCTATGAATCCAAGACCAGCAATTCAGATCTACTGACGGCCACGGCCAATAACAATGCCTATGAGGGGACTCACAATATCAAGATCAAGCAGATGGCAACCGCCAACCGCTGGGTGCACAATGGCTTTGACTATATGTCGCAGTTTGTCGGAGCGGGAAATCTGATCCTGTCCTATCAGAACCGGGAGTTTATTGTGCAGACCACCGACGATACCACGCTGCAGGATCTGGTAGAGCTGATAAATAATGATCCGGACAACCCGGGCATTACAGCCAGTATTCTGGAATACAATTCACCCGGCGGCCGATTTCACCTGGTTCTAAGCGGCCGGGAAAGCGGGTCGGATTTTCAGATATCCATCAACGCCAGCAATACGGAAGTGCATACCTCTTCGGTGATGCAGAACGCTGACGGCCAGAACGCTGCGCTGACCACCCGTTTGTCCAATCTGCAGGGGGCGTCGGGTTTCGGAACCGGCGCTACGCCGGATCGGATTCGGATTCAGGGAACTTTGCACGATTCCACTCCCGTGGATCAATCCTTTCAGATCAATCCCTATACGACTGTAGAAGAGTTAATGAATCAGATTGAAAGCGCGTTTGGGGGCACGGTTAAGGCGACCCTGGATGAAGGGGCTCTTGTAGTGACCGACAGAACCAGCGGCAGCAGCGCGTTGACGATTTCTTTGTCCCTGGAGGCCGGAGATGAATCCTCGGCTGTCTGGACGCCGCCGATTTTCACAGAAACCACGGCAGGCGGCTCGATCAGTTCGGGGCTGGCTCTCTTGGATTCCTCTACGTTTATGGAGACCCAGGCGGCTCAGGATTCGATGATTAAGATTGACGGCTATCCGCCGGGCGACGACACAGATCCGAATACCTGGATACGCCGAAGTTCCAATTCCATCTCTGATGTGATTGCCGGGGTGACTTTGAACCTGCATGGAGCGACCGGCAACGACGCGGACGGATACAACAGTGTAGAGGTGACGCTGAATCGCAACACCGTGAATTTGAAAGACAAGATGCAGGCCATGGTGGACGCCTATAATGCGGTGATCAAACTGATTGATGAGAAAACCGCCTATAATAAGGAAGAAAAAAAATCAGGCGTTCTGTCATCTGAATACAGTCTAAGCTCGATCAAAAGCTTGATCCGCACGCCGCTTCTTTTTAACACGGCGGGTTTTAGCTCCAGGGATTCCTTTGTAAAGCCGGAGGATATCGGTCTGAAAATCAAGGCAGACGGTACCCTGACGCTGGATGCAAATGCCTTTGACGAGGCCGTCTCAGAGGATTACATGGGTCTGCTGTCATTGATCGGCGCTAAGAAAACAGGCGGTACCAATTCGTCAATCATTAAGTTTTATCAGGCCAGTTCCTATACGGAGGCCGGACAGTATGAGGTGCGGGTTTCGATTGAAGAAGGGGTCGTCACCGCGGCGCAGATTAAATTGAAAGACGAAGACTGGTCGGCGGCACGGGATATGACCATAAGCGGCGGCACTCTGTACGGCAGCAGCGAAACCGGAGCCAAGGGATATCCGGCTCATCCCGAGTACAGTATGGTTTTATCGGTGGATACGACCCAGAACGGCGCCTTTGAAGCCGCAGTCCATGTCAAACAGGGCTTTGCGGGGAATTTGCAAAAAATAGTTGACGATATGCTCAAACCGGGTACAGGCCGGGTATCGCTTGCCGCCACGGCGATCCAGGGCAGGATCGACAACGTAAATAAACGGGTTTCGGATGAAGAAGACCGTCTGAAACGAGTGGAGGAACGGCTGCACGCCCAGTATGCGCGGCTGGAATCGTTAATCCAGTCGATCCAGCAGCAGATGTCAGGGCTTTCGATGCTTTAAACAGAAGGTCTGACTGCCGCGTGAAGCGGAGTGACTACAAACAGGCCGCACCGGCTCGGCCGTCTGCCGGCCGGCGGAGGAGCGGCGCTGAAGAAAAGCGCTTTGCAGGGGGGAGGGAACTTATCCCACAGATTATCAGGAAGTCGATCCCAGGCAGGAGCATAGAGAATTCGATATGCAAATTCCTCTTCTTTTTCTTTCGGTGAGAACGGTTTGGACTGAGCAGAAAGCGATTGCAGCCAAAGACCGCTGATTCGAGGAACCTCTGATGGCCTTTGCAGGGAGGCAGGATCTAAAGAGAAAACCTGGGCCAGGGCATTTCGGGGATCTCCGTCGATCAGAAGAACACGATGTTTTTTTCGAGTCAGGGAAATAGCCGAATGAACAGCGACTGTAACCGGCAGGTCCTTGACGGACTCGGCCAGCAGGAATACGGATGCGGAATGTGTTTTTTCGACAAACAGATTTTCTATAGCCAGATAATATTGATCTGAGTTCTGACAATGAATCTGTATGAGTTGAGGGGGATTTGTATCGCCGGCCGAACAGGCTGTCGTTTGCGGTTCAAAGGATGCGATCTGCTCAAGCGGTCTGGTTTGATATGGAACCGCAGAAATGGAGTTCGGATTCAGCAGTTCAATTTCTTCGGCACGGCCGCTGACAGAAGATAAAATTTGAATTGTTTGTTTGCCGGGTTCCGTTTGTTGCTGCTGTCGTGGCAGAGAGAGCGATTCTTTGTCGAGCAGGGCGGCGCAGGCGACGGCGGTCAAAGCAGGCGGAATCCAGGAGAATACGGCCGTTCCGGTAATTACCGGCGATAGGGCCTCCAGAGGAGGAGTTGAAGATCCGGCCGCCGTCCGAAGCATTTCAGCCATCCAGGCCAGTCCCCCGGCAACAAGCAGAAGGAACAGATTGGTGCAGATCTGGGCGATCAGCAGTTTGCGCAGGCCGTTCATAGAGGCATAAAAGATTGCCTCTTTTCGGATTTTTCGATCGAGTTGGCGGGCCTGGGCGGCGTTGAGGATCAGAAGTGTTCGATCTGTTTCCAATCCAATTTTTTTAATGGGTAGAACCTGAAAGAGATACTGTTCGACAGCTTGGCGCATCCGCCGTGCTGCCGGCAGGACCAGATAGAGAAGAAAAAAACCGATCACAAGGATCAGGAGAATCGCCAGCAGGGGCTCCAGAACGGCGATTTGGTCTCCGGCAGCACGGACCAGCCGCCCGCAGGTATCCTGCCTCAGGACAATGGCCCTCATACAGCCGGCCGTAGCCAGAAAACTCAACAAGGAACCGGCGGCGGCAAGCCCTGGGAATCCATCTAATTGTGAGGCGCTCTGCGCCGTCAGGCAAATGACAAGAACGGCAGCTGTCAGCGACAGGTGACAGATCCACAGGAAATCCATAACTCGATCAGGCCAGGCGATCAGCGCGCCGGTCAGCAGCATTACGGCAACGCCGATAAATAAAAATTCCGAACGGTTCCAGAGCGGTCCGTATCGGAAGGATTCAGTTGGGCCAGAGGCGTTCACAGGCAATTTCCTCGTCCGATTTATCACCAGTATAGCCGATCGGAAAAAGTCGGCAAGAATTATCTGGTATGGCGCAGTCGATAAATCAGGGCTAGGATCTCTGCGACGGCGGTGTAGAGTTTTTCAGGGATTGGTTTTCCGAGTTTAACGGCGGCGTATAATTCCCTGGCCAGCGGCGGTCTGCGCAGAATCGGAACGCCGTAAGCCCGCGCGATCTCTTTGATCTTTTCGCACAGATGACCGGCTCCTTTGGCGATTAGGACCGGGGTATTCATCTCCGCCGGATCGTAGCGCAAGGCCACCGCAACGTGATCCGGATTGACCAGCACCACATTGGCCCGAGGAACCTCCTTCAGCATTCGCCGCGTCGCCGCCTCTAATTGTTTTTGCCGAATTTTGACTTTGAGTTCCGGGGGGCCTTCGGTATCGCGAAACTCATATTTGATTTCCTGCTTGGACATCTTGAGTTTTTCGGTATATCGCCAGCGCTGGTAAAAAACATCTATGATGCCCAAAATCAGCAGACCCAGGCAGATTCGGATCACTACGTTGAAGATTAAGCGGGCGATGGTTCCCAGCAGCTGATCCGGTCCTATCCATTGCAGGACGGCCAGCGTATCGATTTTGTCGTGGAGATATTTCCAGACGATTCCTCCGATGAAAGCGAGTTTGAGAACGGATAGACCGAGCTTTAACAGGGATTCCATTGAAAAAAGAGATTGTGCGCCGCGCAGCGGATTGAGAGCGTCCAGCTTCCACTTAAGAGCATTGGGAGCGAAGTTTCGTCCGCTGATCAGGATGCTTCCGATCACACCGGCGGCCGTCAGAGCAACCAGATAAGGGGTCAGAATCAGCAGCATCTCAAGAATCAGGGAGTTGGCATAATTGACGAAGGCCTCGGAATTGTCTAAAAAAGAATGCTGACAGGAAGACCCCATGCGGATCTGATTTTTACACCATCGCAGGAACCAGGGCCCGCTGAACGCAGCGACCAGAATCAGCGTCAGCAGCGTAATGGCCGAAAGCATTTCCTGGCTCTGAGGAGTATGCCCTTGTTTCCGCGCCTTGCTGATCCTGCGCGGAGTTGGTTTTTCGGTTTTGTTGTTTGCTTCGGACATCGTTATTTAAAAAGGAAGCAGGCGATTGAGCCATTCAGTCATTTGATCCAGATAGTCCTTCAGGTACGGAATAAAAAAACCAATCATCAGCAGTCCCATGCCCACTCGCAGCGGCAAGCTGAGGAACAGCACATTGGCCTCAGGCGCCACGCGCGCCATAAAAGCCAGCACAATCATCAGAAGAAGAAAAGCCGCCAGCATGGGAGCGGACATCTGTAAGGCCAGCAGAAACATATGCGAACCGGCCAGAAAAATGCTTTCGGTAAGAGCCCCGATATCCGGCGGCTGTCCGAGCGGATACCGATCGAAACTGCGGGCCATAATCTGCAGCAGAAGATGATGGCTGTTGGTACTGAACAAAAGCAAAATAAAGAGAATCTCAAGAATTACGCCTATCGGGTTGCTTTCGTCTCCGCTGAAGGGATCCAGGACCTGCGCCATAGTCAGTCCCATCTGCTGCTCAATAAATTGGCCGGCCAGCCGTACGACGGTAAACAGGCAATACGCGACGATGCCCAAACACAAACCATACAAAGCTTCCTGAGCCAGCAGCGTCAAACACACCAACGGCTGAAGGCCTGCCGGTTGGGGGGGGCAGGGCAGAAGGGCGCTGAAGAAGACGCTAAGGACTACAGCAATGGCCGCCTTGGTTTGCTCCGTCAGAACCCGCCAGCTGAAAACGGGAGCGGTGAAGAAAAAGGCGCCCAGACGGGTTACCACCATAAAAAAACAGAAAATTTTACCGGTCAGCCAATCCATGACTACTGGCCGTAGGTCTGAATCTGCGTAAAGATTTCGAAGGTAAATCGGATCAGAACCTGAAGCATCCAGTTGCCAAACAGCAGGGTGATCACCGCGGCTCCGATAATTTTGGGAGCCATGGTCAGGGTTGCATCTCGAATCGAAGTGACGGTCTGAAAGAGAGAAATCATAACGCCCATGACGACACAGACGATCAGAATCGGCGCTGAGACCATCAGGGCTGTTTCCATGGTATGCCGTCCAAGATAAAGAATATAATCCGCATTCATCGTGTAGTTCCTTGTATTTGCATCTATTTAAAACTCAGACTTAGCCCCTGGGCCAGGATTCCCCAGCCGTCAACGAGGATAAACAGGATTAATTTGAAGGGCAACGAAATCATCACCGGCGGAAGCATCATCATGCCGGCGCTGAGCAGAACGCTGGCGATAACCAGATCCAGCAGAAGAAACGGAATAAACAGCAGGCACCCGATCTCAAAAGCCGTGCGGAACTCGCTGACGATAAAGGCCGGAGTGACAATATGCAGGGGCAGATCCGAGGCCAAAGCCGGAGGCGCGGTCTTGGCGATCTGGACAAATAAATTCAGGTCGGACTGGCGGGTCTGGCGGATCATGAACTGTTTAAGGATCTGACTGATTATTTCCGTTGACTGCGGCAACTCCATTTGATTGTCAAGATAGGGACCAATGGCCTCCTGCTGAATTTTGGTAAAGGTTGGAGCCATCGTAAAGAGAGTTAAAAATAAGGCCAGCCCGAGAATGGTAATGTTTGGAGGGATGGTTTGCGTGCCCAGAGCCCGTCTTATAAAACCCAGTACGACGACAATTCGGGTAAATGATGTCATCATCGCCAGAATGCTGGGCAGCAGGGCCAGCACAGTAAATAGAATAGCCAGACGGATTGGCGCACTCCAGGGGGTTTGCGTCTGGTTCTGCGGGTCTGTGGCGGCCTTATCGATCATGTTTAGAAGATCCTGAATGCTCGGCATCGCGGAAGTATCGGCTGGGTCCGCATCCGGCAGGGATTGTGCAGCGCAGAAAACGGGTAAAAGCAGGAACAAGGCAACGCTCAGCAGACCGGCTAAGCGAATCATTGTCTGTCTCCCTTCTGAATTTCGTTTGCCGAAGCGGGTGGTTCAAAAGCGTCTGTGATATCCGCCAAAAACCGGATGCTGTCGGGCGTACTTGACAACAATAGTTTTCGGGAGCCAGCTTGGAGAACGTGCACCATTTTTCGCGGTCCCAGGGGAATGGTTTCAGTCATCGATATAAGTTTTCCTTTGCCGGTCATTAGCCCTTTGCTGTATCGCCGCGCCAGCCACCAAAGACCTGCGCCAAAAAGGGCAATAAGAAGGATCATTGAGATCAATTGGCGGACCAATTGCCGGTGCAGTATATCCGGATTTTGAGTTTTTGATTGAGATGACTCGCCTGACGGTTCGTTGAGAGGGCTTGAGATTTGACTGTCGGCGGATTCTCCCGCAGCCAGCCCAAGGCGAAGCAGCCATTGTCCGGCTAGACATATTACCAACAAAATACCGACCCATATCATCCTTTTTTTGGGCATTCTTCTATCTCCTGCAGGAATGATCGAATCCCAGCTAATTTTATGATGGAAGATGTGCAAAAAGTATGCCGGATGGCAGAAATCGGCATTTTCCTGCCATGCTCAAGGGCAAATGGATTCAATCTGTAAGAAAATCGAACAGTGTATTTCCGACGTTAAAGACTCTCCTATTTCTCTATGATCAAGGCAATCACAATCTGAGTTTGTTTGGTTGCCAGGCCGGATTGGCCTATCCAGTCTCCTCCCTGGCCTGCCCCCCAGCAAAAGATCGGAGTTTTATTATCCGGCGATTTGAGACTATCCAGATATTCTTTAACGGCCTGGGCCCTTTTTGCGGACAGTCTCCATTGTTCTGCCGAATTCTTTTCATCAGAGGCCAGACCGAGTACATAGAGAAGGGTTTTATTCCCGGAATTGATCTCCAACTGGCTCCAATAAAGCTGCAGTTCCTTTTTAGCGGCCTGGTTTAATTGTGCGGATTTTGGATCAAACCGGATTTTCATCGGCAAATAGGTTTTTGAAACGCCGTCAATCTGGGACGGCGAAATCCTTGCCTTGGTTTCAATTTCGAGCAGGATTCGGCGAAGCATTTCGGTATGGGAGTCAATGGAACGGTTCTCCGGTTTATCTTTGCCTTCATCGATATCATAAGAAGACTGTTTTTTTTCCAATTCTATGCTTTGTTTATATTTTGTGGAACGGCCGGGAATTCCAAATTCCTCCATTGCTCTCATAAAGGAGACTTGCCCCATCTTGAATTTATGTTCTGCTATTTGTGTATCCGCCATGCTTTGCAGCATGACAAAAAATGTCAATAGCAGCGTGATCATATCGGAAAAGGTGACGATCCAGGCCGGCGCCTTTGGGGAGTCTTCAGCCGGTTTTCTGCTCATTCGTAAATACTCCTGTCCAGCAGGGTGATTTCCAACTGTCGCTGAGCCGGTGCGGTTCGCAGGGTGCTGGAGGCGGTGATGCAGAAACGATCGGCCGACAAATTTTGCTCTTTTATTAAATAATTTAAGACCGCCATGCTGCGTTCCAGTCCCAGTTCTGTTTTGCCGTCCGGCCCATTTTCAGAAATAACTACGCGTCCGGAGGTAGACTGGAGGAATTTGCCCAGGGCCTGAAGAACCTCGCGGCCGGACTGTGAGATCGCAGAACCCCGCCCCCAGTAGAACTGGCTGGAAGGTACGATAAACACTTTCAGATTGCGAAAATCCAGCGGCTTTTTTTCCTGCATAAAGTTGCTGGATAAGTTGCGGCTCGGATTGGGAGTTTCTGTACCCTGGTTTTGTCTGCGGCTGCTTGGCAGATCTTTCTTTTCATAAAGCGCTTCTTCGGCGTTTAGACTGAACTTCCCGATGGCGGGCAAAAACTCCGCAAAGGATTCGCCCAGTTCTTTGAGCGTCTTGTCGTCAAATGTAGCAAAACTCATCAGCAAAACAAAAAACGTCAGCAGCAAAGTCATGCAGTCGCTGAAAGTGACCATCCATTCGGGAGCCCCTTCGCTGCCGCTTTCTTCGGGTTGTGCTCTTCTCTGTCCAGCCATTTCTGAACCGACCGTTAAATATTGGCTTTGATATCCTCCCGGCGTTTGGGCGCCAGGAAGGCCTGCATTTTTTCACGGACAACGGTGGGGTTTTCGCCCCGACTGATCGTGCAGATCCCTTCGAGCGTAATTTCCATCGCCATGATTTCCGCTTTTGAATAAATGCCCAACTTTCCGGCCATTGGGATAAAAACAAGGTTGGCCAGAATAGACCCATAAAAGGTAGTAATCAAGGCGACGGCCATGCCGGCTCCGATGTCTTCCGGCGAGGTGAGATTTCGAAGCATCTGCACCAGCCCGATCAGGGTTCCGATCATTCCAAAAGCCGGAGCGGCGGCGCCCATAAATTCGAGGATCTTTTTACCGGTGGCGTGCCGTTCCTGAAGCGAATCGATTTCAAGGGTCAGCAGTTCTCGGATTTTTTCTTCATTTCGTCCGTCCACGAGCATCTGAAGGCCCTTGGCCAAAAACGGATTGTCGGTTTTTCGAATTTGCTCTTCGAGAGCCAGGGTTCCATCGCGTCGGCTGATGGCGGCGTAGTTGACCATATTCTGGATCAGTTCGTTTGGGCTGGAGATTTTTATCAGAATGGCCTTTTTGAGCACAGAAAAAATTCCGAGAAACTGAGGCAGTGAAAAATGGATCATCGTTCCGCAGAGCATGCCTCCCACGACAATAATAATTGAGGGAACATCAATAAAGGCCATCGCTCCGCCCCCCATAACCAGGGAGGCAAGAATGACTCCAAATCCGAGAACGACTCCAAGGATGGTGGCGATATCCATACTGTCTACCCGCTTTCTTTGACCCGTTTTAATTTCATGCTGATCATGGCCGCCAGTTCCGGCTGGCTGCTTCCGATTTCCCCCAACACTTTTGCGGCGGCCCGTTCGGACATATAATAGAAAATCTTAATGGCATCCGGGGCCTGAGGTCCGGAGGCCATACTGGCCAGAATCCGCCCGGCCTGAGCGGCATCCATTTTATCGTAGGTGGAGCCCAATCGCTGAAAATTGGCCTGTTCGAGGGTTTCGATCTGCAGCAGCGTATTCTTTAACTGCTTTTCTTTTGTATCCAGATTTTGGGTCAGCGCCGTCAGTTTATTTCTCAACTGATTGAGCTGATCGATTTCTTCCTGAAGAGTCTGATGGGCCAGTTGGATACGCTCGGCCTCCTGCGCCAGATATTTTTCTTTGGATCGATATTCCTGCATTCTGCCTCGAATGTCCACAATCAGACCCTGCAGCTGCTGCTCGGTAAGCCCAAGATCTATCGACTCCTTCGCGGCGGCTTTGAGAGAGCGAGGGAGCATTTGAGTCTGCGGATCAAGGGTATTTTGAGGTCCGGGCGTCTGCGTAGCCGCCGCCTCCGGGGGCAGGATCGGCTGATTTTTTTTCACATAGCGGCTGACAGTGAAACTGAGGACAAAACTGAGGATCCCAGTGCCGATAACTATAATCAACTGTATTTTTTTCATCTTATGATCTCCTGTCTTTCAGCGACCTGCTATCCAAAGCAGGCGTTTAGCTGTTTTCTGGCCAGTCCTGTATGTGTGCTTTCGTCGAGCAATTTTTGTTCCTCCAGATTGCACTGGCGGTCATACTCGGCGCGGGCCTGAGCGCGAAGCCGCTCCAAACCCTTTCGGTATTTCTGGACAGCCAACAACTCTTTAATTTTTTCTCGACGTCTGGTTTCCATTTGCGTCCACTCTTCCTGCAAGCGGCCAATGGCCGCATCCAGAGTCGGAACGTATTCCAGATACAGGGCCTGGGCCTGCATCCTCCGCTCGGACGGAACTGTTTTCAATTCAGCCAGCTGAAAACGCAACTGGGCCTTAAGGGCGATAATGCGCCCTCGCAGCGCCGCGGCCTGCTCCGACAGGGCTGCCAGTTCGCCTCGCAGGGCCTGTTCCTGTTTTTGTTTAATTTCCAGCAGCCGCTGCAATCTCCAGGCGAATTTTTTCACTTGTCAAACCTTTTCAAATACCCCTGTCAACCAAAGGGCTTTCCCTTTACGGAAGGGCTTTGGGTTTTATCTTTTTTTTTGCGGCTTCCGCCGGTTTTTCCGAAAGCAAATGATCCCAGGAGTCGGCGATTTCCTTCAGCGAACCAACCGTTTGAGCCAGGGCAGATCGTTGTCGGATCGGCTGGATCAGAAAATTCTGAATGCGATCTATTAATGCAATCGAGCCGTCTATTCGTTTGCTGCTGCCCGGCGAGAAAGCGCCGATATGGATCAAATCTTCCGCGTCGGTATAGGTCGCATAGATTTCACGCACCTTCTGAGCGGCTTTTTTATGAGCATCGGAAGCGATTGCGGTCATAAGCCGGCTGATGCTCTGCAGGATATCAATGGCCGGATAATGCCCCCGATCCGCCAACTTGCGGCTGAGGACAATATGTCCGTCCAGAAGAGATCGGGCGCTGTCCGCCACCGGATCGTTTAAATCGTCCCCTTCAGCCAACACTGTAATAATTCCTGTAATGCTTCCGACAGCGCAGCAGCCGAGCCGTTCGACCAGCCGCGGCAGCATCGCAAAGACGCTGGGGCAATAGCCCTTGGTGGCCGGCGGTTCCCCTGCCGCAAGGCCGATTTCTCGCTGGGCCTGGGCAAATCGGGTCAAAGAATCCATCATGAACAGCACGTTGCGCCCCAGATCCCGAAAATATTCGGCAATGGTGACAGCCACGAACGCGGCCTTCACACGCTGAATGGGAGTCGAATCAGACGTGGCGACAACCACCACGCTTTTGGCCAGCCCTTCGGGTCCCAGATCTTTTTCGATAAATTCGCGCACTTCGCGTCCCCGTTCGCCGACCAGTGCGACCACATTGACCTCGGCATCGCTTCCGTTGGCGATTTCTCCCAGCAAAACGCTTTTTCCTACACCGCTTCCCGCAAAAAGTCCCATCCGCTGTCCTTTGCCGCAGGTCAGCAGTCCGTCGATGGCTCGAATGCCCAAAGACAGGGGTTCCTTAATCATCTGCCGGCGCAGAGGTGCGGGACTGGTATTCTGAACAGGGCGAAATATTTCGGTTGTGATTGGCCCCTTGTCGTCGATCGGCCGACCCAACCCGTCCAGCACTCGGCCCATCAGGCAATCCCCAACCGGAATGGCCCGTGGCCGATCCAGAGAGGTCACCAGGTCCCCCGGGCCGATGCCTTCAAGGGGCTCAAACGGAAGAAGCACAACATGACCGCTGCGGAAACCGATGACTTCCGCTTCAATCGTCTGGCCGCTCTGAAGCCGGATCTGACAGAGACTTCCCAGGCCGACCGACGGACCGCTGCTTTCGACGGTCAGGCCGGATACGCGAACCAGCGTTCCCTTCGGTTCTATCAGCCGAAGATCGCGAACCGTCTTTTGAAGCGGCTCAAAGTCAATTAAACAGGTTTTTTCCGCAGATTCTTTCATGCATTAAGCCCCTCGGAAAACAGGGCATCCGAAATTCGTTTCAAGAGTTCTTCGATCATCCACTCAATGACCCCCTGCTCGGTTTCGAGAACACATTGGCCCGGTCCGATAGTTCCATCGGCAACCGGATGAATATGCGTCGGCTTCCGGCCTTCCATTTGGCTTAGAACCTGCTGATACGCCTTCAGGTCTTCCGGATTCAGTTTGACGGTGACAGGACGGCCCTGCGGAATTTCTTCAAGGGCCTGATTGACGATTTTTTCAATTTCATAGTTGCGCTGCTGAATATCTTTGGCCAGTATCCGGGCGGCGATTTCTATGCTCAGTTGAATCAATTGTTCCCGGTGCGAGGTAAGCATCTGCCGACCGAACTCCCGGATTTCCTCAGCGGCCTGTTCTAAGGCCTTGGCGGCCTGCAGAAGACGGCGGTTTTCCGTCTCTGAAGAAGCCGTCGCAGCGGCCGGGGGTTTGACCGAAGGCGCAGGAGGATCGACTAAGGCAATTGAGGAGATCGGCCAGCCGCCGCTTAATTGAATAACCGGTCTGTTCATCCTTCTTCCTCGATAAACAGCAGTTCTTCGGCCTCATTGGCGTCGCGCAGGGGCTTGACGACTTCTTCCCTCGCCGCCAACACATCTTTTTTTCGGGGTTCGCCCATCAGGGCCACTTCTTCATCGACCATTTCCGAAGCGCGTTCCGAGATATTAGAGCGGATTTTTGCCGCAATGGATGCGTCGGCGCTGTGAAGGGCCTTGGCCAGTACAGTGGACTCGATATTTCGAAGAATCTGCTGCAGCGAACGATCCTCAATTTTGATAATATCTTCCCAAGTTACCATCAGGGCCTTGACGGTTTTGGCGGTTTCTTTGTTGCGAGTCTCAATTTCCTTGAGCATGGAATCGCGTTTGTCCTTATCCAGTCCGCTGAGGACAAGAGCTACTTTGCGCAGGATATCGCGAGGGACAATTTCTTTGACAGCCGGCGATTCTTCCCGATTCATATCAAACAGGCGTTTGCAGAGAATCTCTCCGATCCTCCGCATGGTTTTGGGAGAAACTTCCCCGGGTTGGGTCATCCGCCAGATTACCCGCTGGCTTTTTTCATTATCCAGGCGGCTGAGCACATCGGTGCTGACTTTTGGAGGCAGCGCCGACAGCACCAGAGAAATGGCCTGGGGGGGTTCATTTTCAAGTATTGCTGCGATCCGCGCAGGCGGCGCCGAGGCGATAACCAAAAACGGATCTTTTTCGCGCACGGCCTGCTGCATGCGCGCCTGCATTTCGGCGGCTTTTTCTTTTCCCGCCGTACCGTGCAGCAGGGAGTTGACAAAACTTTTGATATGCAGGGCGCCGGTCTGGGCCTGTTGAATCTGGCCGCAGAATTCACGGGTCACCTGCAGGGCCTGGTCAGTGTTTTCTTTGCCTCGGGCGTCCAGTTGGGACAGTTCCATCGCGATTTTATGGATAATTTCCTGAGGTTGTCCCTTGAGCAGCTCACGGGCGGTAGCCGTATCCAGACTGGTCAAAAGCAGCGCGGCTTTCTGGATCCCCTTGATTCGCATGGATCATTGCTCCTCCGTCAGCCAGCTGGAGAATAACATGCGGACCTGTTCAGGGTTTTGCTGAATCTGTCCGGCGATCAGTTTTCGCATGGCGGAAGGCGAATCCATGCCCGCCGGCAGCATAGGCAGACCGGTTCCTCCGCCGAGGGCTTCGCTTTGCGGAGCGGCTGTTGAGGCGGCTTTGGCTCCAGCGCGGGTAAAGATGCGCAGCGCCAGCAGGGCGCTGATGGCCAGTATCCCCATGGATAATTGCCTGGCGATTTCGATAATCCCACCCCAGTCCATTCCGGATTCAACCGGTATAGGCGCCGGGCGATTGAACGGAACATGTTTAACAGTCAGATTTTGTTCGCTGAGCAATCCCGGCCCAATCGCGGTGCGAATGATTTCTTTGACATCATCAATCGACATCAGAAGGGCATTTTCTCCGGCGGGGGCCGCGGCTGTTTCTCCTCCCTCTCCGGCGGGAGTTTCCGCAGTGGGTTTGGTTAAATCCACGATTACTGAAACGGACCAGGCGGTGACCTGTCCGGGCGATTTGGTTCGGGTAGTAATGGTTTCCGGCAGCATGTACTGTGTGGTTGTGGTTCCGGTTTTTTCCGTTGAGCCGGGCACCGCCCTGGCGCCTTCGGATTTTTCATCGATGGCTTGCTTGATGGAGGAGGTTTCATCAATTTTTTCTTCGACCGGAATGCCTTTTTCGTAGGTTTTGCTGACGGTCGATTCGCTGCTCATGTCCACAACGGCCTTGACCATCACCGTAGAGCGGCCCGGCCCCAGCACCTGCTCCAGAGATCGCTGGAGGCGATTGGACATTTCGCTCTCGACGCTGGATTGATAATCCAGGTAGGTATTGGCGCCGGCGGCAAGGGTATCCTGTTTGCCGGCATGGCTGAGAATGTGTCCTTGGCTGTCGGCGATGGTGACCTGTTCGGCGCTGAGTCCCTCCACAGCTCCGGCCACAAGGTTCGTGATGGCGGCAATGGCCGAGGGGCTGACCCGCCAGCCCGGTTTTAACTGAAGCATCACCGAGGCGCTGGCCTTTTGTTCGCTGCCGGAAAACAAGGTCTGTTCAGGCCGGACAATATGGACGCGGGCGTACTCAACCCCATCAAATACCTGGATCGTTCGGGCCAATTCTCCCTGCAGTGCGCGGTTGTAATTCAATTTCTGAACCAGCGGGCTTACGCCCAGTTTTTCATTGTCAAAGATTTCATAACCGGGTTCTCCGTTGCGGGGCAACAGTCCGTCTTTTGCCAAAATAGCGCGCAATTCATGAACTTTTTCGGCTGGGACAAAGATGCTTCCTCCTCCGCCGCGGATTTCATAGGGGATATTCTGTTCGCTGACTTTGTCGGCGATTTTAGCGGCCTGTTCGAGCGTTAGATTGCCGAACAAAAGCCGCATTTCAGGACGGGCTGCCCAACGAGTCAGCAGCACGGCCGTCAGCACGCAGGCGATTACTATAGCGGCCAGCAGAGCCCGCTGAACCAGCCCAACTTTCTGCCAGACGGCATTGATTTTGTCAAAAAGCCCCATACCGATTGCCTATTCCTGAGTTGGTTTGTCCTCAAATCTGCATCCGCATCGTTTCTTTATAGGCATCCACCAACTTATTGCGGACTCCTACCAGCAGTTTGAAACTTATATCCGCCTTGGCGACGGAGGCCACCACAGAGTTGATGTCCTGCTGCTTGCCGGTCATCAGATCAAGGATGGAGGCATTGGCTTCCTGATGTTGTTCGTTGACTTTAGTGAGAGATTCGAGGATTTTTTTTCCGAATGAGTCCGCGGCCGGTTCCTGAGAAGGGCTGAGGGTCCGCCCAATCTGGCCATTCGGACTGGATTGCAGATTGATTTGCGGATTAAATTGTACGGTCATAAGTAAACCTCGCTATTTTAACAATTCCAAACTGGATTCTACCATTCGTTGATAGCGTCTGAGGATGGCGGCATTGGCCTGATAGGCCCGGCTGGCCAGGTTCAGGTTAATCATCTCTGTCGGCCAGTTAATATTGGGCATCAGGACATATCCCTCTGCGTCGGCCTGGGGGTGCCCCGGCTGCAGAATACGCTGAAAATCGTTTTGATCCTGGACAATATCGCTGAGTTCAACGCCGCTTAAACCATTTTCTTCTTTTGCCTTAAACTCTGCGATCAACCGACGGTACGGTTGGCCATTGCCTGCATTCGTGGTTTGAATGTTGGCCATATTCGAGCCAATGACCTCAATCTGCTTATTGTAGGCGCGCAGACCTGAGGTGGCGATATCGATTGGGCCGAACATGTTGGTGTCAACTTTCATTTTTCATTCCTTTTCGGATAAAGAAATCACTGGAATCTCATCGCCAAATCCATCTGTTGGTATTTTTTCTTAAGCAAAAGCATGTAAGTCTTGTGTAACGCGGTGTTTTTAATCATTTCTCCTGTTTCTTTGTCTAATGAAACATCATTGTTAAATTCGTTGATTGGGGTTGTTTTCGGCTGCACAAACTCGATCTTCATTTGTTTTGGATCAAAACTGTCCTGTTTTTCTATTGCTCTCGTAAGGATTTTTTCAAAATTGATATCTGAGCGGCGAAATCCTTCTGTATTTAGATTTGCAACGTTGTTGGCAATAGCCCGTTGCCGCAACCCTTCGGCTCGCATTCCCGATTCAAGAAGATCGATAATTTTGTTGTCATTAAGCATACTAATCTCTCCATAATGGGACTATCAGTCGAAAAAGAAGTGTGCAAGACATGTGCCAGATAATTAAAAGTGGGTTTAATCTCTCAAAAAGCGTGGTTTTATAAGGTCTAAGCAGTTTTCAGAAGATAGAAAAACAATCAGAAAAAGAAATCGGCCGTAAGGATTTTAGACAGAAATTTATAATATTAAACGTTATACCAGACCTGTTAACCGATAAATATGAAAAAAATCAGAGACGACCCTTGATAGAATCGTCTCTTTGGATGAAGGTTTGGCACATAGGTTTATCAGGCGTGGACCTTCACAGATAAGGCGTTAGAATCATGGCTCAAGTTGAATAAAATATTATTTTTTGAATATTGTTTTTTATGTGGAGTTAGGATGTTTTTTATACAGGCGGTATTTTTTATTCAATTTATCTATTTTAAAATAAAATTGGACTCAATCCTTTTCTTATGAAGGATGTGTTCTTGTCTGTTTAAATAAAGATCGATATAATCGTTATTTGATGGCTCGAAAACAACTGCCTATTTTTTCTGTTTCCCAGATTAACTCTCTGGTGAAAAGCACACTCGATGGAGGACTTCCCTCTCGGATGATCGTCCGCGGCCAGATCAGCGACTGGAAGCGTCATCAAAGCGGGCATTGTTATTTCATTCTTAAGGATGAATCCTCTCAGTTGTCCTGTATTTTATGGTCCAGCCGATTTAAGAACCTGAAGTTTCATCCGGAAAATGGGATGGAGATTTTTTCAACCGGACATATCGAAGTCTATGTTCCGCAGGGAAGATATCAGTTTTATGCCGATTTGCTTGAACCAGCAGGGATCGGGGCCCTTCAGATTGCCTTTGAGCAGATGTGCGCTAAATTAAAGGCCGAAGGGTTGTTTGAAGACGGCCGCAAAAAGCCGCTGCCCAAGTACCCGATGCGCATCGGAATTGTCACCAGCAAAAGCGGCGCAGCAGTTCAGGATATTATCTCCAGTATTATTCATCGGTGGCCCTGTGCGGAATTGCTGGTTTTTGATGTTCCGGTGCAGGGAGAAGGGGCTGGGGAAAAGATTGCGCAGACGATCGGCCGTGTCAATCAGCGGAATGACCGCCTGAAGCTGGATGTGCTGATTGTCGGGCGGGGGGGCGGCTCGATGGAGGATTTGTGGGCCTTTAACGAAGAGGTTCTGGCCCGTGCAATTTGCGCCTCGGTCATTCCGATCATCAGCGCGGTAGGGCACGAGACAGATGTGACAATTTCCGATCTGGTCGCAGACGCAAGGGCCTCAACGCCGACCAAGGCCGGGGTTATTGCCGTTCCGGATTATCGGGAAACGCTGGGCCGACTGGAGATGACAGCCAGGCAGCTTTCACAAAATATGCGGCTTCGGTGGGGTGCGTCCGACGCCCGCTTACAGGCGATTCAGGCCCGATGGTTCTTTCGAGAAACGTCAACCCTTGTGGAGAGGGCCTGGCAGCGGGTGGATGAGGGACAGCTGCGGTTGAGCCAGGCGGGACGAAAGCGATTTTCCCAACTTCGGGATCAACTGGATCGGATCGGCCGGGCTGTGCAGAAAATCGAACCCGGCCGACTGATTGCTCAGCATACGCTGCATCTGCATCGGCTCGAGGATACGGCCGGACGTTTGATTGGCAAGATCGTCAGTCAAAAGCAGTTGCAATTGACCGCTGCGGAGAATAAACTGGAAGCCCTGAATCCGCGTGCAGTTTTGCGAAGGGGATACAGTCTGACCGTTCACGCAGAATCCGGAAGACTGATCCTGCGGCCTGAGGATGCATCTGTCGGAGACCTGATCGTTACGGAACTGGCGAATCAAAAGAAAATCAAGAGCCGGGTGGAGGGCTTATTCGGCTTGTAAGAATAGGATGGTGCAGGATGTCAAAAAAACAGTCGTTAAAGAGCGGATCCGACAGCGGGAAACTCAGTTTTGAAGCGGCCATTCGGGCCCTGAGCGAGATTGTTGAAAAGATCGAAACCGGGCAGGTGCCGCTGGAAGAAAGTCTGATCCAGTATGAAAAGGGGATGTCTTTGATCGGCCAGTGCCGGCGGATCCTTTTGGATGCCGAAAAACGTATTGGCGAGATTGAAAAACGGCATAATCCGGATCAAAAGGAACCGGAAAGCGAGGAAAAAACAGAAGACGATGGGGAACAAGAAAAAGATGAGGAGGCGCTTTTTTAATCGATAACCGCCGGCGAGCGTGGCGGAACTGGCATACGCGCAAGGTTTAGGTCCTTGTGGGATTTATCCCGTGTGGGTTCGACTCCCTCCGCTCGCAATCCAGAAAGCCGTTTATGTTCGGGAGATTTGTTTTTGGATCTTAGCCGCCAGACTTTGCAGACGGCCGAGGGCATGGTCTAAAAACATTTTATATCCTTCACAAAAATAGCTGGGCGCTTTATGCGTACCGTTCAGCACGGCTCGGTCTTTCGGGCACCCCCCCCGGCAGATATCCAGATAACGGCAGACCAGACACTGATTTGCAATCTGAGATTTTTTTTCGGAAAATGTCTGCTTGATCGGATGGGCCGCCAGTTGTTCAATCGGAGTTTGGAGAATGTTTCCCAAATGGGTTTGCGGGGACACATAAAAATCACAGCAATAAGCGTCTCCATTGTGCTCAATTACTATGTAATCATTACACTGTCTGGCAAAGGTGCATTCCGTATGCGGTCGGCCCAGAAGGCAGGACAGCATACTGTCAAAGATTCGTACGCTCATCTTTCGGGTCCATCCGTCGTACCATTGATCAAAAAAGCGGCATAAGAACCGCCCGTACTGGCGGGGCGTAATGCTGAAGGGAGCCGGCTGCGAAGGAACATCCGGATTTTTTTCTATACAGGGAACAAACTGCAGATATAAAAAATCTTCCGATGTAAAATAATCGAAAAGTTCGTCCGGATTATTCACATTGCGGTCATTCAGCAGAGTCAGAATATTAAATTCCACTTTATTCCGCCTGCAATGCCCGATTGCCGTCAGGACGCGGTCGTAAGTGCCGTTGCCCTGACGATCTTTTCGATAAAAATCATGGTATTCGCGCGGGCCGTCCAAACTGATCCCGCAAAGAAATTTTTGTTCCGCCAGGAATTGACACCAGTCCCTGTTCAGCAGTATTCCGTTGGTTTGAAAGGTATTACTGACAACCTGATCCGGAGCAGAATGCAACTGCTGCAGATGAACCGCATTTTTATAAAAATCCAATCCCATCAAAGTCGGCTCTCCTCCCTGCCACGAAAAAACGTTTACCGGAAATCGCAGGTTCAGGTAGCCGCGGATCAGTTTGTCCAGCGTCTCCCGGCTCATTCGATGGGCGCCGCTGCCGAACAAAGTATGTTTGCAGGAGTAAAAGCAATATGTACAATCTATGTTGCAGTCCGGGCCGGAAGGTTTAATCAAAATTGTAAACGGCCGAGCCATTGTATCTATTTTCTTTGAAGCATTTCTTTTCTGTCGATATTGTACCGGATGTCGGCCCGTCGAAGGATTCAGCAGTTATCGCCGACAACCGCCCTCAAAAAACAAGTCTTTCAATCCGATTTTCTCTATTTGCCTTCTGGAGTCAGCAGCCATTTCAGATTAAATTGATAATACAAACGGCTGCTGATCAGGTGGATGACGCCATCGGGGGTTTGTGTGACCGCCAGGTACCCTCCATGTTCGGCCCGTGTCTTTGAAGCGGTAAAGGCGCCTGTCCATGCGCCGCCGTTGTAGTCGTCTTTGCCTGGAGTCAGCAGCTTCCGTACCGGCCAGGTTTGGCCTTCATCAAAGGACAACGCGGCATACATGCCGAATCCCTCGAAGGTATTTCCGTCGGCATCTTTAAATTCCATACGGGTCCGTTTATCGTTCTGTCCGAGATTTGTAAACGAGATCAGAACCAAAGGGCCTTCTAACAGGCGTTTCAGGACCAGGCGCTGTCCGCCGCCGATCGGCGGGAAAGGGCTGGCTGAATAAGACCAGGTCTCGCCCAGATCGTCGGAAAGACTTTGCGGCATACGTCCGTTAATGCTGTCTCCCCGTCCAAAGGCCAACAGACGGCCATCCGCCAGGTCAATAACGCCGGCGTGAATGCCGGCAATAGTTCCTTGGCCAATAGATCCCTGTTTAAAATCCGGTGCGGGCTTTCCAAGACCGGGATCATACCAGGTTTTTCCATTATCGCGGCTGATTTGCAGCGCAGAGCCGCCGTTTCCGCCAGGCACAGCATCGCATGCCTGAATAAATACCCCCGACTGTGTCCGGATCATTCCCGGAATGCTCATATTACGTCTTTTATACTCTGCCCCGGAGGATACCGGTCTAGCCGGAGTCCACGTCACGCCGTTATCTGTGCTGGTGCGTAATAATAACGCCAGGTTTTCCCACCCCTCGACTCCTTCTCTGCCCATTCCGTTAAAATGATAGATCGTTCCTTTCCCATCATGAAAGATGGATGAACCATGCATATTTCTATTCTGGGCTTTGAAAAACTCCGACGACAGATCCCATTGATTCGTACCGGCGCGTTTTCGGCTTGCCAGCATAGTCAATTCAGTTCCTTGTTCGCGCTGGGTTGAATACCAGACGGCCAGCAGATCTCCATTCGTCAGCCAGGTAATCGACGGCAGATGATTGTGCGAATAAAACGGCTCCCCGCTTCCTTCTTCGGGCGGGAGGACAAATGGAATCGGCGGTTTAAAAAAAGGCGTATTGGGATCGGGACCATTGGACCAATCCCAGATTGAATGTGATATATTGCGAGCCCAAAGCGGTTTTGGATCAGCGGGAATCGGTTTTATAGCCGCGACTTTCCCATCTTCTTCGATGACTGTAAATCTTCGGTAAGTACAGTTCAACTCATTGAGGTCCGCAGCGAATAAAGGTTGATAAAAAATACAGAAAATCAGGACAATCAAGCAAAGGTATTTATTTTTTATTTTTTCAACGTCTGTAAACAACTGAGTCTCCCAAAATTAAGGCGCTGTCCATATATTTGATGCCCATTATACAATGGAAATTAGAAATCCGCTATTCAATATTTCTGGTTTAACTCCCAAAAAGTTGGTTGTTTTCAGGTCGAGAAAGCATGGGGCAAAATCCGGGTTTTATGAAACGGCTGTGATGTATTTTTTAACGGTGCGGCGATCCAGACCAGTAATGCGGGCGACCGTGCCATAGTTGCCGCAACGTTCATACAGCGCTGTGCAGTGTCGGCGGAGTACCTCCTGTGCAGTCAATTCCTCGACAGCATCCGGCGATGCCGGCAATTTGTCGGAACTGAGCGGATCTTTTTCATAATCCTGCTTGAGGATTACGCGGCGGATACACTGGGCCAACTCGCGGACATTGCCGGGCCAGGGATAATTTGGGCCCAGCGTTCCGTCTATGACATCCAGTACCTGCCCGACAAGATAGGAATCCGGTTCTCCGATGATCTGTTTGAGGAAATGACCGGTCAGCGAGGGCAGCTCTTCCGGGCATTCTTCGATTCTCTGACGAAGCGAAGGAACGCGTATGCAGTCGGCGCAAAGACGATAATAAAAATCATCGCGAAAGCGTCCGGTTCGTCGAAGATCCGCCGCCGGTTGATTGGTAGCGCCGATCACCCGCCCTTCAAAGATTCGGCGGTCATGACTGCCCACAGGCCAAAAGGTCCGCTCCTGAAGCACACGCAGGAGTTTGACCTGGACGTTGGGCCGGATCTCGCTGATCTCATCCAGGAAGATGGTATCGTGCCTTCGGCAGCGGACGAAGACGCCGTCATAGTCGGCCACAGCGCCGGTGAATGCTCCGCGGGCATGGCCGAAAAGTTCGGATTCGATCAAAGAGGGAGTAAACTGCGCCAGGTTAACCTCGATCAGCGTTTGAGTAAAAGGGAGGGCAAAGCATTTCTTTTCCAGATCAAACGGGATGAATC
>JAKJEN010000001.1:12153-24347 GCA_022705405.1 Planctomycetota bacterium | reverse complement strand
GGCAGCGGCCGCCGCTCCCTTGCCGCAGCCGGTTGGACCTTCCAGCAGCGTCGAAAAATCCTCCATCTTGTCCCAAAGATACTGTTCATAGCGACGGATATCGTGGGTGAAGATATTGTTCCACAGGTTCATGCGCAGTTGTCTCATGCAGGGGCTGGGGCCAATGAGCATTCGGTCAATCCGATGAAAGGCCCGGCGAATCTGATAAAACATTGCAAAACACCGAGGAATTTGGTCGGCCTTAAATCCGCAGCCGGCAAGATCCGCCATTGCCCGGTCGGCAAAAGGTACTTTGATTGGCTTAGGGCCTGCCTGCACCTGCCGGATAATAAGATCATCAAAGGCCGTGGCGTATTGATGATAAATCGCGAAAAGATAAACATATTTCATCAACTCTCGGTCCACAGGATCAAAATCGTCAATCTGCCGACAACCCTTTTTTTCCAGTTCGCGCAATTTCTCATCGATCAGCCGTATCTCCTGCTCCATAATCTCCATTCGCCGGCGCGAAGAATCTAAGCCGGTGATCTGCCGGTCAATCTGTTCTCGATAGGGGCCAAAGGGGTTGGAAAACGTGGCCTCGGTTACCAAAGAGAAGAATTTTCGATCTGAGTTTGTAAGTTTTAACATACATATATTGTACTATGCGTATACAATAAATGTCAATTAAAAACTTTAGTTTCACTTCACGATTTTGATAAAGTAATCATATCTCGTTGTTTACAAATGGGTTATATAAATTATTTCTGTTCTGGCACAAGATTTGAGTTATTTCTTTATGATATTTCAAATTGAAACCAGAAATTAAAAAAAGGAATTGAACAATGAAGATTTTACTGATTTCACCAGCCTCGGGAAAGTGGCGTCGGGTCGGCAGAAGGAGACTGTTTAACGGCCGTACGTTCCGGTTTTCGATGCTTCCTCTCTTGATGGTTGCCAGGTTGTCTCCTGAGGATTCAGACATCCGGCTGATCGATGAGCAGGTCGAGGATACTCCCCTCGACGAGACCTTCGATGTGGTCGGGATTACCTGCATGACCGCTACGGTCCCGCGCGCGTTCGAACTGTGCCGCCATTTCCGCCAGCGGCATATCCCCGTCGTCCTGGGCGGCTTTTTTCCTACCCTCAATCCCCAGCCGGCCCTGGAACACTGCGATGCGGTGGTCATCGGACCTGCGATAGAGGCATGGCCCCGGCTGCTGGAGGATCTGAAAGCAGGCCGACTGCAAAGACAGTACCGGGGCAATCCCAATGGCAAGATCCCCGCCCTGCTGCCCCGTCACCTGCTCAACAGGCAGAAATACTCGACCGTCAATTCGGTTTACGCCACGATGGGATGTCGGAACCGGTGCAAATTCTGCTCGATCAGCGCCGTTTATCATGCCCATCACTACCAGCGGCCCCTGGAGGAGGTGATCGAAGAGATTTCTTCCTTCAAGACCCGCTTTTTCATGTTCGTCGATGACAACCTCACGCAGGACCGCGACTACAGCATGACGTTGCTGCGGCGGCTGGTTCCTTTGCGAAAAAAATGGGTGACGCAGGCCTCTATCGAGATTGCCGAGGATCCCGTACTGCTGGATCTGTTGAAGAAAGCCGGCTGTGTGGGGCTGTTTGTCGGACTGGAGTCCTTTAATGAAAAGAATCTGAGTCAGCATGAAAAAGAATTTAGCCGGCCCGCACGGTATAAAAAAATCGCGGATACCTTCCACCGGCACGGGATCTTCGTGCAGGCCGGGATGATCTTCGGCTTTGAGGAAGATGATGTGCACGTGTTTGAATCCACATTAACCATGCTGGAACAGGTTGGGATTGATGTCATTCAGGCAGCGATCATGACCCCCTTGCCCGGTACGCCCTTGTATGAAGAAATGAAACCCCGGATCCTCGATACGAACTGGGAGCATTATGACTATCGTCATGCGGTCTTCCAGCCCCGCCGGATGACGGCCGAGCAATTGCAGGCGGGAGCCGACTGGGTCATTCGAAAATACTATTCTCCCTGGCGTATCCTGAAACGAACCCTTCGCTGGCTGACCGCTCCCTGCGGTTTGAGCCATTTTATTTATCCCTTTGTCCTGAACTGGGCCTATTACGGCCGCATGAAGACGTTTGGCATCAGCGGATTTAATCCGGCTGTGAGGCAAGATTGCGTGCCTGCCGCATATCGTCTTAAAACTGTTTCTTTGATAGAACAAAAATAAAAACAATAAAAAGGAGCATTCCTATGGAACTGAAAATGAGCACACTAATGCTGATTGCGTTTACGATAGGAAGCGGGATGCTTCTGACGGCTCGCAGTCAAACAAATAGAAAACCCAAAAAGGCGCTGCTGCGGATCGGCGTCTATGATCCCCGGGCTATCGCGGCGGTATTTACACATATCGGAAACCGGAACAAAACCCTGGAGGCCAAACTTCCGGAAATCGCCCGGCAGTCCGGCGTGGATGTGATCGTCAGCAAATGGGAATTTGACTATCAAAGTCCTGCGACCGACATGGTAGATATTACAGATTCCCTGGTTGCGGCGTTGGATCCCGGCCAGCGCGTTTTGGGCATTGTGAAGGAGATGAAAGACACAACCTCCCTGAGCGAAGAAGAAATCCTGGCCTATCCAGACTAAACGGGTGCAGTATAATGAATACGAACTATCGGGATTTGCGTCTTCCTTCGGCTACGCTCAGGACAGGTTGCGGGCATGACAAACTGCGGCAGCGGAGGAGTTTTCATCGGCTAATCTGCTGGATTTGCTTTTGCGGAGGAATTATGATACAAACAGATTCCATAACAGGAATTTATTCAGGAGACCTGATGTCGAAGGAACGGCCGACCCTTGTGCCCATAGAGGATGCCGATCCCCAATCATATCCGGAGGATGCGGAGGCGTATTTTGCCCATTACGGTCTTGACTTCGGACCGGAAGTGCAGCACTTTTTCGGCTCCTTTCCCTCCGGCCAATATATTTTGGCTGGTCATCTGTATCGACCCGCCCAGTACGATGCAACTGTGGTTTTATTTCATGGCTATCTGAATCACAGCGGCCAGTTGAGACACCTGATCGGCCGACTTCTGAAAGAGGACTATGCCGCAGCCGTCTTTGACCTGCCCGGCCATGGTCTTTCTACAGGTCAGCCGTCCCGCATCGGGAATTTTGCCGAATACGGTCAGGCAATGGAGGACTTTATGAAAGTTGTTCGCTCTCGCCTGCACGGGCCTTATCATGCCGTCGGATTCAGTACCGGAGCTGCGATCCTCACCGATTCTCTTCTGGGCGGGCAGGAGGAGGCCTTTGAGCGTGTGATCCTGGCCGCCCCCCTGATTCGATGGACCGCCTATCGACAGTCAAGGCAGACCTATAAAGTCTATCGCCGATTTACGGATCGCATTGCTCGCTTTCAGACCCCAAATTCCTCGGACCGAGAGTATCTGATTTTTAATAAGACCCAAGATTATCTGCACGCCAGGTACCTATCGCTGGACTGGGTCAAGGCCCTGTTCGACTGGAACGAAGAAATCAAAAGCCGTCCGCTCTGCACAAAAGATCTCCTCATTCTGCAGGGAGATAAAGACTCCACCGTGGACTGGACGTATAATCTTCATTTTCTCGGTAAAAAATTTCCAAATTCAGAAATCCGAATGTTTTCGGGGGCTCGTCATGAACTGTTCAATGAAGCTCCCCAATATCGGCAGCAGGCGATGGAAACAGTCCTGCAATACCTCAAATCATAACCTAATGAAAGGAGTTTTTTATGGAAATAAAGCCAAAGACCAAAGGATCCTGGACTGTGCGGTTTTTCATTCTCCTGCTTGGGATTGTTCTGGGGATTCTGTTTTACTCTTTACTTAATTTTGTGGTGGCCGACATCGGCACAATCCCGAGTCCGGAATATGACCTGGTTCGACGCGAGTTTATCCCGGAAAGATTGGATCAGAAACGAGATGCCCTGAATAAAGAGATTCAGGTTGTCAAAAAAGAAATCCAGACGCAGACCGAGATGCGGCAGATTCTAAAGGACAGTACCGACAGTTTGCAGAATACAATCAGTCAGCTGCTTACGCTTCAGAAAGAAAGTCTGGAAAAAAATGTTGAGTTTGCGGAACAAAGCCGCCGAACTCTGCAGGAAAGCCAATCGGTTTTTCTGGATAATCAGAAAAAATATCAGGAAGCCAATCTGCGGATTTCCCAATCGAAGCAGAAACAATGGGAACTGGATTCGGAACTGGCTAAAGTCAACGAAGAGATTCAGAAAAAGGAAAAGGATGTACAGTACCAGTGGGGCAAACTGCTGCAGCGTCATCGTCTGAAAATAGCGGCCTTCAAACTGACATTTCTGGTTCCCGTATTCCTGATTCTGTCGTTTCTTTTTCAGAAATATCGCACCAGCGCCTGGCGGCCGATTGTCTGGGCGACTTTTCTGGCGGTCTTTGTCAAGATCGCCTTCGTTGCCCATGAATATTTCCCCAGTCGATTCTTCAAATATATCGCGATCCTTGTGCTGCTGGCTATTGTCCTGCGGATACTGGTGTATCTGATTAAAATGGTCGTCTCTCCGAAAAAACACTTGCTGATCCGGCAATATCAGGAAAATTATGACAAATATCTGTGCCCGGTATGCAGCAAACCGATTCGAAGCGGGCCGCTGCGATATCTGGGCGGGCTGAAGAAAAAACAAATATTACTGCCTCTGTGGAAAGCGGAGAACTGCTTGCAGGAACCCTATACCTGCCCCTCCTGCGGAACAAACCTGTACGGCCAGTGTGAAAAATGCGGCGGTATTCGGCATATGCTGCTTCCCCACTGTGAACACTGCGGGGCCGACCGAGGAATTCAGCCGCCTAACGGTCCCGGACAAAAGTCGGAAAATGATCGGGCGCAGCAAAAATAACTGGCATGAACAATCTCTATAGTATAGACAATACGACCTATGGATAAAACAAGCATAAAATCGCTTTTGGAGAAGGAACCTTTAAGCCGCTCGTTTGGCTGGCACAACGCCACCCAGTTTTTGGGCGCTCTCAATGACAACATCTTTCGGTGGCTGCTGGTTCTGTTTCTGATCGGGATGCTCGGAGAGGACCAATCCGCTCAGATCGGCGCCCGGGCAGCCCAGATCTTCGTGATTCCGTTTCTGTTGTTTACGCCGTATGCGGGTATCCTGGCCGACCGCTTCAGCAAAAGGAATATCATCGTCATTGCCAAAATCGCCGAACTGATTTTGATGGCTATCGGCGTAGGCATGTTTATGGCCAAAAGCGAATGGGGCGTTTATACCATCCTGTTCCTGATGTGCGCCCAAAGCGCCTTTTTTGGGCCGTGCAAGTATGGAATCATCCCCGAACTGGTTCATCCCAACCAATTGTCTAAAGCCAACAGTTTTCTCGAAGGGCTGACGTATTTGGCCATCGTGCTGGGCACTGCCGCTGCGCCGGTCCTATCGATGACCACAGGCGGCAATTTCACTCTGGCATCCACGACCTGCGTACTTGTGGCGGCCGCAGGAGTCTTGACAAGTTTGAAAATCCAGAAAACACCCGCCGAAGGAAAAAAATCAAAACCGTCTCTTTTATTTTTTATAGATGTCTGGAAAACCTTGCGGGAAATTCGACACAACCATGCGCTGCTTTTGGCCATTTCCGCAGCGGCTTATTTTATGCTTCTGGGGGCCTTTGCACAGATTAATCTGATTCCCTTTGGACTCGAAGTTTGCAGGGCCGATAAAGAATTAAGCAGTCTTCTTTTTGTCGCGTCGGCGTTTGCCATCGGAATCGGATCTTACCTTGCCGGCAAACTATCCGGCCGTTCCATTGAATTTGGAATTGTTCCGCTGGGGGCAATCGGTATGGCCGTCGCCTCTATTAGTTTGGGATTAATTCGGCCGGATGCGGCAGGGCCGGCCGACTGGAAACAAATGGTGTCGATGAACCCGGGGATCTTTACCCTGATTTTTATTTTCGGCATCAGCGCCGGATTGTTTATCGTGCCGATTTATGCCTTTATACAATTGCAAGCGCCCGCTCAAATCCGGGGACAGGTTCTGGCCGCTTCGAACTTTATCGGCTGGATTGGCGTTTTGATTGCCTCGCTGTTAGTCGAGCTCGGCTGCAATATCCTCAAGATAAAGCCCAGCTGGATGTTCATGATCTTCGGAGCCCTGACGCTAGCGTTGGCGATTCTGACTGTAATCCGTCTGCCGGATTTTCTCCTGCGTTTGTTTGTGGTCTTTCTGACCCGAACGATTTACCGAATTCGAGTGTTTGGTCTGGAGAATGTTCCCATCAAAGGTCCGGCCCTGTTAGTCTCCAATCACGTGTCATGGGTTGATTCCGTTCTCTTGCAGGCCACTCAGCAGCGGCCTATCCGCTTTCTGATGGACCAAAAGATCTATCGCAGCAAGTGGTTCAGCTGGCTGTTTCGACTGGCTAAGGCCATCCCAATCAGCGATACAGACTCGCCGAAAAAGATTCTGGCTTCTCTGGAAAATGCCCGTACGGCTATGGACGAGGGTTCGCTGGTCTGTATCTTTGCCGAAGGCGCCATTACCCGAACCGGCATGTTAGGTCGTTTTCGTTCCGGTTATAAAAAAATAGCCAATGGCAGGCCCTATCAAATCATCCCAACCTATCTGGGAGGCGTCTGGGGCAGTATTTTGAGCCATTATTACGGGCCGCTGTTGTCCAAATGGCCCCGAAAACTGCCTTATCCGGTTCAGGTGCATTTTGGAAAACCGCTGCCGGCGGATGCCGGCACAGAGGACATTCGGCTGGCGATTGAGGAACTTTCCTGTGATTATTTTGAGGCCAAAAAACCGGCACGACTGAGTTTGGGCGAAACGTTTATCCGCACCGCCCGAAAACACTGGAAAAAACCTTTCCTCAGCGATATCACGGAAAAACGGATGACCTGGGGCAAGGCCCTGGTCGGATCGGTTGCTCTGGGGGAAAAATTAAAGACCCGTACCGCCGGACAAAACAGCGTCGGGATTTTTCTGCCGCCGTCGGTTGGGGGCGCCTGCGCCAATCTGGCCGCGGCTGTGCTGGGCAAAGTCGCAGTTAATCTGTCTTACACGGCCTCAGAATCGGATCGGCAATATATGATCGAACAGGCCGGCGTTCAAACCATTCTGACCAGCCGTCAGTTTCTTGAAAAACTCAATGTAAGGCCTCAGGATCTGCCGGGCGCAGTCTTTCTTGAAGATTTGTTTGCTGAATTGACTTCCTTTGAAAAACAAAAGGCCTGGCTGAAGGCCCGTTTTTATCCCCGCCGCATTCTGGCCAATGCCAGGGGATTTCATGCCGACGATACCGCTGCAATCCTGTTTTCTTCCGGCAGTTCCGGACGTCCCAAAGGCGTCCTGCTCAGCCATCACAACATCCTGTCCAATCTTGAGGCCGCCTTAATGGTCTTTCGGGTGCAGCCGGGCGATAAACTCTGCGGCATTTTGCCCTTTTTCCATTCTTTTGGCCTGGCCTGTACGCTTTGGATGCCGATTCTGGCGGGCGTGCCGGTCTGTTATGCGGCCAATCCGCTGGATGGTCAAAAGGTCGGACAAATTATCCATTCGGAAAAAGCCACACTTCTGTTTGCTACCCCGACGTTTCTTCTCAATTATTATCGCCGCTGTCCGGCGGAAGATTTCAAAACCATCCGCTTTATAATCGCCGGGGCCGAAAAATTGAAGATCAATTTGATCGACGCCTTTGACAAGAAATTTGCAATCCGTCCCTATGAGGGCTACGGAGCTACCGAATGCTCTCCTTTGATCGCCATCAATGTCCCGAATGTAGAGATTTCCGGCGGCCGACAAGTCGGCTCCAAAGAAGGCACAGCCGGCCATTTGCTGCCTGGCATGGCCTCCAAAATCCTGCATCCGGAAACCGGCCTGCCGGTTGGTATGGGCGAATCGGGAGTGCTTTGGCTCAAAGGCCCCAATATTATGAAAGGGTATCTGAACCTGCCGGAAAAAACCGCTCAGGTCCTGCAGGATGGCTGGTACAATACCGGCGATATCGTCTCCAAGGATCCGGACGGATTTATAACCATCACCGATCGGCTCAGCCGGTTCAGCAAGATCGGCGGTGAGATGGTTCCCCACATGACTATCGAGGAAACCTGCATAAGGTCGCTGGGACTGGCCGAGGGCAGCATCGCGGTTACCAGTTTGCCGGACGAGAAAAAAGGCGAGCAGATTGTGCTGGTTTATGCCAAAGGTCAAGTCGATTCGGATCGCCTCTATGAAAAACTTGCTGAAAGCGATCTCCCTAAACTCTATATCCCCAAACGTGAAAATATTATCGGTGTGGATGAAGTTCCGCGCCTTGGCTCAGGGAAACTGGATATGCTCAGGATTCGCCGGATTGCCCTGGAATACAAGGAAAAAGAAACCGCCTCTTCGTAAAAATACAAAAACAAACAGCCATTTTGTTTTTATGCTGAGTGTGGGTTTTTAGAAAATAAGGAGTAAGAAAATGAAGGGGATATCGATCTTAGGAATCTTTTTATATGTGGTCTTTGTTTTATCTGGACCTGCGGCTTTGATTATCGCACTGATCGCTCTGTCTAAAATCAACCGGCTTGATAAGGCGATCCGGATGAAGCGGCTAATTGCGCCGCAGGAGGAACCCGCAGCCAAGCCCTCGCCCGTCGCCCCTGTTGTTCAGGAGCCAAAACCATCGGCCCCGCAGCCGGCGGCGGTCCATGAACAGCCGGCCGCGGATCAGGCAGATGGCCAACCCGCTGCGTCCATACCGCTGAAGGAAAAACCGACGTCCCCCAAACCCGCTGAGCCCGCGCCGACTCCCGCGGTATGGCCGGCGACTCCGCTGCCTTCTTTCAGTCGGACATCCATTGAACAGCAGATCGGAACGCAGTGGATTCTCATCGCCGGGATTGTGGCCATCCTGTTTGGGACGGGCTTCTTTCTGAAGTATGCCTACGAACACAACTGGCTGGCCCCGTGGGTGCGGGTTGGGTTCATCACCGCAGGGGCCGTCGTGTCGCTGATCATTGGAGAAATCACCCGCCGCCGAGGATATGAAATCGTCGCCAAAGGTACTTTGGCCCTCGGATTTGCTCTTCTTTATGCGGCTGCCTTTTCCGCTTACCGAATCTACGGACTGATCAATCCGGCTTCGGCATACGTCATTGCTGTCGGCATTACGATCGCGGCGATGGCATACGCCGTGATCCTGGACGAGGCGCTGATCGCGGTTCTGTCGCTTTTTGGCGGCTATTTGACTCCCATCCTCCTTTCGACCGGACAGAATCCGGCTAATCCGCTGTTTACCTATGTGCTGATCCTCAGTTTGGGAGCGATGGCCTGCGCCTACCTGCGGCGATGGCAGGTCGTAAACATCGTCGCCTTTATCGGAACCTATTTGCTTTATACGTACTGGTTCGAGAAATTTTATCATCCGGTAAACCAAACCGACTGTTTTCTGTCCTCGCAAATGACCGTTGCGCTGACTTGGCTGGTTGCGTTTTTTATCCTCTACCTGCTGATGCCGCTGCTGTATGGGCTGATTCGAAAGACTCTTTCACGGCAGGAAGATATTTGGTTGGCGGCTTTTAACGGGCTGGTCTTCTTTTATTATCTGTACCGGATTCTCTATCCGGAGTATCGCGAGGCGATGGCCATTGCCTGCGCGGGGATCAGCGGCTTTTACCTGGCTTTGATGTTTCTGTCGATGATCCGCTGCAGGGAAGACTATACGCTTCATGTATCCTTTCTAATCACAGCTCTTGCGGTTTTGACCGCCGCTTTGCCGCTGTATTTCCGAATGCACGCCGTGGCCGTCGGCTGGGCCGTTGAGGGGATGATTCTGACAGCCATCGGCATCCTGTGCCGAAGCCGATGGACCCAGGCCGTCGGCCTATTTGCAACCGCTCTCAGCATCGACTGTTTGTTCTGGCTTCTGCCCCTTCATCAGGACAGTTTTCGATTGATCGTCAATCCTGATTTTGGCGTTTGGCTGTTTGTCTTTACGGCGATGATGATCCAGCACCTGCTGTATCGTTTTCTCAAAGCAGAACCCAAGGAAGACTTGCCGCCCGGACCGGTAGAAAAGATTCTGGCAGGCGTTTTCTATACTGTGTCTTTGGCTTTATTGTTTATCGGCTGTGCCTTGGAATGGCAGGACCACTGCCGCTGGAATCTGAACCTGCCCCGGTTCGGCCCATTTTTTGTTGAAGGAATGATTCTTTTGATCACAGTTCTGATGCTTCTGCTGACGATCCGACCTATTCGTCCCGACAGTTTCCTTTGCACATTGTTTGAAATCTTTGTTTCCATTGCAGGGTCTGTCTATACCGCCTCTGCTATGGACCGCCTGTACAAGCGGGCCTTTCCTCTGTTTGTTAACCGCAGTTTTTTATTTGTCTGCCTGTTCACAGCCGCTTTGTTTATCTGCGGATGGTCCTGGCATCGACGGAAAGAAAAGACGTATGGATTACGCTTTCTGGCCACTGCGTATATCCTCGGCGCCTTGGTTTTGCTCTGTCTGCTGCTCAGCGAACAAATCTGGGTGTACTGGGACTGCCGCAATCGGTATGCAGGTCCGATTATCAACTGGCAGCTGAAGGCCGGCATGTACCTGTCGATTCTCTGGGCCGTGTACGGCGCTCTTTTAATGATTATCGGTTTCTTGAGTAAACAAGCCGTGCTGCGTTATCTGGCGATGATCCTGTTTGCCCTGCTGCTTGCCAAGATTTTCCTCATCGACACAAATACTCTGAAAACCGAATACCGCATCGCGGCCTTTCTGGTGACCGGTCTGATCTTTGTAGCCATTTCCTATTTATATCAATACGCTCGAAAAAAGGGTCTTTTTGACTCATTGCAGACAACCGCAGAAAAAACAAAGGATTTATCGGAATAAAAAGCGGATTTGTAAAGATGGCCGGAGGAGTCCGTAGTACTCCTTCAGAAGGCAGCCGGCGTCTTTTGCCGTCTGAGGCAGGAATCCCTAAGAATTGTGAGGGGCGTTTTTTCTTTCCGATTTTCGATTTTTTCCATTGTTCTTGCCGATTATTTACAAAATATGGAAAACCGGATATATTGTATGTCCCGGGAGTTGAAATAATTATAAAAACTGGTAATCGACAGGAAAAAAATGAGCGAATTTTGCATAGAACCTTCACAGCGGATCAAACGTCTGCCGCCGTATTTGTTCGGCCGACTCAATGCGCTGAAACTCGAAAAACGGCGTCAGGATATCGATATTATTGACCTGGGAATGGGCAATCCGATGGATGGTGCGCCCGATCTGGTGATCGATAAACTGTGCGAGGCCGCAAAGGATCTGCGCAACCACCGCTACAGCGCCTCCAAGGGAATTTATAACCTGCGGCGGGAGATGGCGCTCAAATACGAACGCAAGTGGGGCGTTTCGCTGGATCCGGAGACGGAGGTGCTGGCATGTATCGGCTCCAAAGAGGGTTTCAGCCACATGTGTCTGGCGATGCTGGGACCGGGGGATACGGCGATTGTGGCCGATCCGGCGTTTCCGATTCATATTTACGGGGTGGCGCTGGCGGGCGGAAACGTGATCACCGTGCCGCTGGGAAACGACCAGAAATTCCTGGATACGATTGCGATGGTCTGCGAGCACTTGTTCCCGCGGCCTAAACTGCTGATCCTGAATTATCCGCATAATCCGACGGCAATGACGGTCGAGCCGGGATTTTTTGAGCCGGTGGTGGATCTGGCCAGGCGGCTTAATATTGCGGTGATCCACGATTTTGCGTATGGAGAGACGCTGTTTGACGGGTACAAGGCGCCCAGCTTTTTGTCGGCTCCGGGAGCCAAGGATGTAGGGGTGGAGTTTACCACGCTCAGTAAGCCGTATGGGATGGCGGGTTTTCGGATTGGTTTTGTCGCAGGCAACCGGAAGATGGTCGATGCGCTGGCGACGATCAAGGGCTATTATGATTACGGTATTTTTCAGCCCATTCAGATTGCCAGTATTATCGCGATGCGGCACTGCGAGGAGAATATCCAGCAGCAGAACGCCAAATATCAGGCGCGGCGAGATGTGGTTTGCCAGAGCTTGCGCCGCATCGGCTGGGAAGTGGAAATTCCGCGGGGATCGATGTTTGTCTGGACGCGAGTTCCGGAGGCGCATTCGAAGGGCAAAGGCAGCATTGATTTTGCGATGGATCTGCTGGAACATGCATATGTGGCGATTGCTCCTGGCCG
>JAKJEN010000001.1:0-12143 GCA_022705405.1 Planctomycetota bacterium | reverse complement strand
AGCACCGCCTGCGCCAGGCGATTCGTAATATCGGACTGTATATTCAGGGCAAACCGGTCCCGGGCAAGCGGAGAAAAGCGGCTGAATAACGGCCGGCGAAGGGTTTGCGGCCGATTTTAGAGGACCCTTGTTTTGCCTTTGCAAAGCGGTTTTTTACCGCTCTAAGGCCAGGGCCGACAAGAGGGGGAAAATAGGGGAGATATAAAATTTATAGAATTTTTAAATTTTATGCTTGACATTTAACTGCCGATATGGTTTAATACACACATCATCAAGATTGGGGAGGAAGAGGAAGGGTAGTAACACCAATTTAAAGTGCTTTTTGAACGTGTTTATTTGATCAAGTTGTTTTGACAGCTTTTGTGTCTGCGGAAGTAAGGACACATTTCACCGTTCGATATGGGGGACGAGTTGAACCTGTATTCCTGAGGAAGAGGAACCACGAGGCGGAGACGTTCTGCGCTCTGTGCGGAGAACGAACACTTTGAAAATGCAGTAATGAAACCGTGTGTGGCTCGGATCGGGAATGCTTGAATCGCCGTGATTACAAGTTCCTGCAACGAGTTTTAATTGAGTGCGTACGTTGTGTGTGTGTGCAGTTTGTGCGAGTTTTATTGTTGTGCGATGTAGTATGTTTTTGAATCCGTAAGATGTGTTTTTAACAAAAAGGGGAAAACTATGAAACCAAGTTTTAGGCAATGCTTAACCGTTTTTCTGGCGTTGCTGGTTTCGCCCGTTTCGATGGCTGGGATTATGGATGAAGGGACGCCATTCGATCATCGGGAATCCAAATTTCTTCCCGGGACCGGTTCAGGAGAGGCGACAGTCGAGTCCTTTGTATTTACAGCCAATCCTGAAAGTCCGTACAGCGGCAACTTTATCTATGCCTATTACATTTCGAATGTCCAGGTCAATCTGAGTTTCTTTTCTGTGGAGATTCTGCCCGGAGAGAACATTCTTCAGTATGGCTGGGACAGCGGAGATAAAGAGCCGTTTGCCTGGGAACCGGTAAATGATCCGGTAGGAAGCATCGAGGCCTTCTTTAAGAATCCGATTCTGCCGGGCGAAGCTTCAGCAGTGCTCTGGTTCATCAGTCCCCATGGCCCCACAGAAGCCGACGGCGCATTAGCCGGCATTACAGGAGGCAGTTACAACTTCCTGGTCGGCAAAGTGCTCACGCCCCAGGTTCCGGAACCGGCAACCTGGCTGATGCTGATGGCGGGGGGCTTGTTCGGCCGTCTTTCTCGCAAGAGAAAGTAAGCCGAGAAAAAAAACCAAGACTCTTTCTTTGAAAGGGAGGCTATGAAACCGATTTTAACGCAGCGAATGATGACAGTTATTTTTGCGTTGCTGGTTTCTCCTACGGTTATAGCAGGGATTACCGACATAGCCGGTGCACCTGTACAGGAAACGGATTATCTGTTCGGCTCGATTCAGGTTACCTCCAGGGTTTATACGATCGGCAACCTGTATTTGTACACCTATGATTTGACCAATCCGCTGGACAGTCTTCAAAGCGCCAGCTGGTTTTCCGTAGCCATTGCGCCGGGAGTGGATATTGTCTCGGTAGGTTACGATACCAGCCAAACAAAGGTAGTGCCTGCCGTCTGGCATGACATCGGCAATCCGATCGTCAGCATTGATGCGCAGTTTTTGAGCACGATCAATCCCGGCCAATCTTCGACGACGCTCTATTACCTGAGCGCTCAAAGACCCGGCAAAACCTCCGCGAGTATGGGCGGGATTGCCGAAACCGGATCCTTTGTGTGCGTCAATCCGATTACTTCTCCTGTACCGGAACCAGCAACTGTTCTCCTTCTGTCGGCGGGGGCTTTTCTGAGCGTACGCCGCAGAAATCGGAGCGGAACACAGTACCAATGAATCACGTAATGAGGAGGTCATTATGACTCTACATAAAAAGTATCTGAAGCAATGGATGATCCTGGTCGTGCTTGCGGCAATCCCGGCGGCGCAGGCGGCCCTGACTTATCTGCCGGAAAGTTCTTACTATTCTGGACAAACGACGTATTCGAAAAATTTGGGCAATGGACAGATACTCAGCGGGCGAATTGAATTTGCCGTCTATGATACGCAGGCCAACCCCGACCAGTTCGGCGGGACGGCCCCGGGATCCGGACGGTATATTTACGCCTATCAGGTTTTCAGCAACGCCGCAAGTTCGAATACAGCGATCACACACTTTGTGATTAAGGGAATCGGCGAAGGCGCCATTCCTTCGGTCAATTCCAACGACTACATCGGTACGGACGACGACGGCCACTTGGGCAAAGACGCTTCAATGTCGTTTTTCAACCTGGAACTGACGGAAGGCAACTGGGTCTTTGAGGCCGACTCCATCCTTCCCGGATCGCATTCCTATTTTCTTTTAGTGCGCAGCGACGCGGCCCCAAAGATCGGAACCTATGATTTTGTACAGTCGGAAAGCGACGAAGTGCCCGTGCCCGGCGATGACGGGAACGGAAATCAAGTCCCGGAGCCGACGACGCTGCTGATGCTGTCGCTGGGCGGTTTGCTCAGTTTCTGCAAGTCCAGATAAAATCAGATTTCTATGCCAACGAATAACCATAGACAATCAGTTGGGGGGACCCAAATGACGGCAAAAAAAGGCAACAACTTGTTTTCTGCTCTGCAAGCGTCCATTTTGGCGGCGGCCTGTCTGCTGCTGTCGGCGGGGACAGGAGTTCATGCGGAGACGGATGCAAATGGTTATGCGATCCTGATCGAACAAAGTCCGATCCATGCCGGTACGGTCAATCCCGGCTTGGGTGTGCACAAAATGGGCATCGGAAGCACGATGACCCTGATTGCCATGCCCAAGCCGGGCTACCGGTTTCTGTATTGGCTTGGGGATGTCTCCAGTCCGGCCAGCATGGCCACACAGGTACAGATCGATGCGCCCAAGATTGTCGTGGCGGTGTATGAACGAGATGAATTTGAGCTGCCGCTTGCCGAGGCGGCCGAGGGCCTACCCTCCGGCGCTCCGTATGGCGGAGCCCGTGCCGCTCCGGCGGTGCAAGGCGGCGGCAGCGGCGGGATGATGGCATTTTATCCCGAGTTTGACTTCTCTTACAAACCCTTCCAATTTCCGGATTTACCGGAAAATGATTCGTTTCCCGTGCCGGGAGATCGCAATGACGATTTTCCGGTGCCAGGTGAAAATCCGATTCCAGAACCGACAACGTGGTGCCTTTTAGCTGCCGGAGCTGTTTGGCTTCGACTCAAACATGCCGCTTAACAGGCCGGCAGAGGCATACAACGAACTTATGATACATCCTACACAGGAGCGTTAAGGAAAAGACACACGTTCGTTGGCACTGGAGGAGGTGTTGTGGATATGGCCGAGTGTCCCCGGATACTCGGCTATATTCGTTTTAAAGGCCTTCCTCTCGACAGCTCTGTGAAATTAAAAAACAAACTTGTCTCTGGTCTGATCTTTCAGGGTTTGCCGAATACGATCATACAAATAAGTTGATTGGAGTTTATCTCCGGCCAAACCGATTCGAATCTGGATTTGGGTTTGATCATGTTCTGTTCTGGTCAGAGAGATCGTCGTCTTTCTGGATAGTGAATCGTAAGCGGTTATATTTGCCGCTATGGCATTTAGTTCCTGTTCGATAATTTGATATTTTGCCGTGCCCCGAATTGCATCCAGAGAGGCCGAATAAACCTTATCCAGAGACTCCGGGATAATCCCCAGAAAATCTCCGCGGACGTGATTGTAGGCGGATTCTCCCATACCGACAACAGCGGCCGTGCAGCCCCAAAAGAAACAAAGAGGAATAACCCCGGACACTCCGATTAAAACTCCGATTTTCTTCATTTGGGTTTCTCTGCCTGAAAGGATCCAATTTATTTCCAGGAGATGATTTCAAAAAAACAATCGCCAATCAACGATGACGCAAGACGACATACCATTGCATAGACAACAGCGGACGCGGCAGAATCCATCGTTCAATCCGAAGACCGCAGGCCTGGATGTCTTTTGAGAATTGTCTCGGTCCGATCGGAATCCGATCTTGAATAGTTTTATTGAGAATATATTTTTTATAAAGAAACTTCAGGGCGTCCGTGGCCGCAATAGAAAAGAAGGAGACCACAATCGGTCCGGAACAAATCCTTGCCAGTTCCCGAAGCGCTTGCTGTCGCGTTTGTGAATCCGGAAAATGGTGAAACAGTCGATTACAGATTACGGCATCAAACTGCCGGTTTTCAAAACCGGTATGAAATATATCAGAAACTAAAAAACGGTCTTGTTTTTGCCCGCCGGAAAGGCCTAATTCTTCCGCCTTTCGTCGGGCATGATCTACCATATACGGCGAGGAATCGGCTTCGACAACATGCAGATCCAGATCTTTAAGCAGCGGATACATACGTCCGGTTCCGCAGGGCAGGTCGAGCACCAGGGAACCTCTTGGCACCTGCGAGAGCCCCCTGGCAATGCACCTTTTTTCTCGCTGATCTTTACGTCGATGCCGCAAGGAGCCCTTAAAATATTCTGCATATCTATCGGCGGCCGCCGAAGAATTGTATTGTTCTTTGATTTTCCAGGCAATATCGAGTTCATTTGCAGCATCCATAAGGATTTCCTCTTTCTGCGTTTCCTGTAAAAAACAGAAACACTTTTCTCTTCCGTCATTAGTATTTGCAAAAAAACGGCCTAACAGCATTTTTCTGCATCATAAACGGCCTTCCTTAAGAGAACCTTAAAACAGACGCATTTTTAAAAATTTTCTCTTGCGGCGGAAATGGATGTGATAAAATTAATAAAGTTGAATAACGCATTCCAACCAGAGGATTAAAAATGAGAGTCCTGATTATCGAAGATGAAAGACGTTTAGCGGAAAATATCGCACAGATTCTTGCAGAACGCGAAAAATATGCGGTGGATATATCCGGCGACGGAATCGATGGGCTGCATATGATTCAGAGCAATCCCTACGATTTGTTAATTCTGGATCTGATGCTTCCGGGAATGAATGGGCTGGAGATCCTGAAAAAAATGAGGCAGCAGGGGAATCCAACCCCGGTTCTGATTTTAACAGCCCGCGACGCCCCTTCCGATATCGTCACCGGATTGAACTCCGGCAGCGATGATTATCTGACCAAACCCTTTGATATTGGAGAATTGGTGGCGCGATGCAAAGCGCTGATTCGGCGATCCTACGGAAAAGCGGATCCGGTGATTCGGGTCGGCGATCTGACGATCGACACCGCCGCACAAAAAGTCGTTATGAAGAACAAGATCATTTCGTTAACCTCAATGGAATATCATGCCCTGATTTATCTGGCTATGCGAAAAGGGGAGATCGTATCCAAAGAAGACCTGCTTGAACATTTGTATGATTTTAATTGGGAAAGTTTTTCCAATGTTATTGAGGTCTATATCTCTACAATCCGAAAAAAAATAGATCCTCTCAAACAATACAATTATATTAAAACCTTTCGGGGTCAGGGGTATCTTCTTGAAGAACATTGAGATAAGATCGCTATCCTTAAAAACCAGAATAGGCCTGTGTATTGCCTTTTTGATTCTGCTGGTGATCGGAATTCTTTCCGCGGCCGCTCACCATGAATTTAAAGAGTCTCTCTTAAGCCACCTGGATTACAGACTTCGGTCCGACGTCGATGTGATCCGAGAAATCCTGAGGACGGATCACTTTCATACGGAGGAGGCCAAAAGAGAAATTCAGGCGATCCTGATGCTTAGCCGGGGAACGTGGCGGCTCGGGCATAGAATATGGATTGAAGGAGATGACTCAACGGAAATGCAAAATAACGATTTGGTCGATCTGGCCGCTTTTGTGAAGAATCCCGCGGAAAAACCGCCGGACTTGGATTCGTTTCGATTTTTGAATATAGATCGCGGCAAAATAAGAGGCAGACTGATCTGGGCTCAATGCTCAATCCCCGGCATTTCGCCTCGGGAAAATTTGATTGTAAATATAGCGATTGCTATGAGCAGCGCCCATGCATACCATGAAATCGGCGAGTTCGCCAGAGTATTATTGATTACAGGAGGCATACTCTTTGCAGTTTCCATCGCGATGATTCTTGGTATTTTCAAATGGGGATTTATTCCGATTGGGGTACTTACAGAACGGATGAACAAAATTTCTGATAAAAATCTGGATAGCGTTTCCTATGAATTCCCGCCGATGCCCCGTGAATTGCTTCCATTTGTTAAATCTTGGGAAGAGATGATTAAAAAACTGGCGCATGCTGTCAATGAGCAAAAGCGGTTTACCTCGGATGCCTCGCATGAACTGCGGACACCGATTGCCCTTTTGAAGAGTACACTGCAACTGGCTCAGGCCCAGGAGCGCTCGCCGACCTTTTATAAAAAAATGATTGACCATGCTCTTGAAGACCTGGAGCGGCTCAACCATCTGATTCAGCAGATGCTTACGCTTACTCGTCTGGGTATTTCGCAGCCGACTTGGGATCGGGAAACTATCCAAATGAAAGACCTGATGCTGGACATAGCCGAACAATACACTCCTTTTCTGGAGGAACGGGGTTTTCATCTTGTGTGCAGCGCCTCTCCGGCCGTCCTACAGGCCAATCCTCTTCAGATTCGCCAACTTATCACGAATTTGATCGACAATGCCGCACAGTATGCTCCTTCCCAATCGACAATTACCGTGAATATGGAAAACGACAGCAATAATCTGAAAATCACGGTACATGATACGGGGGGAAGTATTCCGCCGGAGGAGTGTTCGCTGATTTTTCAGCGGTTCTATCGTGTTCAGAAAGCCCGAGATCGGCATTCCGGCGGCGCTGGATTAGGGTTGGCGATTGCCCGTGAGATTGCCGTACTGCATGGAGGCGATATTACCGTCCGGTCGAATCTTCTTGAGGGAACATTATTTACAATTGTATTGCCCCTGGCGAAAGAGTAGTATATGGTCTTTCGGCAGGGAATTGAAGGACCGAAAATGGCTTGTTCTTTAAAAGCCGAAATCTTCAAATCCATTAAGGTGTTGTTGCTTTTTCGTGTCCCGAATAATTTTATTTATCCTGAAGATGCAGATGTGTTACCTCTATAATAGATCCTGTCTTCATACAGATCTTTACTTACAGAAAAAACCGTTTCTTAAATTTGATTCATCTGTCAAAAAAAATTAATAAGTCCATTATAAATATATAGTTATGTATTTGAACATTCGGAATTCTCAGAAAAAAAGTAATCACCGAAACAAAACCGGATTTTCATGCGTCTATAGGGGGCAGGGCCTTTGAGGACTTGTCTGCGCGTTATATACCCTGTAAAATGATTGCAAGCAGAGAAAATATTGTTCTGCCAATTTGTTAATTAGAGAAAAAACATAGAGTTAGGTGAGACAGGTGCGAACTAAAATCGGACAACTTCTTTGTGAGCAGGGGTTTATAAGTGAACCGCAATTGACGGCCGCACTGGATTCCCAAAAACAGAAAAAAAAGAAAATAGGGCAGATTCTGCTCGATTCAGGCGTACTCAATAGTCGGCAATTGATTGAGACGCTTGTTTTGCAATCCAGTCTCGAAAAAAGAGATTTGGACAATGTATTTATAGAACCTGAAGTTCTTCAGAAAATTCCTCCGGAATTGGTAACTCAATACAATGTAATTCCTCTTGAACAAAGCAACGGACGACTCACCGTGGCAATGGCCAATCCATTTGATACCGAGGCCCTCCAGAATCTTCGGGTGGTTACCGGATGCGGTATCCGCCGATGCTACAGCAATCCGATAGATTTGGAAAAGGCGATTCTCAGGTATTACGGCAGCAATGTAGCCCGAATGCTCAAAAATTTGGCCCCCGGCGAGAAATCAGCAGGTCCGGAAATTGAAACCAACGGCGATCTGACCCCTGCCAAACTGCATGAACTGGCTCGAGAACCGTCTCTGGTTAATCTGGTCAATCTGATTCTGCTGGAAGCGACGGAGGCCAGGGCCAGCGACGTGCATATCGAACCGTATGAGAACTCTGTCAAAATCAAGTACCGCATTGACGGGATGCTGATAGAAAAATCCAGTTCTCCCAAGCGTTTGCAGGCGGCGATTCTTTCGCGAATCAAGATCATGGCCAATATGAACATCGCCGAGCGATTTATTCCCCAGGATGGGCATATCGAATTTCCGGCCGCCCGGGGGATGATCGATATCCGAGTCTCTACGGTGCCCAGCATCTTCGGCGAATCGGTGGTGATGCGCCTTCTGGACCGCAGTACCGCCCTGATTCCGCTGGAAGGATTAGGCATGAATCAGGCGACTCTGAAGGGTTTTTCACATTGTCTTGGGATGGCCCACGGAATTGTTTTAGTGACCGGCCCGACCGGAAGCGGCAAGACCACCACATTGTATGCGGCGCTGAACAAAATTTACGATCCGAGTTTGAAAATCATAACCATCGAGGACCCGGTGGAATATCAACTGGAGGGGGTGATCCAGATGCCTGTCAACCCTCGACGCGGGCTGACTTTCAGCCGCGGTCTTCGCCATATTCTCCGCCAGGATCCCAATATCATCATGGTTGGCGAAATACGCGACCGGGAGACGGCCGATATCGCCATTCGCGCAGCCCTGACCGGACATCTTGTATTCTCTACGCTGCATACCAATGACGCCGCCGGAGCGGTGACCCGTCTGATCGATATGGGGGTCGAGCCGTTTTTGCTGGCCAGTTCGCTGGAAGGAGTACTGGCTCAGCGTCTGGTCCGAAAGATCTGTCCTGCCTGCCGCCAGCGCTATACGCCGGATCGGCATCTGGTGGAAAGTCTGACCAACTCCATCTCCATCGGTCCGGATGCCGAATTATACCACGGTCGGGGCTGTCAGGAGTGCAACCACACGGGAATGAAAGGACGGATCGGGATATTTGAACTGCTTCGAGTTACGGATTCGCTGCGAAAACTGATCGCCCAGCGGCCTACAACGGACCAGATACAGCAAGCCGCACCGGAAGACCATGTCAGTATGCGGCATGACGGAATTGAAAAGATCTTGGAAGGTAAAACTACTCCGGAAGAAGTGCTTCGCGTGACCCAGGGCATGGAAGAGGAGGATAAACCGGCTTAAGACGAGCTTTGCTGCGGCAAAAGATCGATGAATCGCAGGGCAAGAAGTTCATGATTCGATTTTCATACAAAGCGGTATCAAAAGAAGGGCAGCCGGCCGACGGAATCATTGAGGCGGCCGATCGCAAAAGCGCGATCTCACTGCTGGCTCAGCGAGGGCAATTTGCTTTGGAGTTGGAAGAAACATCGGGCCCTGTGGATGATTCAGCGCCAGTCGCAGTCGTGCCGCCGTCCGGAGGACCGGTATTTGCCTCCGGCCGCATCAGCAGCCGGGAGGTGCTGCTGATTACGGAACAATTGACCGCTGCGCTGCGGGCGGGACTTCCGGTACTGCAGGCCCTGCAAATCATATCGCAGCAGCAAAGCAAGCCGGCCGTTCGGTCGATGCTCGATCATCTGGCGCAGTCGGTACGCTCAGGGCAGTCTCTGTCGGAGGCCATGACCGAATATCCAAAGGTTTTTCCCCCGCTGTACAGTTCGATGGTCAGCGTCGGAGAAACCGGCGGTATTCTGGAAGAAACCCTGCAGCAGCTGGTGCGGATTCAGTCGCGGGAACATAAAATCCAGTCCAGTTTTCGCAATGCGTCGGCGTATCCGGTCTTTGTACTGGCGGTGGGTTTTGTGTCGGTGGTGGCGATCCTGGTATGGATCCTGCCGCGTCTGATCGAGGCGCTGGGCATCGAGCCGTCCGCTCTTCCGCTGCCGACGCGAATGCTGATGGGGCTGAGTCATTTTATACTATATTACGGATGGCTTATGGCCGGGCTGCTTGTCGCAGGCGGCTATTTCTTTTTTCGCTGGAAGCGCAAGCCGTCGGGTTTGCTGCAATGGGATTTATTCAAATTAAAACTGCCTTTGCTGGGTTCGGTGCTTCGGACCTTGTCGGTGGGGCGGTTTGCCCGTACGCTCGGCTCGCTGACCAAGTGCGGTATTCCGATTTTGGAAGCCCTCGGGGTGGTTCGGGATACCCTGGGCAATGAGGTGCTGGCGCAGCAGATCGACCATGTCTGCCAGGAAGTGCGGGCCGGCAGCGATCTGGCCAGACCGCTGGGGCAATCGGGCTTGTTCGATCCGCTGCTGGTGCAGATTGTTTCCATTGGAGAGCAGACGGGAAAACTGGATGAAATGCTTCTGCAGGCGGCCGAAACTTTTGATGAGCAGGCCGATTCGGTTTTGCAGCGTTACATGTCGCTGGTTCCCTCAATTCTGATTCTGCTGCTGGCGGCGGTGATCTTTTTTTTAATTGCCGCTACGCTGCTGCCTGTGATCGGTATGGATCTGAGCGTCTTTGGATGATAGACAATGACCCTGTTTATAGAAAGGAAGGATATGAAACGAAGGCAAAGGGGATTTACGATCATTGAACTTCTGGCAGTGGCGATGATTATTGCGCTGCTGGCGGTATTTGTGGTTCCGCGCGCCTTTCGGGGCTTGGGCAAGGCCAAACACGATATCGCCAAGGGAAAGATGGCGATAATTGAACAGGCGCTGGCCCAGTTTCAATATGACTGCGGACGGCTGCCGACGGCATCTGAGGGATTGGAAGCGCTGGTAGCCGCCCCGCGGGATGTTGAGGAAAAATGGAACGGTCCCTACTTGAAACGGTCCGAACTGCTGGATCCCTGGAATCGCCCGTATGAGTATATCGAACAGGGTATGATTAATGTGGGAAGTTTTGATTTGATTTCTCTGGGGGCTGACGGACTGGAAGGCGGAGAAGGGGAAAACGCGGATATTGTGAATGACTGATGGGGTACCAAACAAAAAACAGCATGGGGTTTACGCTGATTGAACTGCTGGCGGTAGCGGCGGTGGCGGCGATGGCCGGCATCGGCACGATTTTGCTGCTGACACGAGGGAATCAAAAGACCCAGGTACTCCAGACGGCTCATCAATTGGTCATGGCGGCCCGCGCGGCCCGAATTCATGCGGTCCAGCACGGGCAACCCTGCCGGCTGGTGATGGATCGGGAGCAGGGCCGGTTCTTTGTGGTTGGAAAAGCCCAGCAGGAGGACAGTTTGGAGGAGGAAGCGATTGTTTCCAATCCCTTTACAAGACCGGTTCGCCTGCCTGAGGGAGTTCAGTTTGAAAGGATTCAGATTCTTGCGCAAGAGCCGGATCTGACGGAGGTTGTTTTTGAGCCAAATGGATCTGCTCGAACCGCAATTATTCAAATCGGCGACGGAACCAATCTGGCCACAGTGACAATTCTGGAGGCCACCGGACGGGTAAAAATGACGCCTGGAAAGCTGACTGCACTGCTGGCTGACCAGGCGGATCTGGATGAAATCGAACCGGCGTATTGATGCGGATGAGAGGCGATAACAAGAAATCTCGTTACGGATTTAATCTGCTGGAAACGCTGCTGGCCTCCTCGCTGCTGGCCGGAACGGTGATGACCATCGGCGCGCTCAGCGCCCGCAGTGTGTCCACGCTGCGGATAGACCAGGAAACGGAAAAGGCCTGGGAACTGGCGGATATGCAGTTAAAATTGATTGATGCCTCCGGTGTATCGGCCTTCCAGAAACTGGGCCAATACTCCGGCCGGTTTGCACAGGCCGACAACTTCACTTGGCAGGCCGACATTCAGGAGATGAAGATTCCCTATCTTTTTTCTATTGATCTGACGGTTCAATGGCAGTCCGGCTCAAAAATGCGGCAGATCCGCTGTCAGACGCGATTGTGCGATCCTCCGGTTGCAGAACAAACGGAAACCCAAACTCTGCAAACTCAGATTCAGGAGACATCTGTGCAGTGAAATCAAGCGGCTTTACATTGCTTGAGGTGATTTTAGCTTCAACGCTGACGGCGTTTGTGGCGATGGTGGCCGTGGCGGGCTTGCGGTCGGTCAGCGCCACCCGACAGACCGTAGATCGTGCCTGGGCGGCGGCCGACTCCCTGCGTTACGCGGCCGAACGGATCGAACGGGATCTGGCCAGCGTGGTGCGCGGGCAGGGAGCGATCTTTGAGGGGCAGGCCGCTGACTCGGCGATGGGACTGCCGATGTCGCTTCGTATGCGGGTGTATCAGACGGACCCGGCTCGTCCGCAGGCCGTTGAATCA
>JAKJEN010000019.1:15043-25589 GCA_022705405.1 Planctomycetota bacterium | reverse complement strand
TAACATCTTCTTTTTCATCATCGTTTCTCCTACAAAAGGTTATGGTTTCCTATTTCTGTGGGCCGTTTGCCCTATTTTTTACTTTTAAAGATGTCGATAGGCCCAGCCGCGAGCCATATATTCGATATCCGCTGTCTGATCGAGGGGCGGGTATTCCATGTCATAGAGATCTACCCCCATACGGCTCAGTTTGACGACGCGTTCGCGGGTAAACGAATCCTTCCATCTGCGGACCTCCGAATGCCCGTCTGTAAATCCGAGCACACTGCTGTCTCCGTGATTTATCGCTATAGGTCCCCACCAGCCCCAGTCGATTCGGTTGGTTGCTTCCGGCGCCGCCATGCGAAAACGACCGTTTTCATTCCAGTTTCTTTCTTCAGCGCTTTCCACAAATGTATAGCGCAGCGCCGGGGAGGTAATGCGACTGAACCGTCGAATCTGCCGGTTATAGATAGTCTGGGCCGGATCGGTATGTCCGTACAGGCAGGAGGCCAGCGAATAACTGACAAAAATCGGCGTTCCGTCGTATTTGCTTTTGCGAACCCGGTCGCCGGGGCAATGATATGCCTGGGGCGACTGGAGATATTCATGCAGCCGGCCTCGTTCGATGCCTCGGATTTCATCCTCATCGGTCACAGGGGGGGTACTGGTTCTGATCCCTCGATCGCCTGGATCTACGGCATAGGGCCTCTCGATCCAGCCCACCCATGTTCCGTCGCTTTCTCGACCTCCCATCAGGGCGCTCATAATCCGATCGTCATTGGCCTCTTTGTACATATACCAGGCCAACGACAAATTCTTGGTATTGGTCAGACAGACTGATGAGTAGGCCTTCATCTTTACGATTCTCAGCGCCGGAGCAATGATCGACAGCAGTAAGGCGATAATCGCAATTACAACCAGCAGTTCAATTAACGTAAATCCTTTTTTCTTTTTCATAGTCATCTCTCATTACACTTTTATTTTACGGCTTTCCTGCCAGATACATCGACCTTAGTTCTCCCGGCGTCATGACGCGGCGTAAAATCACGATTTCATCGACAGTTCCGTCAAAACGCCACTTTATCAGGCCCTCAAACGGCACGTCTCCAATGACCAGTTCGGCCTGAGTGGGTTCGGCCGTAAATGGGTCGGCTTCTTCCGACAGTAAAACGCCATCCAGATAAAATCGTGCCGTCTGGTTGTCGTGGGTAGCCGCCAGGCAATGCCAGACGCCTGGCGACAGCGATACAACCGGCGAATATCCCCGCTGCGTGCGCTCCTGTGAATAACGCAGCAGCTGAATGCGATTGCGACGCGGTTTATCCGGATGGCTTTCTCCCAGCCAGCCGAATTGATAGTTGACGTTCCAGCGGTCGCGGTTGGACAGCAGATGTCCGGCCTGGTCGCCCGGTTCCAGATAAATCCAGGCGATTGTGGTTATCGGGCCGGTAATCGACAGGGCCTCCTGAGCGCCTACTACAACTCGTTGATTCATCTGGCGGTCAAAACGCAGCGCATGCTTCTGCGGCCATCGCCCCGCGACCCATTGGGGCAGTCCTTTTTCGCCTTCCAGCGTTCCGTTTAATAAAGCCATTGTCTTTGGCGCAGTATTTTCCAGCGTTTTGTCGTTTTCGCCGGTTTGTTCAAATGTATAATGTGCGGCCAGAGCCGGATCTCGATGCAATTGATCATTAAAGGCCTTCCAGCGGGCAAATCGATCTCCTCGTGCGGCCCGCTCCATTGTTTCATACTGTCCGCGGCGTAAAAACGTCTGCGGCATGATCTCCACCCGTGAAATGACTCCGTTGGCGCTGACCGACCCTCCCTGATCGGCATTCAGCGTCACAGCGCTGTGATATTTCAGCGGATCGGCGCCGCTGCGGAGTTCGACCTGTCCTCGATAAACGCGGGTTTGAGTTGCAGCGGCGTCTACCTGAACTCCAAATTCCGTACCGAAATCGACCACTGTCGAAAATGGAGTTCGAACCACAAAACGTTCTTTGTCAGGGGCTTCAACCGTAGCGACCAATCGGCCGCGATTCAAAAAAATCCGGCTGGGTGTTTCCAGTTCCAACAGGGCCGGCGCCTCCAGAATCAGCGTCGTCCCTCCGTCCAGAATAATTTCAGCAGCGCCTTCCAGAAGCTGCATCGGTCCCGGGCACAAATCGCTGCCCGGCTCTATGGCTCCGTTTACCGTCGCCCATTTGGCTCCGGTCGTGCGATTCAGTCGGCCGACCGTTCCGACCGGCCGAGGCCCAAGTCGATGCAGCGTGGCAAACAACAAAAACATCGCCGCCGTTGCAACCAAAGTCATAGCCAACGAAATTTTATTGACCGGCTGACGGGGCTTGGAAGGAATGGTCTCTTTTTCGGCAGGTTTCGGAGACGGAATAGCGACAGGTGTGGTTGGCGCTATGCGTTCATATTCTGCCAGCGCCTGGAGTACAGCCGGATTAAAACCGCCGATTTGACGATCTTCATGCAATTCAGATTGTACCTGCAGATCCTCCAGCCCAAGATGAACATCCAGAAGTACCGCATAATAATGCCGTGCCTGCGGCCGGGAAGAAAGCAATTCGCTCAAACGGTCAAATTGCTCTCTGGAGACCTTGCCTTCGATCGCAAGCAGTGAAAGATAAGATATTTCATTCAGCATGGATTCATCCAGGGTCATACAGCCCCTCTCAAACGCAGGGTCAGGTCGATGCACCGGGCCAGCCGGGCGTGAATTCGACCGAGGGCCTTAAAAATGGCCGGAACAGATACACCCGATTGTGCGGCTATTCCTTCAAAAGTCAGATTTTGTTCATACCGCATCTGAAGCATCTCTTTTTCTTTAGATTGTAATTTAGAAACGCATTCTTTTAAGACATCCAATGTCTCCTGAAACGTATGCCGTCCTTGTTTTGAGGCCGATTCCTGCTGAAGAAGCTCCAAAATCTGATGATCAAAATAGAGCCGGTGCGATTTATTCTTCCGAATGAATTGATAGACTTTGTATTTGGCAATCGTAAGGCCCCAAGATACAAAATTGGTACCTTCTTCATATTCATGGAACTTATTCCACATTTCAGCAAGGGTATCCTGAAGAATATCATCGGCATCGGTACGGTTTGCGACAAGAAGCAAAATAAAGCCATGAATTTGTCTTTGATTCGGGATCAAAAAACTCATGAATTTTTTCGATTCAAGACTTTTGTCATCTCTTTCCACTATAATCCCTGCCTTTTTATTTTTTCTATATATCAATCCCACAAAAAGGGCTGTTTTTAACTAAATAATTTGAAATTATAAATTTCATATATTTTAGAAACTTTAATTTACAGTATAAAGGCATTAGAGATCTATTATATGTTATTTAAATAAGCCGCCCCAATCAGACATCTTTACTATAATTCTTTTTTGATAAAACTGTGAGTGTTTTGCGACAGAGATTTAAAAAATATAATGCAATTTTTTGATTTACATGTTTTGTTTCTGTTTGAAGTTTTCAATCTTTTTAGAAATAGATAATCTTTCCAAAACCAGACACAAGATTCAATGTTTTTAAGCAAACTGCCGGTCATTTCTGAAAGTGTGTTTTCTGGCTTGACAATGTGGAGAGTTTCAGATATGCATCGTAATTAATCTGACAGGTGTGTTTAAAATGGAGAAAAGGCATACCCATATAACAAATGGAGAAAGAAGGCATAATCGACAAGGAGTTTTCTTATGGCACATGTTTTTTGTCCAAGACTTTTAAGGAAATGGGGTAAAACCGGTCTGTTCCTATGGATTCAGTGTCTTGCTGTTTCGGTTGCCTTCGCCGATCCCATTGATCTTACGATTTTTGTCGATCAGTCAGCAAGGCCGATCAGTCCGAATCTCATCGGAGTTTTCTTTGAAGATCTGAATTACGCAGCCGACGGGGGTCTTTATGCCGAGTTGGTTCAAAACCGTTCATTCGAATACAGTCCGACGGAACAGCCCGATTGGCATCCGCTTAAATTTTGGGATCTTCAGAAACGCGGCAACGGAGATGGTTCTGTTGTCGTGGCGAACATGCGGCCGATCCACAAAAATAATCCGCACTATATACTTTTGACAGTGCGGACTCCCGGCCAAGGCGTTGGCATAGCCAACAGCGGTTTTGGCGGTATCCCTCTTGCAGCCGGTGAACGATATAAGGCCTCATTCTGGGCCTATCAGGCGTTTATGGGGCAAATGTGTGGACCCGGCGACAACAGCAAACCTATGCCTGTGACTTTGCGCCTTGAAACTCGCAGCGGCGAGTTGTTGGCGGAAACTTCAATGCAGATACAAGGTCGTCGGTGGACGCCGTATAACGCAACGCTGGTTTCTCCTCGCGCCGTAAACGATGCGAAGCTGGTTCTGCTGGCTCATGAGATGGGCGGCGTCTGTCTGGATATGATTTCATTGTTTCCTGAAAGAACATTCCGTAATCGTCAGAACGGGCTGCGTGCGGATTTAGCCCAGGCCATTGCTGATATCAAGCCGAAGTTTATTCGTTTTCCAGGCGGCTGTCTGGTTCATGGTCAGGGAATTCATCAATACTACGACTGGAAAGGCAGCATCGGCCCGGTAGAGCAGCGTCGTTCTTTCCGCAATTTATGGGGATATAGTCAGACGTTGGGGCTGGGTTATTTTGAACTTTTCCAGTTTTGCGAAGATATCGGCGCCATACCGATTCCCGTGGTTTCCGCCGGCGTGTGCTGTCAGCATGCCGGCAGTTCTCCCAGTCGCGGGCAAGAGGGCCTGCCCCTTGAAGAAATGCCCGCCTATATTCAGGATATTCTCGACCTGATCGAATGGGCGAATGGGCCGGCAACATCGAAGTGGGGGTCCATGCGGGCAGCCGGCGGTCACCCAGACCCCTTTGGATTGAAGTACATCGGGGTGGGAAATGAGGACGCCATCACCCCTGTTTTCAAAGAGCGCTTCAGGATGATCTATGAGGCCCTCAAAAAAGAACATCCTGAAATCACAGTGATCGGAACAGTCGGCCCCTTCGCTGCAGGAGAAGATTATGACAATGGGTGGGCTTTTGCCAAAGCGCTTCAGCTGCCAATGGTTGATGAGCACTATTATGTGAATCCGCAGTGGTTTTGGGATAATCTTGCCCGTTATGACAGTTATCCCCGAAAAAGTACAACGGTGTATGTAGGCGAATATGCCGCACACGACCGAGGGAGGCGCAATACACTGCGCTCCGCTCTGGCGGAGGCAGCAGAGCTGACTGGCTTTGAACGCAACGGCGATGTGGTTGTTTTCGCCTCGTATGCTCCGCTTCTTGCCCGCCGCGGCCATACGCAGTGGACGCCGGATATGATCTATTTCGATAGCGTCAACGTATATTTTACGGCTAACTATTATGTACAGCAGCTCTTTGGGCAAAACGGCGGAGATCGCTGTCTTGAAACCGATCTGGCTGCCGGCGATTCGAAAAAACTGGCTGCTTCCTCGGTCGTCGATTCCGGAAGCGGCGATTTGATAGTGAAGATTGTAAACGGCGCCGATACGCCGGCGAACATAACCATTCGGCTGGCCGGACTGTCGCCTGACGCCCCGATGAAGGCCGTCAAAACGGTGCTGAGCGGTCCTGATGCTGATGCCGTAAATGAAGACGCCAAAGAACCTGTAATCAAGCCGATCCAATCGACAGAGTTAGTCAAATCTGTATTTACATATGAAGCGCCGGCAAATTCATTGACTGTTTACCGAATCAATCGATAGCACAGCGGAGATGTCGATATGAAAAAGAACCCAATTTTTTTGATTGTAATCTTGTCAAGTCTTCTAATTCCAAATTCGGCTCAGGCCAAGCCGGCGCAAAATCCCGTCCTCTGGGCCGATGTTCCGGATGTTGCAGTCATTCGTGTGGGAGATACTTACTACATGAGCAGTACCACTATGCATATGAGTCCGGGACTGCCTATCATGAAATCAAAAAATCTGATCAACTGGAACCTGGTTGGCTATGCGTACGACCGATTGGTTGATAACGATGCAATGAATCTGGAAAACGGCCGAAACTGCTATGGACAGGGTTCCTGGGCGAGCAGTTTGCGTTATCATAACGGCGTTTGTTATGTATCGACTTTCTCCAGTACAAGCGGAAGGACGCATATCTATACTACCCCGGATATCGAAAGCGGAGAATGGAAGGAAATCTCGTTTTCTCCTTCGCTGCATGATCACTCTTTGTTCTTTGATGACGACGGACGAGTCTATATGATCTACGGCGTCGGCGATCTGCGGCTTGTGGAACTGGAACCGGACCTGACGGGTATCAAGCCAGGCGGTTTTCATGACGTGGTGATCCGCAACGCCAGTGCGGTCGCAGGAGGGGTTGTCGGATTGCCGGCGGAGGGTTCGCAGATGCTCAAAGTTAACGGCAAGTATTATGTGATGAATATCACATGGCCTCGGAATGATATGCGAACGCAGATTATCCATCGGGCCGACAGGATCGCCGGGCCTTATGAGGGAAGGGCAATTCTTCACGATCAGGGGATTGCTCAGGGTTGTCTGATCGACACCCCCGAGGGCGATTGGTATGCATTTCTGTTTCAGGATAACGGCGCTGTGGGCCGCAGTCCATGGCTTGTGCCGATCAAATGGGAAGACGGCTGGCCGGTACTGGGTGTCGATGGGAAAGCGCCCAGGACGCTAAACCTTGATGTTAATGAAGAAGGACTTGGGAATATTGCGGCTTCCGATGAATTTGATCGCCGACCCGGACAACCGCTGCCGCCGGCTTGGCAGTGGAATCATAACCCGGACAATAGCGGCTGGTCGATCGGCGAACGCAACGGTTACCTGCGTCTTACGACTCGACGAATCGATAAGGAATTTGTCGATGCCCGCAACACGCTCACCCAGCGCACCTTTGGTCCGGTCAGTTCCGCGGCAACAAAACTGGAGGTCGCCGGCATGAAAGACGGCGATTATGCCGGATTGGCCGTATTGCAGAAAAAATATGGATTTGTCGGCGTAAAGATGGAGGGGCAAAGCAAGTCGATTGTCATGATCAGCGCTCAATCCGATAAACCTGAAGTTATAGAAAGCGTTTTACTCGACCAGCAAACCTTATATCTCAAAATCGATTGCGATTTTAGAAATCGCACAGATAAGGCCTTTTTCTATTACAGTCTGGACGGAATAAAATGGACAAAAATTGGTTCCGTTCTGCAAATGTCTTACACACTGCCGCATTTTATGGGTTACCGTTTTGGTTTATTTAACTTCGCAACCAAAAGTGCAGGCGGATTTATAGACTTTGATTATTACCATATAGATGATGCGATAACCAGCGCGGAATAGCGTTTCAAATTCTCCTGAACTGAAAAGGCGTTCTTTTGTGCAGGAAAGAAATGCCCTGGGGTTAAAGCCAAATCGCCTGCCCGGATTAAAGGTTAACCGGCTCTAAAAGAGGAAGTCAGGGATGCCGAACAGCGCTTTCCGTTCTTTTTGGGCGCCGGCTTAATGATATTTGCTGATAACATACACTGCCTGGGAAGCCAGAAGGTTGGGCCAGATTCGGATCGGGGCGGCTTTTCGCTTTCCCAGCGGAATTCGCTTTTCAACTTTGATATTCAGCTCGGCGCAGAACCGGTCAAAATCCTTCAACGACAAAAAGTGGATATTGGGCGATTTGTACCAGCGAAACGGCAGCTGACGAGTTTGCGGCGCGCGACCTCGGAGCAGCAACTGCATACGGCATCCCCAGTGGGCAAAGTTGGGAAAACTGACGATCACTTTTTTGGCTGCCCGGATCAGTTCACAGACGACTTTTTCCGGATCTCGCAGCGTCTGCATGGTCTGTGATAAAATCGCATAGTCGAAATAATCGTTTGGAAACTCTTCCAGCCCTCGTTCAATATCTCTGTGCAGAACCGACAGGCCCCGCCGGACACAATGGATTACCAAATCCTGGTCTAATTCCACGCCCTTTGCGACCACTTTTTTGCTTGTAATCAGACGGACCAGCAGATTTCCATCTCCGCAGCCCAGATCTATGACCCGACTGCCCGGCTCAATCAGATCGTCGATCAGCTCATAGTCAAGGCGGATTCGTTTGCCTCGGTCCGATTTTTTAAGTTTTTCTTTGGCTCCTCCTTTGTCGGACAGACAGGGCTGACCCGTTCGGATTTGATGCTGCGTGGAGGCCAGAAATCCGGAAATCAAGGCCCCTAATTCCCGATCTTCCAGAAGAAACGCATCATGTCCGTACGGAGATTGGATATTGCAGTAAGTCACTTCTTTGCCCTCGGCGCCAAGGGCAAAGACCATTTCTTCAGACTGTTCCGGCGTAAAGAGCCAGTCGCTACTGAAACTGGCAATGAGAAATCGGCGTGCGGCATGGCTGAATGCCTGCCGAAGGGACCCGTATTCACGGGCCAAATCAAAATAATCCATTGCCTTGGTGATATACAAATAACTGTTGGCGTCAAATCGTTCGGTAAAGGTCTGTCCCTGATAGTCCAGATAGCTTTCTACGGCAAACTCGCTATTAAAGTCATAGTTATACTGCCCTTTTCGCTGAAGTTGACGGCCGAACTTGGAACGCATGGATTGTTCCGACAGATAGGTAATATGGCCGATCATCCGGGCGATTGCCAGTCCTCTGTCCGGAGGGTCTTGATCCAGATACTGACCTTCATGGAAGTTAGGGTCGGCCAAAATGGCGTTTCGTCCGACGGCGTCAAAGGCGATGGATTGGGCGTTCAAGCGCGCCGTGGAGGCAACGCAAATTGCTGATTCAACCAGTTGCGGATAAGAAATCGCCCATTGCAGAACCTGCATGCCGCCCATGGAACCGCCGATGACTGCGAGGATGCGGCGAATCCCAAGGGCATCGACCAGGATTTTCTGGACTTTGACGATGTCCTCGATGGTGATAATTGGAAATTCGAGCCCATAAGGGCGTCCGGTGGCGGGATTGATTTCCGAAGGACCGGTTGTCCCCCGACAGCCGCCGAGGATATTGGAACAGAGAACAAAATAGCGGTCCGTATCGATTGGTTTGCCGGGGCCGACCATGATATCCCACCAGCCGGGTTTGCGGTCGTGGGGGCTGCTATAGCCGGCCACGTGGGCATCTCCACTGAGGGCATGGCAGATCAGGACCACGTTGTCGCAGTCCGAATTGAGGATGCCGTAGGTCTCATAGGCCACATCAATTGGCCCCAGAGTTTTGCCGGATTTAAGCACAAGGGGGTCATCGGCACTGACCACACGCAAGGTCTGTGTCTGGACGATTCCGACGGAATTCTTTAAGTCTTTTTCCACCTTGCAGTTATTATACTTGCCTAACGATAGGATACAAGAGTCCAGATCAAGAAAAGTGGATTATCGTATCTGCCGATTAAATACGCAGTTCAGTTCAGGAAATTTACTTGAAAAAACCGCAGCGTGTATGTAAAGTGCGGCAAAGACCTTTTCCGGATGAAGAACGCTGTCAGCCGGGATGTTTTTTTTGTTGCGCCTGTAGCTCAACTGGATAGAGCATCGGTCTACGGAACCGAAGGTTAGGGGTTCGAATCCCTTCAGGCGTAATGGTTTGTTTGCCGTATCCAAAAACAGCAATAAAATCCTATCAAAGGAAAAAAGTTCCATGAGTTTTTATGACAAATTGATTCAAAGGGCTTCCGCTTTAAATAAAACGATCGTCTTGGGAGAAGGATCGGATAAGCGAGTCCTTACGGCTGCCAAAATTTTAACGGAACGCAAAGTTGCTCAAATAGTGGTTCTTGGGCAGGTTGACCAGATAGCCGCTGAACTGAAGGAGATCGGTGCACCGGTGGATTCGATTCGGATTATCGACCCCAAAACCGCCGAAAACCGCCATTTGTATGGGCAGCGGCTTTATGAAATCCGCAAGGCCAAAGGCGTTACGCTTGAGGCGGCCCAGCGAACTGTTGAAGATAATATTTATTTTGGAACCATGATGGTCAAATGCCGAGATGCAGACGGTCTGGTAGGGGGGGCCGTTTACGCCTCGGCTGATATGATTCGTCCGGCCCTTCAGATTATTCGTCCGGCAGAAGGATTTACGACCATTTCGAGCATGTTTTTTATGTGTCGAGGGGAGGAAACCTATCTTTTTGCCGATTGCGGCCTTGTGGAAGATCCGACTATTGCTCAGTTGTCCGATATTGCCATTGCTACTGCCATCACCGCTCATCAGTTCGGCATACCGGCTCGGATTGCTATGCTCTCTTACTCCACCAAAGGATCGGCCAAATCCGAACGGGCCATTAAGATTGCCCAGGCCACAGAGCGGACGCGGGATAAGATTGGAACCCTCTTTGGCTTTGGCAGCCAGATTATTGTAGACGGAGAATTGCAGTTTGACGCGGCCTTTGTGCCCGAGGTGGCCAAGATCAAATGCCCAGTCAGTCCTCTCAAAGGGCAGGCCACGATTTTTATCTTTCCGAATCTGGAGGCGGGCAACCTGTGCTACAAGGCCGTCCAGCGTCTGTGTAATTTTGAGGCGTATGGGCCTATTCTGCAAGGCCTGGCCCATCCGGTTAACGACCTTTCCCGCGGCTGTACGACCGAG
>JAKJEN010000019.1:8657-14970 GCA_022705405.1 Planctomycetota bacterium | reverse complement strand
TGCAGATTTCAGGGCAGAGCCGGCCGGGTGGACAAGAAGCCAGAACAATTTGTAATTCATCGACATATGACCGCTTCTGGAATCCATTGGGATTTGATGCTGGAGGGAAGGGGCGTTCTGTGGACCTGGCGGCTTTCAGTTCCGCCCGATCAAATCGGTACGACGCCGGTTTATGCCGAACAAATTGCAGATCATTCGCATCGCTTTTTGACTTATGAGGGGCCGGTGCAGAAGAATACAGGGCAGGTCCAAAGAGCGGATGCAGGGGAATATTTGCTTCTTGACCGGTCGGTACAGACGCTGCTTTTTGAATTGAACGGATCAATTTTATCCGGCCGGTTCGAGTTAATCCGTCAGGATCAAAATCAATGGATTCTTCGTCGGCCGATCTTGATGGAAGGTCTCTAACGCCGCAGTTCGGGCAGATCGGGTTCAATATGCACCATAACATTGACCGGTCGAGTGAGTTGGGTCTGCAAAGCTGTTTCGAGTTTATCCGAAACGGCGTGGGCCTCGGTGATTTTTAACTCCGGATTTACAAGAATGTGAACATCCAGAAAGATTTCGCGGCCGACGCTGCGCGTGCGAAGTTTATGCCACTGGCTGATCTGCGGCTGATCGGACAGGATTGTTTCAATTTGTCGGATGGTTTGCTGATCCACAGCTCGTTCGCTGATCTCGCCGATGCAATCGCCAAAAATCCGAATCGCCACAAAGATAATCATCAGTCCGACGGCAATTGCCGCCAACTGATCCCCGTGAGGATAGTTAAAAAAACGAACCGCCGTCGCTCCAATGATAACGGCTACGGAGCTGAATGCGTCGCTGCGATGATGCCAGGCGTTGGCATAGACCGCTGCGCTGTGGCAGCGGAGGGCTGTGATGCGGGTGATCTGGTAGAGAACTTCCTTTAAGAATACGGACAAAAAGGCGACCCAAATAACTGATGTGGAGATAGTTATGCTCTTCTGTCCGATCCGGGTTACGTTAACGATTTTCACCGAAGCAGCGTAAATCATTCCGGCGCCGACAACGGCCAGGATAACCGAAACGATCATTGCGCTGAGGGTTTCAATTCGACCGTGCCCAAAGGGATGCTCCAGGTCCGGCTCTTTTGATCCGTAGCGAATTCCCAAAAGCACAGCCGCATCCGTAGCCAGATCTGACAGCGAGTGAATACCATCGGCGAAAAGCCCCATGGATCCGACGGCAAAGCCGACAATGCCCTTTAGAACGGATAAAAAAATATTGATATAAATCCCAAGCCAGGTGACAAACCGGATATCCCGATTATCTCGATCTTTTGCCGAATTGTTCATGAATTCAAAATCCGATGACAGATCTCCGCCATCTGTTTTTGATAATCTGCCGCAATCTTCGGATCGCGCGACTCAAAAATCACCCGGATAATCGGTTCGGTGTTGCTGGTGCGAATGTGGATCCATCCGTCCGCCAGATCCAGTCTGCACCCGTCCGATTCATTCGATCTGGCCTTTGGGTACCGCCGTTTGGTTTCTTCTATAATTTGCGCGGCCTGTTCGGCATTGGCCGAGTATTTGGTCTTGACCATTTCATAGCGGCCGATTTCCTGTACCAGGTCGCGGATGGACTTACCGGTCTCGGCCATCAGTTGCAGGGTCAGGGCCATTCCTACCAGACTGTCGCGGATCGGTCCGACGCGAAGATCGATAACACCTCCATTGCCTTCGCCGCCGATGATGCACTGATGCTCAATCATGGCCTCTGCCACATTGGCCTCGCCTACGGGGGTTCGTATTACTGTGCCTGCGGTTTGTGCGGCGATGTCGTCAATCATCCGCGAAGTAGACAGATTCGCAGCTGCCTTGCCGCCGGGCTGCTGGCGGAATCGAAGTACCGCCGCCAAGGCCAGCGAGTATTCCTCACCAATGTATTCGCCTGCCGAATCCACAATAGCCAGTCGGTCTGCATCCGGATCCTGTGCGAAGCCCAAATCAGCCCCGGCCTGTTTGACGGCTTCGCAAAGTTGAGTCAGGTTTTCCCGGGTGGGCTCGGGATTATGGGCGAACAGGCCGGTCGGCTCAAGGTTCATCCCAATTACCCGGCAGCCGAGGGCTTCAAGAAGAGCTTTTCCTTCCTGACCTCCGGCTCCGTTGGCGCTGTCCAGAACAACCGTGTATTTTCGGGCGGCGATTTTAGCCGGATCGACTATTGCAAGCGACTTTTGAACGTGCACCGAAACGGCCTGATTGTTTAACTCCACTTTACCGCAATGGAGAGCATCGCAGTAGCGGATTTTCTTTTCAAGAAATCGTCGGCGGATTTGTTCAGCCAGCGGCTTGGGCGGGGCGATCCCGTTATCCAGCAGAAGTTTAATCCCGTTGTATTCAATCGGATTATGGCTGGCTGTGATAACCACCCCGCCCTGACAGCCCAGATGCCGGAGCATAATCCCAACCGCCGGAGTTGAACAGATACCCAGGTCTATTACATCTACTCCCGATCCGCAGAGGCCGGCGGCAATCGCAGCGACAAACATCGCTCCGCTGGGCCTCGAATCGCGACCTATGGCGACAACGGGCCGTTCTTGACCGTCGGGCTTCTGTTCCTGCAGAAATGTTCCGAATGCCGCTCCATAGGCGAGGGCCGTCTCCGGGAACATATTTTCTCCCACCAATCCACGCATTCCGCTGATGCTGATAATCAATTCCTGCGCCATATTGATTGAACTCTTTTTTTTAAGTCGGCTTCTCAGAAGGCGGTTTCTTTCGATCCATTCATTATAACCTGACCGGAGGACATTGCCTATCCTCCATCGCATAAAATATAGATGTCGGGTACTTTAGATCGAACGAGTCTTTTCGAGAATCAATTTCAGTTTCTTTTCCACATCCTGGATCTGGCTGTCCTTGAGTACCAGAATATCCTGCAGGGCCTGGCCGATATACGGCAAATAGGTCTCGATATATCCTCGTTTGACCATTTCCGCGCGAATCCGTTTTTGTCGGCGGACATGCAGGCCCAGTTTTCGCCCGCATTCCTGGATCGCCAGTTTGATTTCTTTGATGATTTCCGGATAGTGGGCAACCGCCTCCTTGCTTTCGGAGGTAAACGGCACCCAGACGGAAGCGATATGAACCATCAAAAGAATTGGGCCATTAGGCAGGGCGCCCCGGCTTTGGCTGATTCCGTAGTTTCGCCAAGAGGTTTCCAGAACCGCTTTATAAATAGCACAGGCGGACTGCTGGTAGAGCAGCGGAACCCGATTGGCAAAGCGCACCAGCCGGAGCATAGGTTCTTTATCCTCGCCGTTTTCTTCTGAATTTTCATCCTTAAACCCATAGGCCAGCGCCGCCTCGACCAGAAAGGGATTGCCCCGATACACGGCAGGTTTGCGGGTGCAGCTGGCGTCAAATTCGGCCTGCACCACGCGACGGATTCCCTCGATCAGCTTTTCTTCGCCTATTGGGCCGATACAGTCGGTCGGAGGGGCCATAATTTTGCTCTGACCGATCGCCGCATGCAGGGCCTCCGCTTCTTTCAGCGTTAATTTGTCCGGCTTGAGGCGCACAGATAATTTGGCTTTTTTTGAAATATCTTCAGCCAGCCGATCGCTGATCCGAGAAAATTCCGACCGCAGAAACTCACGAAGCGTTTTGGTTTTGCTTTCACGGGCCATTTTATACAACACGCCCAGTTCCACGCCATACGGATGCGGCTTGACTTCAATCGGAATAAACGGCAGTTCTTTGGTTCTCCGCGGATACTCGGTTGTCTGCCCGTCCGGAGATTGGTAAAGAATCTTTGCGTGGGGATTGGCCATTGCGGCCTGGGTGATGTACTCATCGACACTTTGTCTGCCTTTTTGGTACCGCCCTTCGAGCGTGATCGTCACGCGGGTTCCGGTGGAAAGTTCAAAGTCGCACTCCTGATCCATAATTACATCGGGCTTGTTGCGAGTTGTGTCGATCTGAACATGATAGCATCGGGCCTTCTTTTTGGAGCTGGTACGGGTAATAATCTGGACCGGTTCGCCGGTTGTCAGCAGACCATACATACCGGCGGCGCTGATGCCGATACCCTGCTGACCGCGGCTCATTTTCAGAGTATGGAACTTGCTGCCGTACAGAAGACGCGCAAAAATATTGGGCACCTGGGCGCCGACAATTCCCGGGCCGTTGTCCTGAACGGTCAAAATGAATTTGTTTTCCGCTCCGTTTGCGGGCTTAATCAGGATTTGCAAATCCGGCAGAATCTGGGCTTCTTCACAGGCATCCAGCGAATTGTCCACGGCTTCTTTGACGGCCGTCAGCAGCGCCTTGCGCGGGTTATCAAAGCCGAGCAGATGTCGGTTTTTTGCAAAAAATTCGCTGACGCTGATATCCCGCTGCTTGGCAGACATGGATTCGGCTGTGGCAGGCGCGGCTTTTTGCTTACGCCCGGCAGGGACTTGCGGCCTGGATTCGGCATCTGTCGGGGATTCTGCGGCCTGCTGCGGCTGCTCAAAGGTAAACTGAAGTTGTTTCTCATCCCTGCTTTTTTTTACGGCCATCCAGGCGCTCCTCAATCTGTAAAAACCGCCCAGCCGCTCGAAAAAGAGCGGCTCGACGGCAGGTCTTCTGATAAATCACGAAATCGATATATTACAGTTTGCAGATGTACAATTCATTGACAAAATCAAGGGCTCTGAGCTCGGCTGCGGCTTTCTCACCCGGGGTTTTGTCCAGACTAATGGCCAGTACCGCCTTGCCCTCTTTCAGTCTGTGACCTACGCCCATGGTGTTGATGTTGACCCCATGATTGCCGAGGATAGATCCGACTGCGCCGATAACGCCCGGCTTGTCGTCATTGTAAATAATCAGCATGGCGTCTTCCGGGGTCACTTCAATGGCAAACCCGTCAATTTCAATGATTCGCGGCTGATTGCCCCCGTAAACCGTTCCGACTACGGTGCGTTTACCTTTGTCGGTTTCAACTATGGCGGTAAAAGTAGATTCATAATCTTTGATTTCAGGATTCTTTGTCTGATCGATGCTGATTCCCCGTTCTTTGGCCAGCATACCGACATTGACCATGTTGATCACGATATCAAAATGCGGCTGGAGCAGCCCGATGGCAAAGCCCGTTGAAACAGAATCTACATTCATTTCGGCGATGGCTCCCCGAAATTCGATCTGTGCGCTTTTCAGGCGGCCTGTGATGATAGCGCTCATCAAGGCGCCGATCCGCTTGGCCAGTTTTGCATATTGGCAAATAATCGGCGGTACGCCGGCTCCCATCGCCGGGGCGTTAAGCGCATTTTGAATCGGACCGCCTTTGATCGCGTCGGTCAGGATCTGGGCGGCATCCACGGCCACTTCCACCTGGGCCTCTTCTGTACTGGCGCCCAGATGCGGAGTTACCAGGCAGTTTTCCAGTTCCGCAAAGCGGAAGTTATCCGGCGGTTCCTTGGAAAATACGTCCAGGGCGGCGCCGGCGATGGTCTTGGCTGCCAGTGCATTATACAGATCTTCTTCGTTGATGATGCCGCCGCGGGCGCTGTTGATGATCCGGCAGGTGGGCTTCATCATCTTCAGTTCTTTGGCCGTAATCAGGTTCAGGGTTTTCTCGTTTTTCGGGATATGCAGCGTGATATAATCGGATTCTTTGTAAATCCGTTCGAGCGAATCGGTGATCTGGATGCCCATCTGATGGGCTTCTTTGGTGGCTGCAAACGGATCGTATCCGAGGATCTTCATATTAAATCCGATCGCCATCTTAGCCACCGACATTCCAATTCGGCCCAGTCCGATGATCCCGAGGGTCTTATTATTCAGCTGGTTGCCGGTGTATTTCTTGCGGTCCCATTCTCCTTTCTTCAGACTGTTGCAGGCAGGAACCACATAACGGCTGAGAGCCAGCATCAGCGCCAGGGTATGCTCTGCGGCGCTGAGGGTATTGCCCCCCGGGGTATTCATAACCAAAATTCCCTTGCGCGTGGCCACCGGAACATCCACATTGTCGATGCCGACGCCGGCTCGGGCGATGCCTTTGAGACGACCGGGTTTTTCAAGGACTTTGGCGGTGACTTTGGCTCCGCTGCGGATGATCAGGCCGTCGTATTCCCCGATAATCGAGGCCAGCTCTTCTTCGCTAATGCCGGTTCGCACTACGGCCTCAAATTCCTGCATCGAATTGATCAAGTCAATTCCCTCCTGAGCCAGTTTGTCGGCAATCAGAATTTTGTACATAGTTTTTCCATCTCCTGTTTTAGTCCATATTTTCCATTAGAGAATCCAGAGATTTTACCTCGTCCGCCGACCAATAGGCCGGTTTAGGACAGTTGTAAAATTCC
>JAKJEN010000019.1:3870-8577 GCA_022705405.1 Planctomycetota bacterium | reverse complement strand
GCCGCCATAAAATTTCTGAGCGCCCATTTTTTTCAAAATCGACCGCCGCCCGCACCAATTGCCCGCCCTGGGCAGCGGGCCAGACGGCTTGGCCTGTTTGGGTATTCAGCAGAAGGGCTCGCGCCGTCAGTTTACCCATATAATAATTTTTCTGATGGAGCGCAATAAGTTCATACTCGATAATTTCCACGTAAAGAAGAAAGGCCGCCTTTGCCTGGCGGGCCTCTTGTTCGGCTCGAGACCAGGTAAAAGGAGTCTGGGCAGAGGCAAACGAAGACTGAAAGATGTTCTCCTGACGGATCTTGACTTTTTGTTGCAGGTCTTTGGCGATGGCACGACTGAGCATCTGCGGCACATCCACATCCGTACCGCTTCCGGCAGACGCACAAACCAGAAGATAAACACTCTTGTCTTTATATTCCGCCAGAGGAAATACCGCCGGAACCGACTTTTCTGAGGCGGAAGGATTTAAAAGAAAACCCAGCAGGGTGCACCCTCCCATCATTGGAAAGAAGCACCAAAGAGCCACAATGAATTTCTTTCTTATCATCTGATATCTGTGCAGGTTAAGATCCGCCGGATTCCATAATTGCCTGAGCCAGGGTCACCATCCATCCTCCCAGAATAATAATTACTGCGGCGATAGTCAGGATTTTTATTCCTCCCGGTGACCGTGCCCACCGTAAAGGCGGCGAATCTACACCAAATACAGCGATTTGTAAAGAAAAAACTGCTGCCGCAACAGCTGCCAGACAAAAGACGGCCGCCGCCGGTTGAAGACAAAACGCCTCTTTAATTCGGCCCGTGACAAATGCCTGAACTGCATGAGTCCATCCGCAACCTGGGCATGGCAGCCCGGTACGTTGTTTGAATCCACAAACGCCCAAAAGCAAATCCAGCCGAATCCAACGATGTTCAACAGCCCAAAGGAAGACAAATCCGGACACAATGATACCTGCAACGCCCAGCGCTGCAAGCCGGCCGCCCAAAGAGATTTTATGGATGGGTTTTCCCGTTGTTGGAGGATTGCATTCTGTCATATTCTGTGTACAATAGACCCGCAGAAAGCGAAAGTCAAGTTGAAAGGAATGCAATGCGCCTATCCCGTACCGAAATCAGCGCCATGCTTGAAACAGCTGTGGTAGCCGCTCGCCTGGCAGGCCAGCGTGCTCTGGAGGAAATCCTCTATATTCGCACGACTCGGAAAAGTCCGGATGAACTGGTGACGCAGGCCGATCCGATTTGTCAGAAGGTTATTATCGATCAGATTAAAGAGATGTATCCGGATCACGGCTTTGTCGCAGAAGAGGGGCCTGACGGAAAAATGTTTAAGTTGGCGCCCCGAGGCGACCAGCCGATCTGGTGGGTTATCGATCCGATCGACGGGACTAATAATTTTGCCAATGGGGTATTGTGTTTTTCGGTCAGTGTGGCGGCTATGTTAGAAGGGCGGCCTGTAGTGGGCGTTATATTCGATCCGGCTACCGAGTCGATGTACACAGCCGCTGAGGATGTGGAAGCGCAGATTAACGGTACTCGAATTCAGGTGAACCAGCAGGAGATCAATCGATTTTCCTGTTTTGGAGTGGACAGCTATTTGGATCCGTCGATTTCTTCCGGTTTGAAGATAGTCATGTCTAAAACCCGATTTCGATGTCTGGGTTCTACGGCTCTGCAACTGGCGTATGTCGCTAAAGGAGCGATGATCGGGGCGGTAACCACAAACAGCCGGCTCTGGGATTTTGCGGCCGGAACGCTTCTGATTGAGCGGGCTGGGGGATATGTATCGACAGTGGAGGGACAATCTCTTTATCCTATTTATCCACAGGAATATGAAGGGCAGATGCTCGGAGTTTTGGCTGCGAATGCTGTTAAAAAAGAAGAAATTCAAAAATTATTCCGAGAATAACACAAAAAAATTTACTTTTCTTGTAATGTGTATTGCCTTTTCTGCGTCTAAAATATCAAACCTGTTAAGAAAGGAGTGTAGTTAGTATGAAAAGAGCAACTGTATCGGTTGTCATAGTCAGTCAGTTTTTGATCTTCAATTTTTTCGTTAATCCGGTTTGTTCAGCTGCGGGCAGCGATTCTCTGATGACATCTATCCCAGAGGATGCCCTGTTTTGTGTGCGGATCAATAATTATAGCGGATCTTTGGAACAACTGGATCAATATCTGGCAGGGGTGTCTCCCATGTCGCTTTCATTAATGCTGAATATGGGCCTTGGCGGAATCTTTGGAAACCCTATGCTGACCGGTATAAACAAATACGGCACGTTTGCTATTGTGGGAACTATTCAGCCCGGCCAGAACGAACCGGCAATAGCTTTTTTGGTCCCTGTCAACGACTTTGCCCAGTTTGTATCCGCCAGCCCTAATTGTCATGGACCGTATGCACAGGAGCAATATACAATTGTTGCCGCTTCCGGGATGAATCTTACTATGAAACCCGTTTTCGGCGACTTGTATGCCCTGATTGTGCCCAATATACGGGGCAATTCATTTGAGATTGTTCATGCCTGGCTAAATGCCAAGGGCAAGGGACTGGGGGAGGTCCTGGCTCCGGCGGATTTGCAAAAAGCCGTTTCAGCGCCTTGCTGGGCACGGGTTAATCTGCAAACCATTTATAAACTGGTTTCCCCGCTTCTTAAACAAGAACAAACTTCTGCGGAAAATCCCTTTGCCGAACTGATGAGCAAAATCTCACAATCGAGCCAGCAGATCGATGCCCTTCTCCAGCAGATGGATTCTCTTTTCGTGACCCTGTCTCTCAAACCGGATTTGCTTTCTGTAGAATCTGCCTTTGTGCCGAAAGCAGGTTCGGAATTGGCCTCAATTTTCACCCGTAAATCGCCGATGGTCACTCGCTTTACCGCAGGCGGATATCTGGATCCTCAATCCCAAATCAACGGGCTGATGAATTTGAACAAGCCAATGTTGTTAAAGCTTAACGAAATCATGCTCAAGATTTTAGCGGGTATAGGGCATAAAGATGCCTTTGCCGAACGGATAGCCAAATTTAAGTCGTTGATGGAAAAAAGTACGACTGCCGTTGGTTCGGAAGCGGCCATTTCTTTCGGCTATTGCGCCGGGTTTCCGCCATTTACTCTGCGCCAAGTCGTAGAAGTCAGCGACTCAAAGGCCTTTTCGGAAGCGATTGTGGAAAGCGCTGGTCTGATGAACCAACTGTATTTAGATATGAAAGTTCCGGCAACTTTTACCATTCAAGAGGAGAAAGAAAATTACAAAGGACTGTCGATCAATCAGGCCATCGTTCGTTTTGCCTTGAACGACAGCGCTTTGGCTTCGGAAAGGACCGCTATAGAAGCCCTATACGGCAAAGAGGGGTTGGTTTATCCGTTTACGGTTTCCAAAAATCATATGATAATGACAATGGGGCCTGACGCAGACGGACAACTGAAAAATTTGATTGACCAGCAGGATCGTGTTCCCCCGATGCCCCAGGAGATGCAGGATGCGATAAATCGGATTCCTCAGGCAAACAGCGCCGATATGATTTTGTCTGTGAATATCGTTCGCCTGATGAAAGGGATGTCGGAAATGATGGCCCAAATATCCAAGACGGCCTTTACGGAAGGAATGCCTGCACCGCCTTTTGCGCAGGCGATGGAAGGAATTGCGATCAATACGCAAAGTTCGATGGCTATTGGGACCCATATCGACCAGGGCCGAATCCAAACTCGAATGGCGCTGCCCAAACAGCACTTGACGGAGGTCATGGCCGTGGCTATGCAGGTTCAGCAGAAAATAATGATGCAGACAATTCAGCAGCAAATGTCGCTAAGCCAGCCGGCATCGTCTGCCTCCGGCGAGAATTGATATATGCCGGCACGTGTTTGCCGCTTATAAGATAAGCCGTATCGCCGTTTCGAGCAATTGGTCGGCCTCCAGATCAGCCACAGGGATTTGACCAAGTCGAAGCGCCCCGATAAAGATTGAAAGGATCAACAAAGCGGCCCGACGGGCGTCTTTACAGGTTGGATTTCGATCCGGAAGCGCCGCAATCAGGGTTTCAAGATGGGTTGTCTGCTCTTCCCAAATACGTTTGATTTTGTCGGGAATCGGGTTGCTAAAGAGAGGTAAGTCACTCGAAAGCCGTAAAACAAGGCGAAACATGCCGCTGGCCCCGGTTTGTTCAGGATTCGCAATTTGTCTTGCCCAATGCCGCAAGGTCTCCTGCGGGGTGTCAGTCGAGGGGGTATCGAAAAGGCCATCGGTTTGAGCAAGGGCCTGATCCAGCAGGGCTATGCAGACTTCTTCTTTGCTTTTGAAGTAATGGTAAAAGGCCCCTTTGGTAATGCCGGCGGCTACTACGATATCATCCAGCGAGGCGCCGCAATAGCCGTGGCTGCTGAACAGGTTGCCGGCGGCATTCAAAATACGGGAACGGGTTTCTGTTGCGGATCGTGCCATGAAACCGTAGCGCCCGAATGTGTGGAAACAAACGATTTTGAATCTTCAATCTTGTTTTTTAACTGGACGGCTAAAAACAGGATAATCAGCAAGAGAACCGCAGCCATGGCAATTAAAACGACCACTGCCACACGGTACTTGGAAATGATCTCATCCGAATATACTTTTTCGTTTGTGGTCTCCCGTGCGATTTCCATACCGTCCTGAAGCTCTCCAAGGGCATCCATATTAAAGCGCTGGCGAGCAATCACCGGCGGATGTCCATCTCGGACG
>JAKJEN010000019.1:0-3859 GCA_022705405.1 Planctomycetota bacterium | reverse complement strand
CTTGTATCGATCCTCTTTTTTCTTAGCCATCATTACTTCGATGACCTCAGAAATCCCCGCCGACAGAGAGGTATTGATATGATCCGGGGGCACCAGCTGTTCCTTGAGGTGTTTGCGCATGACCTCCGATGGGCTGGAGGCCTCATAGGGGACACGGCCGGTGACCATGTGGTAAAGCGTTCCTCCAAGGGCGTAGATATCCGCCCGGCCGTCGATATCGATTTCTCCCTTGATCTGTTCGGGGGCGATGTAGTAGGGAGTGCCGAACGCCTTACCCTGTTCATGTTTGGCTGCCTTGACATCCGACATCTCGCGGGTAAGGCCCATATCCGCCAGTTTGACGATGCCCTCTTTGCTGATCATGATGTTTTTGGGTTTTACGTCGCGGTGAATCAAGCCCTGTGCATGGGCGTGCGACAGGGCGTTGGCCAGCTGGATGATGATATCGAGGGCCTCCTGTTCGCCGAAAATCTTGCCCTTGGACAGGTCATCAAACAGCGTCTTGCCTTCTACGTATTCCATCACAAAATAATAGAGGCCGCCGACCTCGCCAACGTCGATGGCCTGAACTATGTTGTTGTGATTTAGTTTGGCGGCAATTCGTCCTTCTTTATAGAATCGTTCTACATAGTCGCTTTTCTGGACAAACTTTTTCGGCAATACCTTTATGGCAACAGTTCGATCCAGCGAAAGCTGCTTGGCTTTATATACCACAGCCATGGCTCCGGACCCCAGTTTACCGAGTACCCGATAGCCCGGAATTTGACTGGAGACATCCCGGCTTTCTTTAATAGAACCTTTGACCCGGGCGGCCTGAGAGGGGGTCAAAACCTGTTTTTCGACCATGAGGTGATCCATGGTCACCGGATTGCTGCCGGACGAACGGGTCTTCAATTCCTTTCGACACTCTCTTAACTCCTCTTCAGTGCATAACTTCTGATCCAACGCCATGCGCCCGAAAAGGGTATCATAACTGGTTACTTCGTTGTCGGCCAAAAAAACCTCTCTGCTTATCCTTTCTATGGACTATATCACCCTTTTGACCCAATTATCGATAAATAAATTCCTTTGTCAAAAAAAATTCTCAAATATCTGAACAGAGATTATATTTCTATCTGCCTTGGCTTAGGATTGATATTTACCTCCGACAATGCCAAAAGTGAATTAAATCGACCCAAAATAGCTGAATAATGACATCAAAAGCATATCTCAAGTAAACCAGAGATCGCGATTGGGTATTTCTTAATAATCCCGCTGACTGGGTGGGGACCAAACAGGGTACCGAGGCGGTTTCGACAGATCAATAGTTTATCAGATTTGCGATTGGCAGGCAATGATTTTCAAAAAGTCGGCTTTTGTACATCTACTCCAGACAATTTTCTGTGTCCGCCCAAGTATTTTTGAGTCTTGTTAGCTTTGTCGCAACACAAATAAAAAATATTTTATTTTTTTAATTTTTTTGACAACAGGAATGCACATCTGCATTCCCGTTTTTATTGGACGTTTCCAGATCGCCCCATTTGCCTGGGCACGAAGGTTTCAATATGCAGTAGTCAGCCCCATCAAGCGTATCATATATTGTAGTTTTGCAAGTTAGAAGGACAGATTCAATCTTTCCACAGCCATTCAAGAAAAAACACGAATCCATCCGATATGTTGACTATAAGCACGGAAGCCAACAAGTTCTCACGGGAGAGATTTATGAGTAAACGGGAAATTATAGATTGCATCCTTGAAATTAATAAATCCGCCAAGCCGGAATTTTTAGCCCAATTTTCCAGGGAAGATCTGGATTTGTATCTTGAGCACCTGATGGAAATAGACCTTGAAGAGGTCGCTCTTTGCGCCTGAATCCTGGAATCTAAGACCGCTTTTGCGTTCCCTGTTCCGGGGGACTATCCTTCATTTCTAAGTAATATACCCGAGGCAGATTGTTCGCCGTTTAGGGCATTTTCTATCTCCTCTGTAGATGGAACGGCTTTGGGCAGTTCTAAAATAGCGTTTTGCTTAAAGCCGATCAGTACTGCCTTCCGCCCCTGAGGCACCTGATAAACCAGGTCCATCCAGTAGTATCCCTCTTTTAGCCCCGCTTTTTTGTCTTCATCGGCCTTTCCATCATCCAAAGGATTTTTTTCTAATGCAAGCGTTTCTAAGGCGCCCCCTTTGTTCATCTTTCCGGCAGGATAAATCACCTGGGCAGAGCCGGTGTAATTACCCGCCTGATCCTGTTCTTTGATGATCAGAGGAACCTGCCCGGCAATCAGAGACACCTTATGGTTTTTTTCGGCCGCTCCGCCCTTGTGAATTTCACTGGCAGAAATCCCCAGCCGAACTACGGTCATCATCTCCGGCGTGTCTGAAAACTTTCGCAAACGTACCGGGGAAACATTGCCCGACGGCAGTTTGATGGCTTTATAGGAACAGACTGCGGGAATGTCTTTGCTCAAGGCATACCGATTCAGGTGGAGGCGAGTCAAATAATCGGCGTGCAGTACCGCAAAACTTTTGGATGAACTCAGGGAACTTTGACTGACCCAGGAATAGAAGGAAGCGGCAAATCCGTCCGCATTGATTACCGGAGGATAGGAAAGTCCCAGATGGATCGGCTTGGAAAGAGGAAATCGGCTGTAAAAAAGACGCGGCGGCAGAGGCGAAAGACCAACTGCCACTAAAAGGATACCTGCGACGACCATCCCGGTCAGCGCCCCGCAGGTCAGATTGATGGACAGCTTGGCTATTTGGGTCACTTCAAAGTCGCTTTTGGTCAGGAATCCGGACAGGACGCGAATGAACAGAAAACCAAAGAAAAAAATCAGCAGAAACGTAGCGCTTTGAATCCAGGCGACGGCCCAGGATTCAGAGACCAGCAGGCCGGCCAACTGCTCATAGTAAGAAAAGGCCAAAATACATCCCATCAGGGCTGCAAGCAGATTTGTAAGCGAAGTCATAATATTGCATTTTAGATAAAAATAAGCGATGCCTGCCAGCATTATTACACATACCAGAGTCGTTGCCATATTCAGTTCCCTGTGGATTTCGAGTCGGACTTATGGATTCTTTGTGCTGAAATTGCGTATTACTTCGTTGATTGAGGTTATTCCCAAAGACACTTTTTTGATCGATTGCTCCTGCATATAAAGCATCCCGGCCTTTCGCAGGGCAGAGATGATTTCATGAGGGGTCTTGGCCTGTTTGACGGCTCGGCTCAGATCCGGGGTAAATCGAATGGTTTCAAACAGCCCGATCCGCCCGAAATAACCGGTTCCCTGACACTTCTGACAGATGATAGGTCGGCCGCGTTTGTCTTCCTCAATTTCGCCCGGTCGGTAAAACATATCCACATCGTTGGCTGGGATATTGAATTTTTTAAACAGGGCGGGATTGGGCTTATATGCCACTCGGCACTGATCGCAAAGAACACGAACCAGCCGCTGATTGAGGATTGCGGTCAGCGAGTCAACGGCCCGATCTTTATCTCCGACAAGTTTTATCCATTTTTCGAGCGACTGGCTGACACTGTTGGCCTCCAGTACGGCGTAGATCATTTTGCCGTCTTTTACGGCTGAGCAAGCCAGTTGAGCGCACTGGGAGTCGTCGCAGTCTTCGATGCCGACGATATCCGGGCCTCTTCGCAGGACGGTTTGCAGTTTTCGCGAATAGCTGGTGGTTCCTGTGTCGCTGAGGGTAAAGGTATGCTGGGTGATGTTCTGAAGATCTGCTATCGGGTTTTTTTCAAGGGTATTGATGTTGTATAAGAAGGGATCATGGCCTCTCAGAAGGGCATAGAGCGTGGTTGTGCGGCCGCTGCCGGCAGGCCCGGAGATCAGGACCAGGCCCTGGGTCTGGCTGCGAAGTGTTT
>JAKJEN010000199.1:3675-3907 GCA_022705405.1 Planctomycetota bacterium | reverse complement strand
ATGGAATGATCATGACCAACATAGGAATTTCCGGCAATGAACAGCTTATCCGAACAAAGCTTGGTGGCGCCATAAAGATTGACAGGATTAGCTGCTTTATCTGTGCTCAGGGCAATGACTTTTTTCACGCCCTGATCAATGGCAACATTGATGATATTCTGAGCTCCCAGAATATTTGTTTTGACAGCTTCAAACGGATTATATTCTGCGGCAGGGACTTGCTTTATGGCGG
>JAKJEN010000199.1:0-3559 GCA_022705405.1 Planctomycetota bacterium | reverse complement strand
CTGAGCCATTTCAAATTGTTTCAATTCATCACGGCTGTATATGATTAGGCGCTTGGGCTTATATCGCTTAAGAATAATTTCCGTGCATTTTTTACCGAAAGAACCTGTGCCACCGGTAATGAGAATGTTTTTCCCTGTTAGCATTTTATGCCTCCTGTAGCCGACTATTACGGATATTGAATATGATTTGATATGAATTTATGTACAATATGCTTCATGGGGCTTCAAAATTAAAATCGCTGAAGTCCGCGCCATGCTCATCGTTCATATCTGGGGTCCAAGCGGGGTTAGGCATGTTGAGAACATAGGCATCTTCATCCCCCATGTTCTGCAACGCGGCAGGAATTCCGGTAGGCACAATTACAGAACGGTATTCGTGACCCTCACCGCTATAAAAAACTTTGTATCCCTCTGGTGTTTTTAGCACAAATCGTGCGTTGCCTTTGATGCATGTAAAGCAGCCGGTACGTATGAAATGCAGGTGTGGCCCTTTTATTTGGCGCGGTGCAATGACCGTTAAATAAACCTGTTGTGGCTCTTTCCCCGGCGGGAAAAACCCATCGTGTATATTATAGAGAGTAACCAAAAAACCATTAGGATTGCCATGTTCATCTTTTGTAACAAATTTCGGATTAGTCTTGGACTGTATAACCATTTTAAAATTCCTTTAATATTTTTTATTTAGACTTCTATTTGATAAGGTTATCCATTACATATTTATTTCCCTTAGAACTCTTTCCAGATAGTCTCGATATGACGATTTTGGTGTTTCTTCAATCACTTGCTGCATTTTCTTTTTATCGACATATCCCATGCGGTAGGCGATTTCTTCCAGGCAGGCGATCTTTAAACCCTGGCGCATTTCCAGCGTGCCGATAAAATGACTGGCTTCCAGAAGGCTGTTGTGCGTGCCGGTATCCAGCCAGGCGATACCCCGGCCAAGCGCTACAACGTTCAGTTGCCCCCGGCGCAGGTATTCCATATTGACATCCGTGATTTCCAGTTCGCCTCTTGCCGATGGTTTCATGTTTTTGGCAATCTGTGTGATGTTTTTGTCATAGAGATATAGTCCGGGGACGGCGTAGTTGGATTTGGGTTTTTGGGGTTTTTCTTCGATGCTGATGGCTTTGCCGTCCGCATTGAATTCGACAACGCCATAGCGCTCGGGATCGTTGACGGCATAGCCGAAAACGATTGCGCCATCTTGAAATTCCGCGACGATTTTGTGCAAATCCATTTTGCCGTAGAAGATATTGTCGCCCAAAATGAGGCAGACGGCCTCGCCAGCGATGAATTCTTCGCCGACCAGGAAGGCCTGCGCAATGCCTTTGGGCTCGGGCTGCACTTTGTAGCTGAGTTTTATCCCCCAGCGGGCACCGTCACCTAGCAGTGAACCAAAGCGGGGCGTGTCTTGCGGTGTGGAAATGATGAGGATGTCCCGAATGCCCGCCATCATCAGAGTTGAAAGCGGATAGTAGATCATGGGTTTGTCATAAACCGGCTGCAGTTGTTTGCTGGCGACCAGATTAAGCGGATACAGACGACTACCCGCACCGCCTGCCAGAATGATGCCTTTGTGGATGGATGTCATGGTGAAATCTTTCAGAAAATAGTTTTAAGTAATTAAGTACAAGTCTAGATAGGTGAATGGTGAATTAAAATAAAATTATGGATATCCTTTCGGGTTTTGGGACTGCCAGCGCCAAGTGTCGGTGCACATGTCTTCCAAGCTGCGGGCGGCTTTCCAGCCAAGCATTTTTTCTGCAAGGGTCGGGTCTGCATAGCAGGCGGCGATGTCTCCGGGGCGTCGGTCTGTAATCTGATAGGGTATGGTTTTTCCTGATGCTTTTTCAAAGGCATGGAGCATTTCGAGAACGCTGTAGCCGCGGCCGGTGCCCAGGTTGACGATGAGGGGCGCGATGGTCAGATCCCTGGATTCCCGCCTTCGCGGGAATGACAAACTGTTGGGGAATGACGAATTATGTGGCGATGACGACTCTGCTTTTTCCATGTAGCGCAGGGCGGCGACATGTCCTTCGGCCAGGTCCATGACGTGGATGTAGTCCCGCACGCCTGTGCCGTCGGGTGTGGGGTAGTCGCTGCCAAAAACGCTCAGCTGCTCACGGCGTCCCACGGCGACCTGGCTGATGTAGGGCATCAGGTTGTTGGGACGCCCGCTGGGGTCCTCGCCGATAAGCCCGCTGGGATGGGCTCCGACAGGGTTGAAGTAGCGCAGCAGGGCAATTTGCCAGGCGGGATCGGAGGCATAAAGATCCTGAAGGATTTGCTCGGTCATGAGTTTGGTTCTGCCGTAGGGATTGGCAGGCGCCAGAGGAAAGTCCTCCCGGATGGGAACGGTGTGCGGATCGCCGTAAACGGTGGCTGATGAGCTGAAGACAAGCCTTTTGACGCCGCGGGCCGCCATGACGAAACAAAGGGAAAGGGTGCTTTCGATGTTGTTTTCGTAGTAGCGCAGGGGCTCGGCAACGGATTCTCCCACGGCCTTGAGGCCGGCAAAGTGGATGGCGGCGGAGATGGAATGCTTTTGAAAGACGGCATCGAGGGCGTTGCGGTCGCGTAGGTCTGCCTGATAGAAAGGCGGCCGCTTGCCAGTGATTGCTTCGATGCGCTCCAGGACGGCGATTTTGCTGTTGGATAAATTATCAACAATAACGGGATTATAGCCCGCGGAGATCAGAGAAACAACCGTGTGGCTGCCGATGTAGCCGGTGCCGCCGGTGATGAGAACGCAGTGCGGGTCAGGCGATGGGACTATGGTGGATGGTGAATGGTGTATAGTGGATAGCGCGGGGATCATAGCTGATAGCTCATGGCTCATGGCAATAATAGTGGATGGTGGATAGTTGATGGTGCCAAACTAAAGTTCTGAAAGCTGCACGAGGCAATGGAAAGCTTAAATGTCTCCCAAAAACTGAAAGTATTGCTCTCTTGTCATCCCAATGACCTTCATATTGTTTTTAATGATGAAGGCCGGGACTTCCTGATATTTGGGAATTACGACGGGCCTTATTGCGCCGGGATATGCATAAATAAGATGATCGCCATGCGTTCGGATATACCGGCAACCAGCAGCTTCAAAAATCTTGACTTGAACCTGATACGTTGTTGGCCTGATTGCTGACATCAGATACCAAATTCAATGGGAGAAAAACTGACCAGTTCTTTTCTGGCCAGCAACACGTTATTCTGATCTTCAGTAAATCCGGCATCTTGCAGTAGTTCATTGAGGGTTCCCATTTTCTGGCATTCCACAAAATTAATAGAAATAACTTCCTTCAGATTCTTTTTAGATTCTTCTATGGATTTGCCACACGCAGCCATATCAAGTTCCGGACAGTAAGAAACATACATATTGCCTTCTTTCCATACTTCCTCTGTGACTTTTATTTTCATGTTAATGATCCTCCTGATTCCTTATAATCTTTCCCTATCGCCCCTCGGAAACCAATGGGGCCGCCCTTAAGTAGGGCGCGGTCCCGTTCGGCTGAGCGTTCGACTGAGTGCTCACGCCGAAGTCTCACGTCGAAGCCCGAACGCG
>JAKJEN010000198.1 GCA_022705405.1 Planctomycetota bacterium | reverse complement strand
CTATTCAATAGGGCTTGCCGTCTCCCGGCCGGTCCTCCAGCCAACCCTGTACCACTTTGCTGATTCATAGACGGCTCCCGCGAAGGAAATGAAAGTCAGGGCCAGGAGCGCAAAGTAGTAAAACGTAAATCCGGCGACCAGCGCGGCCAGTTTCAGCGCGACAAAGAACCCAATGGCGATTTTAGGATACGGATAGACCAGTCGGTGACTCAGCCACAGACACGCGGGAATAATGATAATCACCATTAATATGATTTTGATCATCGAGGGGATGGGCACGTTCAAAAAAGTGTATTGCAAAAGAAGTACGGGAATATAGTGAAGAACGTACACATTGATGGAATGCTTTGAACAAAAGGTGGTGACCGAACTTGTTTTATTGAAGAAGCGTTTGGCAAAAGAAAGGAAAAACATCAAAAGAAAGATGCAGATCGGCGGCGATAAAATCCAGGTGCATAAAAATGCAAATCTCAGGGAATCCGTTATGGCCGGTATCGCCATTTGATCGACAGACTGCATGTTTTGATCAACGGCTTTGAGTATTTCATCAAGCGCCGGCAGGATGCCGGTATGGAATAAAAAAGCATATATTCCAATGAGAATTAACGCCATGACTCCCCATATCTTCCAGCTTCCAATGTCGCCCCGGGTGAGCCATTCTTTTTTATACATATACAGACCGAACAAAAACAATAAAAGGAGGATCGGGATTTTTCCGATCTGCACCTGCGCCACTTTGCCGATAATCAGCCATGCGCCAAAATCGATGCCGTGTCTAACGCAGCAAATCATGCCGGCGGCGCAGACAATGCTTGACGCTGCGGCAAAGAGGATTGTCTTGACGATAATGGTTTTTCGGCCATCCACTTTTACCGGTCCACTGTTTTTCTCTTTAAAAGGCAGGGTCAATAAAATGACAACTCCCGTGATGAAAAAGAGCAGCGTCAGGAACCAGACATGCTGCATGTTGAATGTGATCGTGTTCAGTGTTTTCTGCGACATGGAGAGATAGATTGCCGGAAGGTCTGCAAAGGCGCGCCAGTAATTAAGGAATGTATCCCAATAGACCTGAGGAACAGGATTCAGACGGTTTAAGAGGAGCTGAAAGAAAATGTCTCCCGCGCAAAAAAGAAAAACGACGGCCGGAATACACAGACGCAAAAACCGCTTTTTCAGGTATTCCAGAGGAGTATTTTTTTTCAGGGAGGGAAAGATGAAAAGAGCGGCAATAAACAGCAGACAAGGCATCAAATAAACATCCATGGGGGCCAGACTCGTCTCATAAAACCTGGAGGATCCCTTTTTATCGGTAACGGCCCACCAGAAGAGCAGGGGATAGGCGAACATTTGAAGAATGTGCAGCAAAACAACATTGTAGACCAGGACATTGCGGATATTATCCAGGTACGGAACGCGGGTATGATCGGCGTCCATTCTATTCCTCCAGAATTTTTGTCTGTTTCGTCTTTGCGCAGCACAGGATTGCAATAAGCTATAACGAAACCGAAGCCGATTGCGTGCGGCTGATTGCTATGGTTGTGCCAAATCTTGCGGTTTTGGATTCGGATGATTTGACGAAAGAGTGGTAATTGGAAAGCAAAAATCCACCAGCCAGTTTCGTGATGCATCCTCAGCCAGGGGGTTGTATATGATGACGTAGAGAGGCCTTCGATCGCGGGGAAAATAACTTGACAGCCACCAGCCGATCAGTATTTTTTTAATGGCCGCTTCAGATGCCGTTATCGTTTTGAATTTTCCATGATAGATTCCATATTGCCCTCCGGTCAGACGGCGCATCCGTATTTCCCCGTCGTCATCAAGGGCCATCCCTTCCGGAACCGTCCGGCAAACATCATAAACGTAGCGTCCTTCTTCATCCGGGATAATGTCCAGCGCATGCATTGACTGCCCGCCGCCGCGTAAAAAAAGTTTTTTAGAAACCGACCAAAGAAATATTTTCTGCCCGGCGGCGTCGATAGCTTTCGAATAAGGAACCGTATGAAGTCTGATACAGGCCGCAGAATAAGACGGAAGATCCGTAACCTCCAGCTCCAGGAATGCTTCCCCGTTAAGTCTGCCTGGTGCGATCAATGGAATTTTTATGAACCTTCCCTCTCTTCTGACGTCCGCCGGCAGGCAATGCTTTTTTCCACGGGCGCTATCCATGACTTGAAATTTTTTCAACAGCAGGGTCCGCCAATCAAACCTGTCGCGAACCAAACCGGGGGGAACGCCGTAATGCTCCTTGAAAGACTTGGCAAAGTGCTGAGAACTGGAGAAGCCGCATTCATAAGCAATATCCGTAATGGAGGCGTTGCCGTTCCCGAGCAGTTTGCAGGCGGCTTGCTCCAAACGAATCCGCTTCAGGTAATCTCCGGGTGTTTCGCCATAGCGGGCCTTAAAAATACGATGAAAGTGAAACTTGGAAAAACCGGCCAGGCGGGCCAAATCCGTGAGATTCAATCCTTCGGCAAAATGATCCCGAAGGTAAGCGGTCATCCGGTTTAGATGCGTCTGTTCCTGAGCGACGCCCGATAAAAGGGAAGACGAATGCACCGGTCACGGTTCTCCAGATTCTACAGAGGTCTTATCGGCAGACATATATCCCAAATGGCGATTTTGCGGGGGTTGGCTTCGGGATCATTGCCGTAAAAAATCAAAAAGGGCCAATCCCCCATTCTGTATCCGTTTGCCGGCATCCATTCGTAATAGAGGCGCCGTCCCTGCCGGTTGTTTGCTTCTAGAACATCTTCACAATACAAAACGGCATACGGGCCGCCGGGAAAATACTGGATGCCGATTTCGCCTTCCGCCTGGACGTCTTCAGAAACAACCAGGCAGACATCAAAGACAAATGGATCGGACGGGCTCTTTTCGGAATCGCTCCAGCCTGCGCCGATCACTTGGATTTGTTCATTGTAAAGCCCATTGGTGTCGGCCCAGGTGAGCAGACGCTTTAGGGCTTGAACATGCAAGGCAGAGTCGTCAGGCCCGATAACCCGGATGTAGGCGACACGGTACGGCGGTAATTCTTTTATCTTCACCTGGAGCGGTGTGCTTTCGCCGGGATCATCGGATAAAGATGCAATATTTTCCCGTCCGGAGCCTGTGCGAAACGAGCTCGGAGAATGGCCGAAATGCGATTTAAATTCCCTGGCAAAGTATTGAGCGCTGGAAAAACCGCACGAGGCGGCAACTTCATCAATGGACGCATCGAAATCATTGATCAGCCTGCGTGCGGCCTGCTCCAGACGGACGCGCCGGACGCGGTCATTAACCGTTTCGCCAAAGTGTTCATGAAACAGACGGTGAAAATGATACTTGGAATAATGCGCTATGGCGGCCAGTTTATCAAGACTCAACTCTTCGGCATAATGATCCCGGATATAGCCTGCCGCTCGTTCGAGGTGCGCCTGATATTCCTTGTCGGGAACCACAGAATGATTTGCACACATACCGTTTTCAACAGATATTGAAAATGTTCATGTTCGCCTCGCGACGCTATTGTCGGACGCTTATATTCAGCCGGAGAAACGATATTTTGATTTGCATACCCTATGGTTTTTTAATACCCAAATCCAGCGTCTCTGTCAATGACTATGAAAGCAACACCCAAAATCATGAAAGTTTGGAAAGAATCGGGCGGTCGGCCTCTCCGGGCTGTGCTGTGTTTGCGGGCGCCTGATCTTCCCGTTCCAACTGTTGCAGGGCGTGCCGCGCTTTTTCGATATCCGGAGGAGGAGCGGTGACATCCCCATAACGGACATCGTGGTAGCATTGCGTAAGGATTGCGAGAGGCGCGTAGCTGGAAGCCGTCGAAAGTTCCCGGGCCAGCTCCAGCGGTGTTTGCGCAGGGCGGCGCGGCTGCCGGCGGGCGGCCGACCATTCTAGAAAACGCTGGTAGATTTTGCGAATTTCCGCGAGATTACATTCTGGATCGCGCTTTTCCGACCAACGGCCAAACGGAA
>JAKJEN010000197.1 GCA_022705405.1 Planctomycetota bacterium | reverse complement strand
AGCCGCCGTTTCTTTGGCATTTTCTTTGTCGGCCGTCGCTTTTAGGTTCTGCAGGGCTTCAATTGCCTGATCATGCTCCTGAGTCAAAGTCCGTGCCCCTTTCAATTTGGCCAGATGATCCTCGATCGCCACAAGCGACATTGCCCGTTCTTCGCGCATCGTCTGAAAGCGCTCCCGCATCCGGGTCCTTTCTTCTTCGGACATATTCTGGAACGCCTCCCGTCCGCCGGCAGGCGCCGCACCCAGCGCATTTTTCATCTTGGTCAGTTCCGCCTCAATGGCCGCAATGGCCTGGGTCTGCATTTCTCGTCCATACCGCAACATATCGCCAGGACCCAACTGCGAGGGCTGCGCTTTCGGAGATCCTTGTTCAGCTGCAATCAAGGGCAAGGTGCAGGCCAATACCGCCAGGGCTGCCAGAATCAAAATTCCGTACTTTTTCATAATTTTGCCTCCAAATGAGTTAATAAAAGATAGGATGGCTCTGTATCCAACGTTGGATACAAATTGCCTATCCGCATAGTTTAAGATATAAACGACTCAAAAAAAATATGATATTGCAAATAAATCAATCGGGCGACAGGTAAATTGCAAACTTGTATAAAAAAGTAAAATTTTGTATGATCAGATAGAATCTATAATCAAAAATGGATAGGAAATCTGTATGTTTCAACTGCCGCCTATAGAACGATTCCTCGTTTCGGGAATGCTTGCCTTTTCCTGCCTGGGTGCGGTTGTTGGTTTGATGCAGAAAACAGGCAGACAATATCCTTACCGGGGTTTGATCCTGGCAAGCACGGCAATGGGAATGTTGACAGGAATGATTCTTCTGGGACTTCGGGCAGTATCCCTCAGGGCGCTGCCGATGTCCGATGTTTTCGAATCGATGGTTATTATGCTGATTTTATTCGGAGGCCTTTTTCTGTCTCTTTCAGTCTCCAATCGGCAACCCTGGTTTTCTTCCGTAATGGCCTGGTTATTTTTTCTAATGACCCTGCTCTGTGCAGCGGCGGCAAGACCGGCTGCCTCGCTCCAGCAAGCCGCACAAACCCCCTGGATCGCCGTTCACGCCTTGTCGATGATCCTGGCTGGAGCGATGATTCTTTTATCGGCGGCGATGAGCATGCTTTTCCTGCTTGGCTCAAAACGGCTGAAAAATAAACAATTTATGACCTTGTTCGGAAAAATACCTTCCGTTGAGGCCATACAAGGGCTGATCCTGACAGGGCTTAGGTGGAGTTTTATCGCACTGACAGTGGGCCTTATCAGCGGGATCGCGATGGCTGCCGTCAAATCGAAAGGACTTCATATGACTTCGGCCGATTGGTTGACTGATTCCAAAATCGTTATGATTACCCTCTCATGGCTGCTACTGGGGGCGATCCTGCTGCTCAGCAAATCTCTGGCCTGGAGCGGAAAAACCATTGCGAAAATGACGCTGGCGGCCTGTCTTCTGATCCTGTTTGCCTTTTTGGGCAGTCAGATTCTGTGTAAATCCGTCCATGATTTCGGCGCTCGGCCGACGGAGATTCGCCAAACCCATTGAGTCTTGTCATGAAAATCATAGTTGTTGGCATAAATCATAAAACCGCCGACCTCCGCATCCGCGAGCAGGCCGCCTTTGATTCAGCCGCTTCCCGGCAAGCCCTCAGGGAATTGAAAGCGGCCTGGCCGACGGAAGAGTTTGCCCTTCTGTCAACCTGCAATCGAGTGGAATGTTATGCAGCCGCAGAGTCTTCTGAATCCTTGAGTCCGGACGCATTCGCAAAATTTCTTTTTGCTCTTCGGAATCTGGACTATGAGCAGATCCGCAAGTCGGTCTATATTAAAACCGATGAACAGGCGGTTCGCCATCTTATGACCGTCGCTTCCTCGCTGGACAGCATGGTTATCGGAGAAAGCCAGATTCTTTCACAGGTTAAAGAAAGTTATTCGCTGGCCTGTGAGCAGCAATCCTGCGGCAAGATTCTCAACCATCTGTTCCATGCGTCGTTTCGCACCGCCAAGGAGATTTTCAGCAGTACAGCCATCGCCGCTCGGCGAGTCAGCGTGGCAGGCGTAGCGGTCGAACTGGCCCGGCAATTATTTTCCGATATCCGCTCGGCAAAGATTGTCGTGGCCGGCGCAGGCCAGATGGGACAATTGCTGGTTGAGCATTTCCGGCAGATCAAATGCCAGGATATAACGCTTGTCAATCGGTCCGCGCAACGGGGCTGCCAGGCCGCTCAGGAACACGGCGTACAATACGGCGCCTGGAAAGACCTTGAAGAATACATGGTCGGCGCTCATATCGTCGTCGGAGCCGCCTCGGCTCAGGATGGATATCTTTTCAATAAAGACAAACTCAAACAGGTCATGCGCCGACGGCGAAATCGGATGCTGCTGCTGATCGATATCGCCGTTCCCCGCTGCTTTGACCCGGAAATTGAACGGATCGACAATGTGTATCTGTACAGCATTGACGACCTGGCGCAAGTAGTGCAGGACAACATCAAACTGCGAGAGGGAGAACTGGAACAGGCGGTGGAAATCATCTGCCGCAGCGCCGACGGGTTTATGGAGTGGCTGGCCAATCGGGACATCGGCCCGCTGATCGAAGAGATGAAAAAGGCATTCGAGGAAATCCGCGACAGCGAATTGGAAGATTTTTTCAGGGGATTGGCCTGTTCGGCGGACTGTCGGCCGGATTTGGAGCAATCAGTTCGCGGCGTGGTCAACAAACTGGTTCACTGCATCGTGAAAAATATTGACACGCTGGCCAGAGAACAGGGATCTTCTCAGGCCCGACGATTTGCAGAAGGAATTATCCGCCAAGCACGAAAAATTGTCTCTGACGAAAAACAAAGCACGTCCGACAAACGCGCTGACGGTACAAAAAAAGAGAACTTTACGGCAGGTAAAAAAAATTAAAACTACAATTACAATATATGAATTAGTTACATTTTCATTTACCTGTCCAATATAACCATTCCCGGCTTCTTCGCACACAAATCCTGCATACCTTCATAAAAACAAATATTTTATCTGTCGTTTGATTATAAAATCTTCTCCAAAAAGGGGCAAATTATTGCCTTTTATTGTATTCCCCGCTAAAATATGGCTAAATCACAGATGGAGAGCCATATATTTATAAACGCACAGGATATTTGTAGAAAGACAGATAAAATGCCGCAATTAAATGAAATACCGTTATATCGGTATATGGTCTTTGAGAGATTTTTAGAAATTCTTGATAAAGGGCTTTTCATACCTAAGGCTTCTCTATTCAATGATCGTTGGGAGGCAATGCTATCCCATATGCATGAGTATTTGAAAGAAAGAAATACCTCGCAACTTCTTTCCAAATACGGGCAAGAGGAGAAGATTCCTTCTCTTGAAGATTTTTATATTCAGGATATCCACAAATCTATTCATGAAGGCAAGAAAGAAGTCTATGTAAGTTGTTGGAACGGTACACACTATGAATGTATTGCGATGTGGAGCCTTTACGGAAAAGAAAAAAATGGAATCTTATTAGGAACAAATGCAAAAGAGCTTACGGACACTTTTACAGCTTTTGATGAATCTGAAAATAAGGAATGGCTGGCAGTATTTAAAAAGATGGAATATGTCCTTCCAGGAAATCACAACGATAAAGTTTTTAAGGGTAAGGAGCCTATTTGGAGTAACGATTCTAATTTTAAAAACAAATGTCTCCAAGTACATTTTCGTTTTCAACAAACGTTCACAGGATTATCATATAAGCATATAAGTTTCACTTTTGAAAATGAATATAGACTTCTTGCTGCACACACAACCAGAGGTGAACGCCCAGGTAAAGGGATTATTCTTCCTCTGAAGCCATCATTTATTAAAAAAGTGATATTACAACCGAATTCTTCTGTTGCATTTCATAATTTATTGATCTTTGAAAAGTTAAACGAAACAGGACTGAATGTCCGATAACAAGGACATGAGACCTTCAGGAACCCCT
>JAKJEN010000196.1 GCA_022705405.1 Planctomycetota bacterium | reverse complement strand
CAGAAGCCGGAGCAGACCGCAACGAAATTTCCGATTTTCTGGAAAATGAAAATCAGCTGGGCTTTCTGGCCAATCCGGATGCCGTACGGGCATTCAAGGAAACGTTTGATGCGGCAGGAGTGGACTGTGTCTTCCAGAACTCCGGGGAGGAAAGCAATGATATCGAGCGACTGATCAAACGTCTGGCCCGGCGTACATACTTTTGCGACAAAATTCCTGACATTGTGGCACGCTCGGCCTTTCCCGCCGATGTTGCCGCTGCCAAAAAAGCGGGCAAGCATACGATTTACATTACCACCAATGGCGTCCCGCTGCCAAGCACCATTTACTCCGTTGAAAGCGCCCTGTATTATCTTACCGTATTCTTTCAGCTCGGAGTCCGCATGATGCACCTGACCTACAACCGCAGGAATTTGCTCGGGGACGGCTGTGCAGAGCCGTCAGATGGAGGGCTCAGCGATCTGGGACGCAGGGTTATTGCGGAAATGAACCGGGTAGGCATCATCCCGGATGTGGCGCACTCCGGACTTCGCACGAGTCTGGAGGCCGCCCAATGCTCGAAAAAGCCGGTCGTCGCCAGCCACACGGTCGCCGGAGCTCTCAGCAAACACTACCGGGGAAAAACAGACGAGGTCATCCGCGCGATCGTCAAGACCGGCGGATATGCGGGCATTTGCACGATTCCTTATTTTTATCGCGGCACCGGCATGATTGATTCATTCCTCGACCATATCGTTTACGTGGCGGAAAACTTCGGGGTAGAGCATGTGGCCATCGGCACCGATCGTTCGGCTCCCTGTGTTTCGGAAGCGGGCATCGTCTGGCCGCACTTGCGGCGCTCCCGTCCGATCTTTGAACAGTTCTGGACGCCTGCCATCGATCCATTTGAATCAACCGAGAAAATGGACAATTCCGTTGCCTGGACTAATTGGCCGCTGTTCACGGTCGGGCTGGTGCAGAGGGGCTTCTCCGATGCTGATATCCGAAAAATCATCGGGGGAAATGTGCTGCGCGTGGCACAGGCTACGCTCGAAGGCTGTATTTTCTAAAACGATATTGACCGCGTCCCAAAAGCTTTTTTAAATACGAAAGGCACGAAAAGGCACGAATTTTTTTTAGAGTTTGGTTGGTGAGTGGATCGTAACCCTCAGAAATTTTGATGTATTGCAAGCCAAAGGCAATAAAACTTCTATTTTGGCGATGAAAGATCAGGTTTGGACATCCGCTTTCCTACGAAATTTTCGTGCTACTATCCCCAAAAATCTTGTTGAGAAAGATTTTCTGAAAACTGATTTGCAAGTTTCTGTCCTTGAGACTCTTTCTACCTTTCCAACCCAACTCAAAAAAAGTTCGCTGCTATTACGCATGGGCTTGCACGCGAATCTTCAGTCAGGTCTAAAAAAACTCCGTCATCTCCGGCTGATCTGAAGGATCCGCCGGGGAAGAGAAGGACGAGTAAGCGATTTCTTTGAGGTCTGACATCGGTCAGGGTTTTAAGCAGCTTAAAGGCACAACGCAAACACCATCTGGTCTGCTATAGGCATATTGACCGCCGGTTATAACCATAAGGAAGGAGGCCGCCCCCATCTTGTCCTGATTGATCTTATTATTCAACTTGAGCAAATTTGCGGCAGCTTCCTCAATTTGACGGCTACCTGTTTTGACCTCGATGGCTCCCCATTTGCCATTGTTCAGGGAAATAATCATATCGGCTTCCAGGTCGGACTTGTCGCGATAATGAAAAACATAACCATCGTTTGCCTGAGCATAGACTCTCAGATCCCGAATGCATAGCGACTCAAACAGATAACCAAAGGTGTTGAAATCCTGTAAGATTTTTTCCGGGGATGCACGCATTACTGCCGCAGCAACGGATGGATCAACCATTTGGCGTTTGGCAGATGTCCTTAGGGCTGTTTTGGAACGCAGAGAGGGTTGCCAGGCAGGCTGATCTTCAATGACAAAAATCCGTCGTAATACATTCAAATAGGTGGATAGGGTTTTATCCGTAATAGCACTGTCATTTGCCTGCATGTCATCGATGATCGTCTGCATAGTGGCCAATGTCGAAATGTTCCGTGAAAGGGACCGCAACAGAGCGCGGACTCTTTCCGGATTTTTCTCGGCGCCGTCCACACGTTGAAAATCCATATTGATGATCGCTTCCACATAGTTGATGGCTGTGTGCAAAGCATTTTCCGGAGCCATTTGCAACGCGGCCGGCCATCCGCCACGACAGATCGCGATAGCGTATTGTTCAATGGATAATATGCCTTCGCCCGCGATATCGCAATTTCCGGAAAAAAGCTCTTTTAATGAGACACAACCATTGGATTCCTGTGATTCAAACAGGCTCATGGGGCGCATAAGTAAACGCGCAAAACGCCCGGTTCCGGAATGAGCGGTTTTTCCGTCAGCAGGGACTGCCGAACCTGTCAGAATGAATTGTCCCGGAATCCCCCGGCGGTCCACTTCGAAGCGTACAGCATCCCAGAGAACTGGAGCCATTTGCCATTCATCAATCAAACGTGGCGAATCTCCTTTTAACAACAGCGAAGGTTTTGTATCAGCCAAGGCCAGGTTCGCAGCAGCCGTATCAGGATCCTGCATATAAAGAATACTCTTTGCGGGGCGCAGGGCAGTTGATGTTTTGCCGCACCACTTGGCACCCTCAATCAAAACCGCCCCGGTAGATGACAGTTCATTTTCAAGTAAAATATCACAGATCCGCGGTAGATACTTGCGCATAACCAATCTCATTCAGTTTATTGCCTGATTGCTACTGAATAATATACTATGGAAAAATTCAAAACACAAGAAAATTCCGTATTTTGGCGTTAAATCATTCCGTATTTTGGCGTTAAATCATTCCGTATTTTGGTAATCTTTCAGTGAAGCTGATTGCAGCGGTATTTTTTTACAACGAAAGACACTAACGACCCAAAAAAATTTCATGGGATGAACAACGAATTCCCACAGTAAAAACCATTTCCCATGGAAGCCTGCGGGCTTGAGGATTTATGGTATAGTCCATCAAAAAAAGTTTATTGTTTTGATTTCAGATCTTTGAAGAATTGATTCAAGCGGGCATTGCCTTTGGTATTTGGGGCGCCATCATGATTTCCTGTAGGAGTCGTGGTGATCTCCTTGACGATACCTGCCGGGAGATTGTTGAATGAGGCAAAAATGCTGGTGGGCACACAGATATTATCGACAAAGCCTGCGCACCACCAAGCTTCCCCCTTGATCCGTTTGGCGAAGTAAATGTTGTCATAATAGGAAGCTGTCCTACATACTGCCGGATTGTCCGGCAGACCGTTGATATCGGCTTTGTACAGATGTGGCCAGCCCGATTGGCGTTGCGGATTGGCCAGAGGTCCGGAATGCTCACACATAGCTGGTACCCCTGCAATGCAAATGGTAACTTGGGAATCCAGCGCCGCCGCCACAATTGCCTGAGCGCCACCTTGGCTGCCGCCAATCACAATCAGGTTCTTGCCATCCCATTCCGGCAGAGATTTGACATAATCCAAGGAACGCATCACCCGCATGTACATCCCCCGAAAATAAAATTTCATCGGATCTTCTTTACCGCGATAAGGATATCCTTTTAATTCATTCTGGCTCAATTGCTTGTAAAACTCGGCAGACTGTCCGTTTTCGATTCCATACGCATTGATATCAAAAACGATGGCACCCCGGGCTGCATGGGCGAAGGGCTTGCCCGCCGAACCTATAACAGCACCATGATAGATGGCAATCGCTGGCAAACTCTTATCAGGATCGCCAACCGGTACAATCAGATACCCTGAGACCGGCATCCCCCCGGCACAGTCCACTTTGACATCCCAGCAAGCCAGCTTGTCAACGTACGCTTTCGAGACTTCAGAAGGCACTTTTTTTGCTTGAAGCGGCACGGCATCGAGTTCCGCACGGGCGGTTGCCCAGAAAGCATCAAAATCCGCCGGTTCTTCGCCGGTCGCCTTGATCTTCAGCGGATCCACCATCGCCCCGATCTCGGCCGTCACATTA
>JAKJEN010000195.1 GCA_022705405.1 Planctomycetota bacterium | reverse complement strand
TAAACTCTTCTAAAGTGTCCAGCATTACCTTGAATTGGTAGCGGCCCTGATGTTTTCGGGCTGCATTATGGACGGTCAGGACCGAGTCAATCTGATAATCGGACGCTGCCGCGATCTCTTCGGAAAAATTTAGATTATCGATAAAGACAGGTACATTATCCATAAGCCACTGGTATTGAATAATCGGGCGGACTGCAATGACCTGGGCGGAAAATTTGATTTCCAATCCCGCCGGCATTTGATGTGCGGCAGGGTCGGGCAGAATGTACTGGTCCTCGAATGATCCAGTAAAGGCGATGTATTGGGACATCCCGCTAAACCGCCAAACCTCGCCTTTGGTCCAGGTATAGATATTCCAGCAGGGATCGTTGCTGTCGGGGAGAGTGCAAGCCCAGTTGGGTTCGACCACCAGAGAATCTACGCGCCAATAGTAATCAGTTCCGATCTGGACCTGGTCGAACAGAAAGAAGGCGTTAGGATCAGATGGGGAAGCCGGCTGGATCTGTTCGCCTGCGATAAGCAGGGTCTGCCAGGGCAGGTTGGGATCGGCCACTCGCAGGGGATCTGTATCCAGATAGAGCCGGTACGATTCCACGATGCCCGGATGTGTCCACTGAAGCAGGGTTTGGTAAGGAACGGCGACATTTTCGGTTGGGGCGATCCGCATAGCCCTGGCCGGAACCTGGATTCCGTGAATTCTGATCAAATCGATTTCATTCTGGGCCAGGACATGGTCAAAGAAGGCCAGTTCGTCAATGCGGTCATTGAGAAATTTGCCGGGTTCGCTGTTGATGGAGGCAAGGTACATAGGAAGGGGTTGTCTTGGATAGACAGGGAAAAGTTCATGAGAATCTTGGGCCTGCCCTTCATCAACATAGATTTTATATTCTCCCGTAGTTCCGTTTCGTGTGCAGCAGATAAAGTGCCACTGTCCGTCGTTGATTGCGGTTTCAGACTGAACGTCATGCGTATCATCACAAAAGCCGCCGATGCCAAAACTCACTTTGTCGATATTTTGGAGGGATATTCCCCAATCTCCGGCCTCTTCTTCGCAGCCGAGAAATTCGGTACTTACCAGTCCTTTTCCGTTCCAGAATTTACGATTTCCCTCCGGTTGTGAATCGAGCGTACAAACCCAAAAGACAATACTGAAATCATCGATTACGAAGGAAGTTGTCACGGCCGTTTGGTCGATGCCGTCAAATTGGGCGGAAAGACCCCTGTGTCCTGGTGCGAAATTAGGGTCATTGATTGGAGTGAACACTTTTTGAGGATCGCCGAGGGCATCGGAAAAATCTCCGTCGAATGGATAATACGCGATTAACCTTGCCTGGACATATCCCGCTAAGGTTAAAAGCATAATAAAAATAAAAAGATATCTTATATATATTATAGCAGAATCCCTCCTTCATTTTTTATCTATACACTTTATTCTTTTCCGTCTAACAGCCCTCCTATATCTTAAAATCCCCCGACAAGAAGACATTGATCTTATATCACGAAACAACTCAAAAGTCAAGTGGATTTCTTTACATAAGAATATAGATATGTTATAGATACAATATTTACACAAACCAGATGAAGAATCGCCCCCTTTTTTTCCGCTCCTAAAACTGCCGCCTTGGGGTTTTAATGCCCCGTTTCCTACAGTAACCCTTTCCCCCTCTCTGAAGAGCACGGCACACCTCTGCTGCAGGTGCGCTTGCTGATATAAGTCGCCAAATGAACAGAGCGGATTGATAAAAAAATATGCAAAATAATAAATTTTTCATTTCTGCCGTCAACCAACGGGGTCTATCTGACGACTGTATAGTAAATACAAATCACGGAAGTATGCACTGTAGACGCCGGACCAGGGAGGAAACGGCTATTTGGCAAAATCGAGGGATTGCCTAATTTTAACAAATTTCCGAATACGCAGGAGTTGTTATGAACAGCAGGGCTTTTCTATGTGGACTGAGTCTCTTCATGATTCAGGCCGCTTTTGGAGAGGTGACTTTACGAATAGCCGACCCCAACAGTCTGATTCCCCTTACCATCGAAGAAGTAATGCCGGACAAACCGATTTCACTTGTCATTTCATCGGATGCCAACCAGCCCTGGAAGGGAGGGCTGTTTATTCGCGGCCGGGATCGGAGCCGGGGCTTGCTGACAGGCCGCGGACAGATGCAGTTTCGACTCTTTCAGGACAGTTGTCTGGAAGGGACAGGAGAAAACGCTCTGGCGATGCATTGGAAGGATTCGAATATTCGCGGATTTGATTTTTATACAAGTCAGGCGGATATCCGCCCGGGGGATTGGTTTGTAGTGGATTATGTGCCGCTGGAGCCGGGGCAGTGCAAAATTGAATTTTACGAGTATATGGCGGAGGATCCGAACAGCTGGTTTGAGCCGCGAATTATTTTGGCTTTGGAAAATACCCCATCGCGAGATTTCAACGGCGATGGAATTGTAAACTTTGCGGATTTTTCGCAACTTGCCTCTGTCTGGCTGGCCGGCTCCTGTACAGAACCGGACTGGTGCGGTCATAAAGATCTGGATCGGGATGGGATGGTAGGGCTGACGGATCTCCTGATGTTTTCGGATTACTGGCTGTGGGGATCAGCAGGGTGGAAGCCCTCGCCGGGCTCGGCAGATCCGAATGTGCTGTATCGAATTACCGATGGCGACAATGCGCAGGAGATTGATCTGACGGTGGGCGACAGCGTCACGCTGTATATTCAGAAGATCGCCTTTGGAAAGGATGTGTTTGTCATCCAAAACGAGGCCATTCTTTCGGATATTGAATTGGGCTGGATAGAGAATACCGAACGTGATCCAAACGATCCGTCGGGCTGCTGCACGGCACAGATTTTGGCCAGCCCACGAGACGCTATGTTTGACTGGTGGGGCCCCGGCGCCAAACAGCCGGAAGGCATTCAGTTTTTGATGGCCAATGTGACAGCGCCGATTGAAGACGGGCCTGTAGCCAGTTTTGTTTATACAGCGGCCGCTGAAGGCAATGCGACAATTTCTCTGATCGATTACGGAACGCTGCCCTGTCTGCTGGAAGGCATTTTGATTCATCAGACTCTGCCTTGGCAGATGAGGTCGGCGCCGGCCGGACAGAACGCTATGTCTTTGCCGGAGGAGAATACGGCGGAATTCAACCTCAAAAGTACACAGGATGCGCCCTCCAGACAGGAGGCCCTCGAATTCCTTGAAACGATCTGGGACGAAGATCCTCAGGTTCGGGAGATAATCGGGCGGGAAAAATGGGATGCCTTTATCGAACAGGTAAGGGCCGATGTGGAATCGACAAATACAGATGATTAATCACATACGGAGGATCTTATGAATAGGTATTCATACCGTTTTGGCTGGATATTACTGGTTGTCTTAAGTATGTCCGTTTGGGCAGATCGGCCTCTGAAGGCGTCTGAGACTGAGTCGCTGCTGCGCCAGTTGACTGCTTCGCCGGGCAGGCGCTGGATGGAGTCAGGCACCGTGACGGCGCGACATCTGGAATATCATCGGGAGGGAAATTCTTTTTTGCAATCGCAGGAAACCGTCGCGGTGGATCAGGGCCGATACCGCTGGGAGATTGTAATAGAAACTGAAGAGGCCGCCGTCCTGTCGGCTCCGGCTGAAGCGGAAACAAAGTCCCGTTTCGGCCAAGACCCTTCCCTAAACCGCCAGCAGATCTTCTGCTGGGACGGTAAACAACTTATCCGCTATTATCCGAAGGCCGAATACGCGATGATCTCGGCAGCCGGGCTGGAGTTCGAGGATCTTCTGGGGCCTCTGTCGGCGGGAGTGATTCCATGGGGTTATGGAGACTGGCAGATCCAGAAACTGCTGTCGCGGAAGATCGCCGCATCGGAGGTCATACAGAATGGCCAAACCCTCATACGGCTGGAGATAATCAATCCTTCGATTTCTCCAACGCTGCATACGAACCTTTTACTGGATCCCTCCAAGGACTATGCCGTCCTGTCTTTTGTAATGGAAAACGAAGCGGCGACGATTGAATCGGTCTATTCGGATTATCTTCAGTCCGCAGGCCGATGG
>JAKJEN010000194.1:387-4214 GCA_022705405.1 Planctomycetota bacterium | reverse complement strand
GGCAAAGAAGACAGCGGCCAAGCTCTGCTTGAATTCTAAAATGCCACCAGTTTTAACTGGTGGTTCTTTACTTTTCGCCCACTAATTTCTATGACAGAGTAATATCCCCGACAAAATGGTCCTGGGTTGATTACGATTGTATCGCCTATTACATCCTGCCCTCTCGCTTCATGGATATGGCCTGAGATTGATACAATTGGATGCGACATCTCTATAAACCGGCGAATTGTTCTGCTTCCGGTAGGATGATCCGGTGAATACGAATCTATTTTTGTCCGATATGGCGGTTGATGTGTGACCAGCACAAGCGGCAATTCCGGTCTAATTGCCGGTATAATTCTGTCAACAAGTTTCTCAAATCCCGGTTCTCCTCGATTCTTTGGCGACAAAACCGCGGAAGGTTCTGTGCCGCCAATGCCTACAAACTGAATGCCATCCAGCGTCACACAACGCCCATGAAGAGAAATTCCTCGTTCTTCCAGAACCTCCTCTACCTCCGGCGGATCACAATTACCATGGACTCCAAACATTTGTGGAGCATATTGTCCTAAAACATCCAGTATTTTGCGAATTTTCTCTGTTCCGGCAAAGTTTGTGATATCGCCGGCCAGCAGAACCACATCGGCTTCCTGGATCGCCCCTGAAATTTGTGGAATTTGCCTAAGATCGCCATGCAAATCCGCCAAAGCAAGAATTTTCATTGTCGCAACCTGTATTTGCTTTTCGTTTTTCTGAAAATGTATCAGATTGCGGCTATCGGATCAACCTCGCCTTTTTTGCAAAGGACTTGAAATAACACGGATTTGTCGGTACTTTTTTCTTTTCTTGATTGGTAAAAGAATTTGTTAATGAGGGCAAAATTATGATCGTTGTAATGAAACCGGGCGCAAGTAAATCACAGATTCAGCATGTTGTACATCTGATTCGTGAATACGGCCTGAAAGAACATATCATCCATGGAACCGACCGCACGGTAGTTGCCTGTCTTGGGGACAAACGGGCTGCCGATAAAGGCGCCATTGAAAATGCCCCTATGGTTGAAAAAGTCGTCCCCATTCTGGCTCCTTACAAGATGGCTTCTCTGGAAGTCAAAAAAGACAAGACTCAGATCCCAATCGGCGCCGACAAGTTCCTTCTTGGCGGCACGAAAATCGGCGTGATCGCCGGTCCCTGCGCTGTGGAAAGCCGAGATCAGATCCTCCAAACCGCCCGCCAGGCGGCAGAGGCCGGATGTATCGGGTTGCGAGGCGGCGCTTACAAGCCCCGTACAAGCCCTTACAGCTATCAGGGTCTGGGCACGGAGGGCTTAAAACTGCTGGCGGAAGCGCGCCGGCAAACAGGGCTGGCCGTCGTCACCGAAGTCGTCGGTCTTGAACAGATTGAACAGGTGTGCGAGTATGCCGATGTGCTGCAGATCGGAGCGCGCAACATGCAGCATTATCCGCTGCTGGAGGCGGTTGGACATACCCAAAAACCGGTGCTGCTAAAACGCGGAATGAGTGCGTCGCTGGATGAGTTTCTGCTGGCGGCTGAATATATCATCAATGCCGGAAATCCGCATGTCATTCTGTGTGAACGGGGTATTCGAACCTTTGAGGCCTATGTCCGGAATACCCTGTCCCTGGCGATTATTCCGGCCCTTCGGGAACGAACGCATCTGCCGATCGTAATTGATCCTTCACACGGAACCGGCTATGCCTATATGGTACCCTCGATGTGTCTGGCGGCCGTGGCAGCAGGCGCCGATGGTCTGATTATTGAATGCCATCCGGATCCCCAGCGCGCTGTCTCTGACGGCGCCCAGTCCATCACGCCCGACATTCTCAAGGGGTTGATGGAAAAGATCCGTAAAGTAGCCCAGGCCGTTGACCGGGATGTCTGAAAGATATTGCAGACAGGGTTTCAACGGCCGATCTTCTTTTCAAGCTCACGCAAGATTTGCTGATGCTTTGGATCTTTCGACAGATCCGGATTGATCTGCGCAGCCAGTTTCATTTCCGCAAGGGCTTTTTCGTACTGTTTCTGAGAAATCAGCAGAGAACCCAGATCGGCATGCACATAGGCAGTTTGTTCTATGGGAAAAATCCGGATAGCCCGACGCAGAGCGCTCATCGCCTTATCGCTTTTGCCCTCAAGCCAGTACGCCTCCGCCAAAGCACGATACGGATCTACAGAGACTGCCGGCGCAAAGCGAATCGCTGTCGCCAAATGCTGAATATATCCTTTTTGATCCTTTCGGATTTTATAAATTTTAGCCAGTTCCACATGGGCTTCAGCAGAATTCGGTTTGATCTTCAAAAGCTCATACAAAATTTTCAGGGCTTCTCTATAATTACCCTGCCGCGTCAGATTGCGTCCCAGATTCAGATAGACAGGTACATTGTGCGGGCAAAGTTCCAGGGCTTTTCGCAGATGGATTTCTTCCTTTGGATAATCGCCAAGTCCGCGTTTGAGGAAGATTGAATAACGCCAGTGCAGCGGCCAGTCTTCAGGATTATCCTGGATTGCCTGCTCATAGACCGGCTGTACTGTTTTTGCGCGAGCCGGATCCTTCCAGACGCTCAACTTTTGCATCTGCTGTCTGATATTTTCCATCATTGTTTCATGATACAACTGGCCGGTAAACGGCGGCTCGCTTAGCATCTCTTTGACAAGCGGTTCCCAGAGGATTAACTGCTCAAACTCCGTATAAGCCAGCCGACGAGCGCATTCCCGGCGGTCGGGTAAGACCGCACTGCCGGAGTTTTTTAATTCCGGTAAAATCTCATGAATGCGTTCGAGCATCGTTTGGGCCGTCAGATAATGACCTTCATAATTTAAATGGACATGTTCGTAAAAATACTCCAGCCCAGGACTTTGGCCGCGGGAGTACTCCGTAAGGGCTGCCGCCGTATCGACAAAAAAGACTCCTTCTGTGTTCTCGGCTGTCAAGCGAAGGATATCATTGATTCTCCGATCCGCCCGGAGCCGCACCGTGTCGTATTGCAGAGCCATGCGATAATAGTCCCCTGCTCCATTCGGATCCCCTGCCAGGTCCATGCAATGTCCTGTTCTGTACTGGAGATCCGCAAAAGTAGGATCAATGAGAGCCGCTTCTTTATAAAATTCCACTGCCCCGCCAAGATCTCCGCTCTCTTCTCGCTGGATCCCTTTTTGATAAAGGTCCTCCCATTTCTGTTTCTCCGCTTCGTTCAGATCGGCCCGATGCAGCGAGGCAAACGGCGGACAGTCTCTCAGGTTGCATCCAACCGTCGAAATAAGAACCGGCGCAGCGGCTTTTCGGGCTATCCGGCAGATTTCCGATACATTTTTTTCAAAATGACGATAGGCCGTCTCCAGACGCGGGCTGTCATAACGGACCTGCTTATCCAGAAACATCGCCAGTCCGCCCCAGCGCTGCGGCCCGCGGGAAGCCGGGGTAATCCACCGAAAAAAACAGTCCGCCATCTGGCCGATCCGAGTCCTCTTGACGGCTTTATGGAGCCGGATTACAGTCCGGCTTGGAGACAGAGGAGAAAACACAGTTCCGGGACCGAAAGGCCCCACCACTTCATTGTTGCCCATATACAAAATAAACAGATCCGGTTCCAGACGTCCGCAGTCGGCGGCCACATCTGTCAGCACATGGGAGTTGATGGCGGGCATGGCCGCAGTAATGATTTCAAATCGAGTTTGCGGAAAGGCCTGGTTCAGCATAACCTCCAGAATTCGCGCAAAGTTATACTCGGGTGCGGGCATCCCTGCCGCAGCCGACTCCCCAAGGACGAAAATCCGAAAAGTCCCGGCCGGCTTACGAGTTTCCAAAACAAATCCGTCAAACTGCCGCG
>JAKJEN010000194.1:0-377 GCA_022705405.1 Planctomycetota bacterium | reverse complement strand
AAAAAACGCCATCCGAATTTAATGTTGTGTGTGTAAACAGATTGCCCGCGTACTTGGCTGGGAACCACAATTCCGGTCGGATAGCCCACATTGAACAGACGCAAAATCCCCTCCATCCCGGCAAAGAAAACAAGAGGGATTACAAGGATAGAAAAAAGTCGAAAAACCCATTTGCGTTTTTGACTTAACGCAGGGATATGCGCTATTCGACTGTGTTTTTGTTTTTTCGAGATGACCACGGCGGGCCGACGAAAAATAGGGTCGGTTTTTACAGTTTATATTCCTTGATTTTCCGGTACAGGGTACGTTCTCCGATTTTCAGAATCCGGGCGGCCTCTGCGCGATTGTTATCGGTCATTTCGAGAGTCCGGCGGATA
>JAKJEN010000193.1:337-4224 GCA_022705405.1 Planctomycetota bacterium | reverse complement strand
CGATACCGGGACCGGGAAAAATCATATTGCTGTGGGTTGGGCGCATCTTGATGGCCTTGATAACCTTGATCAGATCCACGCCGTTGCGCTCGGCAAAGACCGACCATTCATCCAGAAACGCCAGAATCGCAGCGCGGTAGGAGTTCTCGACGATCTTGGTGGTCTCCGATTCGATGGGACGATCCATAACCGTCAGCGGGAACTGCTCGGTGTTGAGAACTTCGCGCAGGAATTTTTCGACGCGGACCCGGGCCGGTTCGCTGCAGCCGGAACAGACGCGCCAAAAATCGCGAATGGAGGAGACGTACTGACGGCCGGGCATGACCCGCTCAAAACTGTGCGACAGAAGCGGCTCGCTGTTAATGCCGCGGGCCTTAAAGGCCTTCTTTAGGATGGGCCAGGCGACAAACTCGGTGGTGCCCGGGGCGACCGTGGTTTCGATGAGCACGAGGCACTCGGGTCTGATCTTTTTGCCGAGGGTCTTCATGGTGGCCTCCAGAGCCGCCATGTCGGCAGAACCGGTGCGAAGGTTGCCCAAATCGCGCTTGGTGTAATCGCACTGGACATCGACGACCACACAGTCGGCCAAAGACAGACAATCGGAGTTATAGGTAGCCGTCAGCGTTTTTTTCTGGAGGACGCAGCGAGCGATCATCGGGTCCACTTCGGGATCCTCGGCTTTAACGGGCGAGAGTCCGCGGTTGAGCAGCGGAATCTTCCAGTAACTGCGCGTGCTGGGCCGCTGGCAGCCAATGACGAATTTGGATGGCTTGCCGGTGGATTTGTCCACCGTATCGGCAACGATGGCGGCCATGACGGCCCCGACAAAGCCCACGCCCATGACGACGACGATTTCCTGGCCTTCCTTGCGAGCGGCCTCGGCGAGCGTTTCAAGCCGACGCATTTCGGCGGCGTATTCTTCCTTTGCAGGGATCGGGAACTTTTCTCCGGCAGGGCTGACTGAGTAGTCGGTCATGTTTTTTAACCTCCATCTTGGATTCACGTTTCAGATTTATGAAAAGGGCGATTATAGCAAGCCGGATCGTAAAAAAGAAAGCAAAAAGGATCTATTTTTTTGAACCCATTCAGGCAGCGGCCGGACTTACAAAAACTCTTTGCAATATGCCAAGAAGGATTGGTATGGCCAGGAATAGAAAATAGAAATCCACAGATCCGACCGTTATTTCCATGAAGGCGAAATAGCGATTTCTTCAACTGCTCAGGGTACCCGCCCTCGACATGGCGAGGGCGGGCCCTGCATAGGAATCACAAATAATTTTATATAGGCAACCTGCCGAGGGCTGTTTTATTGCCCTGAGGCGATTGGCTACTTGCCGCCTTTTTCGCGAATATAAAAGCCCTGATGCGCCAGGCCGGTCGAGGAGGAAGTTCCGGCGATTCGCGCCAGGTACTGGGCTCCCATCTTTTTAATATGTCCGCTGATATTGCTGAAATAGTTCAGATGGGACTGTTCCTCTTCGATGATCGATTCAAAGATCTTCACGCTGACGCTGTCGCCGTTCTCGCGGCAAACGATCAGAAAATCATTATAGGCGTCTACTGTATGATCTTCGAGGTTTGTATCAAAGATATAAATCTTTTCAACCTCCTGCCCTTTCTGCGCCTGCTCGAGCGGATCGACAGTCGGTTCGCCGCCCAGCTCCTTGATTCGCTCAGCCAGGGTTTCTGCATGGCGCATCTCGTCGATGGCGATCAGTTTCATATCGGCGGCCAGTTCGCCAAAATCCATATCGTCCAGACCGTAATGCTGGTTCATGTACTGGGCGATGGCCTGTAATTCCATTGCGCGGGCCTTGTTGAGGACCTCGATGACTTTGTTTTTCTTGTCTTGTCTTGTGTCTTTTGCCATATTTTTTCTCCCGTCTTGGGTTCCCATGAGATATTCTACCGCCAGGTATTATACCCCCGGCCGGAATCTTTGCAACAGGATTTGGGATGCGCTTTGGGTTTTTGGTTGCAATTGGAAGGTTTTTTTTGACAATAGATCCGTTTGGAAAGAAGTAAAGTAAAACGGAATGTATTGCCGATGATTTTTATCCTGCATCGATATTTGTTTAAGGAACTGCTGCGGATTTTCGCGCTGACAACCCTTGCGCTGACTTTGATGCTCAGCTTTGGGCTGCTGGTTCCGATGATTAAGGATTACGGCGTGGGCCCGGGACAAATGCTCCATTTGATCGGCGATTTCTGTCCGATTACACTGACCTTTGTGATCCCCATCAGCGCGCTGTTTGCCGCGGCGATGACCTATGGGCGTTTTGCCGCCGACAGGGAACTGGATGCCTGTAGAGCCAGCGGGATTCGATTCGGCACGATTCTGTATCCGGGCCTGTCGCTTGCGCTGCTGGCGTCGCTGCTGAATCTGCTGCTGAGTTTTTATATCACTCCGGCCTTTGTCCATCGCAGCGAGTATCGAGTGCGGGCCGACGCCAAACAGATTCTGTTTCGCAACATCCAGAGAAAGGGCTACTGGGCCTTGCCGGGCGGGCGGTACAAACTCTATGCCGAACGGGCCATCCCATCGCAAAACCTTCTATTGGATGTGGTGATTTTGGACACCCCGAAAGACAAACCCCCGCGGATGATTACAGCCCGTCAGGCGGTTGTGGAGATTGAAACCCACCACGATTATCACACGGTGACGGTACTGACAGAGGATACGGTGCGTTTTGACGAGGATCAGCCCGTGCGTGTAGGCACAATCGGCCTGACGCGTCGAGTTCCCCCTCTGCTGGCCGACAAAATCAAATTTCAAAAGATCGAACAACTCAAGCGGATCGAGGCCGACAAGATGCGGTTTGGGCCGATTTATGACCTGGCCCTGACGGCCCTGGCGCAACTGGCCATTGAACGACTGGCCGAACAGATCCGACAAACTATGGCAAGGGAAAACGACTATTTTCGCCTGCGGAGCGTCGACGGCGGGCGGGAATATCGGCTGCGGGTCGGCGGATGCCGGCTTGACAAGCAGCAGCGGATCGAACTGACCGGTCCGATCCGTCTGCTGGAGGTGCACCCTTATGAAAGCAGCCAGGTCTTTTGCCAGTATGACTGCCTCCAGGGAGAGATCCTGCTGGAAGACGACCGTCTGGATCGAGGGCTGGAACTGAGACTGGATACGCCCCGCTGGCAGCGTCCCAATGTTCAGGGAACAGCGCTGCAGAAGGTGATCCCGGAACTGCCGCTGCCCGAATCGATCTCCGGAGGACTGGAACCGGGTGTCTTGCTCAATACGATTTGGCAGATTCAGACAGATCCCGGGCTGCCGCCCTCAGGGCCGTCGGCGCTTTTGCGTTCACAGCAAAAATACCTTCGCCAGAAAGTCAGCCAGGTGGACAATCAACTGGATTCTGAGATTCATTCCCGGCTGGTGCTTGGGCTGGGCTGCATAGCGCTGATCCTGACCGGGATTTGTTTGGGAATCCTGTTTCGCGGCGGCCATATCCTCAGCGCATTCGGCGCCAGCACTATCCCGGCGGGCATTCTGATTGTCTTTATTATGTCCGGAAAGCAGTTGACTAAAAATCCATCGGCCTCGGCAAGCACGGGGATTTTTGTGATTTGGTCTGGCCTTGTGCTGCTGACCCTGCTGGCTTTGTGGTTTTATCGAAAACTGTCCAAAATTTAAGGAACTCAGGAAACCGATATGAAACTGTTAGACCGCTATGTTGCCAAACACTTTCTGGTGGGCTACCTGATTTCATTCGGGGTCCTGATCGGTTTGTGCCTGACGCTGGATTTGTTTGTCAACTTCGATGAATTTATGGAAAACACAGATATCCTAAGCAGTATTCTATCCTATTACGGGCCGCACATCGCTCTTTGGTTTCGCTATCTGTCCGGGATGATTTTAGTGATTGCGGCGG
>JAKJEN010000193.1:0-327 GCA_022705405.1 Planctomycetota bacterium | reverse complement strand
TTTTTTCTCTGGCGCGGATGACCAAGAACAACGAACTGATCGCGGTGATGGCCTCCGGGGTGAGTCTGAAGCGTGTTTTGGCGCCGATCCTGCTGCTGTCTTTGCTGCTGACCGGCCTTCTTGTTGTGGATGAGGAATGTGTCATCCCCCGACTGGCCGGCCAATTGACAATAGGCCGGGATGAAATCAGCGGCTCAAAGCGGTATTCGATCTGGTTTATGAATGACAGTTTCGGTAATTTGATTTCATGCGGGCAATTCGACCAAACAGAACAGGCCCTGCTGGAGCCGTTTATCATTGCCCGTACTCAGGACCCCCAAACCAAAC
>JAKJEN010000192.1 GCA_022705405.1 Planctomycetota bacterium | reverse complement strand
CTGCCGACGTTTTTCCTGACGGACGATGTTATAGCAGAGTTCCACACAGTCCGGGCAGATAAACACCCCCCCCGGTCCCTCCACAAAGGTGTCTGTAGAACGCCTCGTGCGGCCGCAGAAATTGCACAACTCCCGATTTCGGTTCGATCCTGTTGACTTGGCCATAACAACTCCGGCTGAATCTGTTTTATTTTTTTATACTGCCAAAGGGCATCTTATCACATTGACCCCCTTCTGTGCAATCTTTGACTTTATAAACAAAGCAGACGAAAATTCCAATTTTCATCAATGAAAGCCGACAATTCTTGCCTTTTTTTCAATTTTCAACTTTTTGTGTCTTATCTTTTTTCGATTGCCGAGAGTCCGTGCTGAGATCGAACACATCCAAAAATTCTTCTTGCCACAGCCGGTTGAATAACGGTACTATTCAACCTTTTCGGAACAAGCAAGGTTATCAATTTATTTAAGCAGGGAAATCATTGAATGGCTAAGAGACAAGCAAAAGCAAAAAACAGGCAGCCGCTTTCAATGTCTGCCCGCGCCATTCACGCAGGCGAAAGCCGCAACCGTTATGCTGATTCCATCACCACCCCGATTGTTCAGACATCCACCTTTGTCTTTGCCGACACCCGCGAGATCGAAAAATTCACCCGCGGCGGTAAAAAACGATATGAATACGCCCGTTACGGCAACCCCACCGTCACCATCGCCGAAAAACGTCTGGCCGACCTCGAAGGCGCACAAGACTGCGTGGTTTTTTCTTCCGGCATGAGCGCGATCACCACGACGATCCTTTCGCTGGTCCAGTCCGGCGATCATATCGTCATCACGGACGACAGCTATAAAAAAACGCTCGAATTCTGCCGTTCCTATCTCAAGCAGTTCGCCATCGGCTGTACAATCGTTCCATTCGGCGATTATCGACGGCTCGAACGGGCCATCCGAAAAAACACCCGTTTTATTTTGTCCGAGTCCCCAACCAATCCATATCTGAATATCTTCGATCTGCACAAACTGAAGAGGATTGCAGACCGCCATAACGTTCTGACGCTGATTGACAGCACCTTTGCGACCCCATTTAACCAGCGCCCGCTCGAATATGGGATGGATCTTGTGCTTCACAGCGGCACCAAATACCTGGCCGGTCACAACGACATCCTGGCGGGAGCGGTTCTGGGCAGCACGGAACTGGTAGAGAAAATCCGCAACCTTCACAAATCCATGGGCGGCACAATTGATCCCCATTGCTGCTATCTGCTTTTGCGCGGCCTGAAGACCTTTCCTCTGCGAATCGCCAAACAGAACCAAACCGCTCTGATAATCGCCCGTTTTCTTCAGGAGCATCCATGCATCAGGAAGGTTTATTATCCCTTCCTTGAAAGCCATCCGCATTACAAAGTCGCCACAAGCCAGATGAAAGGCGGCGGCGGCGTGGTCACCTTTGAAACCAGGGGAACCCTCGCGGACGCCAAAAAATTTCTCGATGCCCTGCGTCTGTGCTTTATCGGTCCCAGTCTGGGCGGCGTAGAAACCCTGATCACCCATCCGGCCATGGTCAGTTATTACGACTATTCACGAAAAGAACGCTATGACCTTGGGATTACCGATACTCTCTTTCGGCTGGCTGTGGGAATTGAAGACGCAGAGGATATTATTCAGGATCTTACCCGCGGGCTCAAACAATTATAGAATTTGGAAACAGGATCAGAGGACCTTTGGTCTGTCCGGTTCTATACAGAGTTATCGTTTTGGGACCAAAGCCGGCGCATCGTCATCGCGAAGGTATTCAGCGCATTTTGATCATACAGGCAAAACACCACCTTTTGTAGGCCGCTGGGCCCGCGCAGATACTCGATTGTATTCGTCAGCATAATCTGAGCGCAACGATCGATGGGAAATCCAAAGATCCCTGTGCTGACAGCACAAAAGGAAATGCTGACCAGATGATGCGCGTCGGCGACTTTTAAGGTATTGAGCGTCGCCTCCTGCAGCTTCCGATCTTCTTCTCCTTCTCCCATTCTGGGCCCCACGGCATGGATTACATACTTGGCCTTCAGATTTCCGCCCGTGGTCAGCGCCGCCTGTCCCACACTGATGGGACTTTTTCGACTGCATTCATCCTGAATTGCCCTCCCGCCTTTTTTCAGAATCGCACCGGCCACTCCGCCCCCCATAATCAAATGCGAATTGGCCGCATTCACGATCGCATCGGTCTGCTGCTCCGTAATATCCCCCTGCATCAGTTCTATTCGTTTGCCCCCGATTTGCCATTCCATTCTGATACTCCGGCCTTAAATTCAATCTGTTCATAAACAGCGTAACCTTTCTCTTGCCTTTTTACAAATACATCAATAAAATCTGTTTATAGTTTCCCGATAAAAGTCATCCGGGGTGTAGCTCAGTTTGGCCAGAGCGCCTGGTTTGGGACCAGGAAGTCGCAGGTTCAAGTCCTGTCACCCCGAATCTGTAAGTCATTCATAATCAGGTTACTTACGAGAAGATCCCGGTATTTCGGCCCTTTTTTTATTGTAAAAAAGAACATCGGATAAGCAGCCCGCGAAAATACTCCTGATTTTCAATTCTCTGGTATCTAACAGGCGATGCGAAAAATTGCAAATTCGTCTGCGAAACAAAAAATATGCAAGACTGTAATGTCTTTATTTATAATTATTTATAAAATATGCTTAAAATTATTTAAAATATTATCGGGACACATCTTGACAATCAATTTTCAAATGTATATATTGTAGTAAACGTTTACTGTTCGTTTACATTTTTAATGGCGCACTTCTAAGAGCCCTCAAGATTTAGAGGGATGACTTATTGAAAAAACAAGTAAACGTTTACTGAGAGTTCAGAGGAGACTTTGGGGAAAAAAGAGAGGACCTTAAACAGATGGCCAGAAAGAACTCGGTTCCGACTGTGCGTGAAATCGCAACCCAATGCGGAGTCAGCAATGCCACTGTAAGCCGCGTTCTGAATGGAAATTATTCGAATGGTTTTTCAGTTCGCCAGGAAGTCCGCGAGTTGATCACACAGATCGCCGAGGAAATGGGGTATCGTCCCAATCTGGCGGCAAAGAATCTTGTCCAGCGTCAGACCCGTATTATTAGCATTCTCGGTTATAACACCGTATTCGGGTGGCCCAGCAATATCTACCAACTGACCACAGAAGAGGCCGTTCGCTTTCTGCAGGACCATGAATACGACATCTGTACGACTGCTCCAAATCTGATCCGGGACGATACAGAACTGCCTCCCTGGAGAGTTGACGGAATTATTGTCCTTCAGGAATGTTCGCCTCGTACCATCGAACAGATGGAAAAAATGCATCTGCCTTATGTGGTCATCAACGGCGTAAGCGGCCCCAGCGGATCGGTCGTGATACCGGATGATATCGAATCCACACGGCAGGCCATCCAATATCTTCTGGATCTCGGACATCGGCGCATTGCCTATGCCGGACCCACGCCGGAACACCGAAAACATATGAGTATTCCGGATCGACATTCCACATATCTGGATGAATTACGCAAACACGGACTGGATCCTGTTCGCGGACATGACCGGATTTTCCGCAATCCGCAGGAATTTCTGGCAACCGTTGTAGGCAGAGAAAAAGCCACCGCCATTGTCGCCTATGACCATGTCGTTGCGATCAAGATCCTGCATGACGCCCCGCTTTGCAATATTCAAATTCCCGACCAAGTCAGTCTGATGTGCTTCAATGATGAGTATATGTGCGATATCGTCAAGCCCGCGCTGACAACCATCGGCGCCCCCTCCCGTCAGATGGGGAAGTTGGCGGCTCAGATCCTGCTTAAACAGATTGAACTGCCGGCCTGCGAACGAAAAGGACAAACCATAAAACTAAAGCAGCATCTCATTGTACGATCCTCCACAACCCGGCCCAATCTCAACGGGAACAAGGAACGCCTTTCCTTCTCTTGCGGCCGGCGTCTGGGCGGATACGATGAGGATGTCTTAACCGATGCGAAATCTTTAACATAAAAGGATGGCATAAAAAACAGTGTAAAGGATGAAGATGAGAAGAGGATTCATGAATTCCGGAGGCGTTATGAAAAAAAGAAAAGTGCTAAGGTTTTTATTATTGTGTCTTGGGATTGTCGGATCTGCCTCGGCGGTCGAGGTGATTAACATCGATATCAATAATTACGGCAACGAATCTGCCTATGACGGCCAGGGCGCCTACCCCGGCGGCGCC
>JAKJEN010000191.1 GCA_022705405.1 Planctomycetota bacterium | reverse complement strand
GCCGCCGCAGACTGCCCGCAGCAGAGCCGCCCTGTCGTAAATCTCAAAGACCACACCTGTATAATACGCCAGCCCGCGCACTACTCCGATGTCAAATTGTATGAAATCGCCGATCCCCATCACATTCAGCAGACCCATCAGCCGCTTGAGCTCTTCCGCTGCGATGCGGGCCTCCTCTGTGCGGGCCGATGCGGTCAGATCCTCCAGTCGTTCGGCTTCCATCAGGTTTTTCGCATTTCCCCGAATATCCTCATCCGGCAGCGCTTCGCTTAACATCGCTTCAAATGCTTCATCCGGAATCTTGGCCTTTTTATCCAAGACGGCATACACGCTCGGCAATCGATCCTCTTTTATGCCAATCGCCGCCAGCATCGCCGCCAGCATTCGCCTGCTGGAGAGTTTGACGACGATATCGCGGGCCGTCAGGCCGACCGACCGCAGATAATCTACTGCACAGAAAATCACCTCTGCGTCGGCCAGCACATCCTCAACCCCGATGATATCGATATTCCACTGAAAAAACTCCCGCAGCCGTCCCTTCTGCGGCCGCTCCGCACGGCACAGCCGAGGCACTGAAAACCACTTGATCGGCCGGGCCAGCGTATGGATCTGCTGGTTGACCATTCGCGCCAGGGTGGGCGTTATCTCCGGCCGGATCGCCAGATCCCGCCCCCCGCGATCCGTCAGCGAAAACAACTGTTCGGCGATCTCCTGTCCGCTCTTGATCTGGTACATGCTCAGATGCTCAAAAATCGGGCCGTCATATTCCTCAAAGCCGCTGCGGCGCGAGGCGGCCTTCCATCCGTCCACAATATAATTCCGCACCGCCATCTGCGGCGGATAAAAATCTCTGGTTCCTTTGACGGCCGGTATCTTCACGGTTTGACCTTCCTCGGTTTCTTTTTCATCTTTTTCTTTTTCTTCTCCAGCTTCTCAAAGACTCGCGGACCAAATTTGATCCGCATATACTCCTCCATCTGGCGGTCGTTATGAAAATGCAGTTCATAATCGTACTCATCGCTGGTTCGGTCGCAGTCCGCCGTTCGGTATGAGCGGCAGATTTTGGGCCGCAGATGATAGTTATGGCACCGGTTTTCTCCATTCAGATGTCGGCACTTGTTTTTGATATTCAGATACCAGTCTCCTTTTTCCACGAAAACCGTCACATCTTCATGACTTAAATACCAGCGGATATCGTCATAATCGCCCCAATCCTCCGGCGTATCAATCGGCAGGGCAAAATACCGACAGCACAGGCCCGTACACCCGAGGCACGGATCGGACTTGGCCTTTCTTTTTACGGCTTTCTTTTTGGACACTTCAAACTCCCGTTTGAAATTTCTATTCTGAATCGTCGATTATACTCAGTCGGCGCCGTCCGTCAAGAACGGGCCTTCCGACACAGCCGCTTGACAGCATCCTTATTTTGTCCTATGATTTTTAGAGGCAAGAATAATTTGGAATAAAATCTGTTTGCGAAAGATTCGACTATGACACCTGAATCCTCCGGCGCTGCCCCCCCAGCCGGCCCATCTACGGCCTCCCGCATTCTGATTCCGCTGGCGGCCTTTGTGATTCTTGTTGCCGGGCTCAAGGCCGCCGCAGCCATTGTCGTCCCCTTTCTCATGGCCGTCTTTCTGGCTGTTATCGCTACGCCGGCTCTTTTCTGGCTTAAGAAAAAAAAGATTTCGACCGGATTTGCCATCATTCTCATCTCTTTGGCGATTCTTGTCGCCGGATTTCTGATAGGAACCGTACTGACTACATCCATCGCCAAATTTACCCGTGAAATGCCTGTCTATGAGCGGAAACTTCAGGGATGGATCAACACCCTCTCCGATCCCAATGACTTTCTCCAGCGATTAGGAGACGACTCAGATTCTGCCCAAACCGCCGACAAATCGCCCGACTCGCCCTCTCCATTTCGAATCAAAGTTCGACAACACGCCCAGCAGTTCCTTGTCGAAAGCCAGGGTTCCATCCGAAAATATATTCATGCCGGGCAGATCATAAAGGTCATGGGCGATCTGCTATCGCAAATCGGAGCCATCCTGACCAACGGCTTTATGATCTATCTGACCATGGTTTTTATCCTTCTGGAGGCCTCTGTCCTGCCGGATAAGATTCGGGCCGCCATGAAAAACTCCCCCGATACCTTTCATAATCTTTCCAAGATGGCTGACAACGTCAAGCGATATCTGGTTCTCAAGACGCTCATCAGTCTGGCCACCGGCCTGCTGATCACCATCTGGCTGATCATTCTGAAGGTCGATTATGCCCTCCTTTGGGGTCTGATTGCCTTTTTGCTTAATTTTGTTCCCAGCATCGGCTCTATTATCGCGGCGATCCCCGCGGTGATCCTGGCTCTTGTGCAGCTTGGCCCGACCGCCGCCCTTTTCACAGCGCTGGGTTATCTGGTTATCAACGTGACTATCGGCAATATCCTTGAGCCGCGGCTGATGGGCCAGCGGCTGGGGCTTTCGACCCTGGTGGTTTTTCTGTCTTTGATCTTCTGGGGGTGGCTGCTGGGCCCTATCGGCATGCTTCTGTCAGTGCCTCTGACCATGCTGGTCAAGATCATTCTTCAAAGCAACGAAGATACTCGCTGGGCCTCTATCCTCCTGGGTTCTGAAAGTCCGCCCTCTTCGCCACAAAAATAAAATAAAAACCGGCTACAGACTGGCGATATTCAGATCCCTTGCCGCCCGGGTTTCATCCAGACGTCCCACCGGCGAGGTTACCGGCGCCGCATGCAAAGAATCCGGATCGGCCGCGGCCTTTTGAGCAATCTCAATCATCGCCTCAATAAACCCGTCGATGGTCTCTTTGCTCTCGCATTCGGTCGGCTCTATCATCAGGGCCTCTTTAACGATCAATGGAAAATAAATCGTCGGCGGATGATATCCTCTGTCAATCAGCCCCTTGGCAATATCGAGGGCATGGACGCCGTTTTCTTTTACCTGCCGGGATGCGCTGAAGACGCACTCATGCTTGCACACCTGCGGATACGGCAGATCATAATAGGGCTTTAGTTTTTCCTTGATATAGTTGGCGTTGAGGACCGCGTTTTCCGCCACCCGCTCCAGTCCATCCCGACCGGTTATAAGCAGATATACAAGGGCCCGAAGGACCACCGCGAAATTGCCGTAAAACGGCGCTACAGGTCCGATTGACTCAGGTCGATTGAAGTCCAGATCGACCGTGCCGTCCGGGGCTTTGGATACAACCGGCGTCGGCAGAAATCTGACCAGTTTTTCAGCCACGCCCACCGGTCCGGCGCCTGGCCCGCCGCCGCCGTGCGGGGTTGCAAACGTTTTGTGCAGATTGACATGCACAATATCAAAACCCATATCGCCCGGGCGCACTTTGCCGACAATCGCATTCAGATTCGCCCCGTCGTAATAGGCCAGCCCGTCCACCCGGTGAATCAGATCGCAGATCTCCCGAACATTCGGCTCAAAAAGCCCCAGCGTATTCGGACAAGTCAGCATCACCCCCGCCGTGCGGTCATCGATCATTTCCTTCAGCGCCTGGATGGTCATACACCCGCGCGAGTCGCTGGGCACTACCTTCACCTCATAACCGGCAATGGCGGCGCTGGCCGGATTGGTGCCATGGGCGCTGTCGGGAATCAGCATCGTGGTTTTGCGGTTGCCGCGGTCGCGGTGATAGGCAGCCGTGATCAAAATCCCGGTCAACTCCCCATGCGCTCCGGCCATCGGCTGCATCGTAAAGCCCGCCATTCCGCAAATTTCCCGCAGATACAGGTCCATCTGATGCAGTACCTCCAGCGCCCCCTGTGCGAGCGTCTTTCCGCCTTTCAGTTGGGCCAGCAGCGGATGCAGGTTCGCAAAGCCGGGCTGTAAGGCGACCTGTTCGCAAACCTTGGGGTTATATTTCATTGTACATGATCCCAGCGGATAGAAATTTGAATCCACGCCGAAGTTCCGCCGCGATAATTCTGTAAAATGGCGCACCACATCCAGTTCGGAAAGTTCCGCAAGCGCCGCCGGCTGTTTCCGCAGATACGCCTTCTTTAGATGGACACTTGTCGGAACATCCGATTGCGGAATCCTCACTCCCCGCCGTCCGGCCACACTTTTTTCAAACACGACTTTCATATATACCCTTTGTATTGCCCCGGACTTAAATCCGGGATCTGTTTTCCTTTTTAAGCAGATCTTTTCATTTTATTGGTTCTTGAATAAATAAACGAAAGGCTCATATTTTTAGCTTTGCACAATGGAAAAACGAACGAAGCAAA
>JAKJEN010000190.1:418-4265 GCA_022705405.1 Planctomycetota bacterium | reverse complement strand
GATTTTCGATCAGATCCAGGTCATAAAGCGTCGCCAGATGCATCGGCAAGGGTCTGCTTGATACGCCGATATAAGTCGGAGAATAGGCCACAACTCCTTCCCAGGGCATAGGCGTCGTTGCTTCAATCGTTCCATTCTGATCCCGCATCGGAATCAGATTATCGTCGTTATTTTGCGCATAGGCCTTCAGGCCCAGCCCCGTCTGGCGGGCATTGCTCATGCACAGCGTTCGTTTGGCATATTCCTTTGCCTTCTGTAGAGAAGGCGCAATCACCGCCAAAAGCAGCGCAATGATGGCGATGACCACCAGCAACTCAATCAGAGTGAAAGCTCTTGTTTGCCCTCTCCCTTGTTTTCTATTTTGATCCATGATTCTTTGTGCCCAGATCTGAATTTTGGCTTCTCTAAATTAGGGTTTTCCGTTTTCGTAAATATCCAGAATATCGGATTCCGACAAGCGCCGTTTGAAGATCAAAAACTCATCCACAATCCCGTCAAAATCTCCTTCTTCCAGAACATAGCCGTTTATTTTGACCGCCCCAAAAACAATTTCCGCCGCAGAGGGCTCCGTTCGTCCCTTGTAAGAAACGGCCTGAAACAAGGATCCATCGACATAAAATCGGATCTCCGTTCCGTCGTACACTACCGCAAAATGATGCCAGACCCCGGCCGACGGAACAAACGTCTGACTGTACAAACCGACCTTGCCGCTTCCGTCGTATTGACGAAATTCAAACCGGTTTCTCTGGTAATCATAATCATAGTTATTATCAAACAGAGAAAACTGATAATTGATTTGCTGATTTTCTCTGCAGGAAATCAGATGTCCTCCCCACTGCTCGGCGCTGGTGAAATAAACCCATGCACAGAGAGTCAGAGGAGAATTGAAAGAAAGAACAGGGTCCGGAGGAACGACAATCGCCTGATGTTCCTTTCGTTCAAATAATACCCCCTGTTTCTGAGGCCAGCGTCCTGTAGTCCAGGAAGGTTTCCCTTTATTTTGATCCCCAAAAATTCCCTGCATGGATCCACGATTGGGAAACATAAAGTTGACCAGCCGGTCCGGGTCTTCCTTGGCCGGTTCATAAAAATAGTGGGCAACCAGCGATGGATCTCGGTGCAGCCGATAAGTCCATGCTTTCCATCGATGATAGCTGCTTCCTCGGCGGGCCTGTTGATGCGCATTCATCTCTTCAGTACGGAAGAAGTTATGCGGGTTTATTTCTTGGCTGATCAATCGATGGTCTTTGTCCGCAACCGCCCCTTGGCCGGCTTTCAAAAGCATGCTCTTCATAAATTTAACAGGATTTGAGGAGTCGCGAATCTGAACCTGCCCCTCATAAACATACGTCTCCGTTTTTCCGTCTTCTTGGACGGTAACCCCGAATTCCGTACCGTAATCCACCACACAGGCAGTAGGCGAACGAACTACAAATGTCTGCTCAGCGCACCCCTTTAAGGAAACGACAACCTGCCCTCGCTGAAGAAACAGTTGCTGGGCTGACTCAAGAGTAAACTGAGACGGCGCCTGAATCACCATAATCGCCCCGCTGTCAAAAGCAATCTCTGCATATCCTTCCGCCAAATTCAGCGGGCCGGCATACAAATCACATCCCTCGGAAATATGGCCGGAAACGCCCTGCCATTTGGCCTGTACAGTTCGGCGTAACTTTCCGATCTGAGGAGATCTGGCGATAGGAGATATTTGTGCATACGCAATCAGAAAAATCAGGGCGGCCGTCGAAAGAATCAGCGAATATATCGAAAACTTGCTGACTCGCGGCTGTGGCGTCTGTTTCACGGCCGGCTGGGGTTGAGTTTCTTCTGCAGGCCGTTCAACGGGTACCGGCTCCGCTGTTTTTTCCTGTTCTGCAAGGATCTGCCATGCATTTTCGTTCAAAATCGGATCCACGGCGCCTTCCAGAAACAGGCAAACCCCTTTTCGGCGATGCAGGTGCGTATAAAGCATCAAAAAATCAACATATGCAGATCGGGCCGTCGGCTCCGTCTCAAGCAGTTCCTCCAGACGCCTTGCCTGCGTTTCATCGGCGATCCCATACAGGCAGGCCAGTATCAGATCATAAAGTTCATCCAAAACCAAACTCATTGCCAGGACTCCTCCGCCAGCGTCTGTTTGATGCACTGCATCAGCAATTTATGGATACGCACCAGAGAATAATACGTTGCACGAGTCGATTTGGATATATGCGCCCCGATATTTTCCAGGGTCAATTCCCTTTCGTATCGCAGTTTGAGGATGTATTTATCGGCTTGCTCAAGTTTTTGGACACAGCGCTCCAGGGCCCCCAAACGGCGATCCATTTCAGGCAACACCTTTTCCACATCTTTCTGAAGAGAGTTAATCAAGGTCGGACTGAAAGAAAGTTTTGATCGTTTCTTCTTCTTAAAATAGGAAAGAATTTGAAAACGGGCAATCGTAATGGCCCAGGCCACAAAATCCATCTTCGGGCTGAATGAGGAAAACTTTCGCCACATCACCGCTGATGCCTCCTGCATAATATCATCGGCGTCGTTGGCGTTGGGCACAAACGATAAAATATAGGCGTACACCCTCTTATCATTGAGCATAAGAAGTCGTAAAAACTGCTCCTGGCTTTGGCTGTTCTGTCTTTCCATACCTCTTTAAGACTATAAGAAACAGGAACTTCCCGTATATATCTATCTCATCAGCAATCAATTTTACCAAGAATATTAGAAAACTTGCCTTTTTAAATAAATAATAGGAGTTTTGTACCTGTTAATACTTTTTTAAGAAATGTATATTATCTGACTTGTAATATCTTGATATCTTCCCAATTATGGAACATTCAAAATAAAAATGCCCAGGACTGGAGTCGAACCAGCACGAGGTATTATCCCCATCAGGCCCTCAACCTGACGCGTCTGCCAATTCCGCCACCTGGGCTTAGATTGGGTATTGTATCTGCCGGTTGGGCTTTGGCAAGTCCTAATTTATGCCTTATTCAATTTTGAATATATGGTCTACTGGCCAAATATGCAGTAGGCTGTTTAGATAGTGAGAGATCCGAATCAAATACGGCAAAGGGAGTTTGTTTAGAGATCCAATTTATGTCTACTTAAAACTTGATTAGACTGTATTTCTTATTTTCGTAAAGTTGGAAAAAGTTTTACACTCCTGGCCTGCTCCCCGAAATTTGAACAAAGTGGTGTGAGAGGATAGCCGACAGAAGTGGTCTGGAAAGGACTATTTTTGAAAGGTTATCGGACAATGGCAAAGCAATTGAGTGGAACTGAGATTGTTGGTAAGTTACGTCAGGCGGATGTGCTGCTGGCACAGGGTAAGAACGTGCCGGAGGTTTGCCGGGAGATCGGGATTAGCCAGCAGACGTATTATCGGTGGCGGAATAAGTATGGCGGGATGAGTCCGGATATGATCAAGCAGCTGCGTGCGTTGCAGAAAGAGAACCTCCGTCTGCGTAAGGTGGTTTCGGATCAGGCCATTGACATAGCGATTCTCAAGGAGGTTGCCCAGGGAAACTTCTAAGCCCGGCTCAGAAGCGTCAGGCGGTGGAATTGGCCTGTACTGAGTTGGGCGTATCCCAGCGGAAAGCGTGTGAGACTCTGGACCAGTCCCGGAGTACCCAGCGGTATGAATTGCGGCTGCCGGTCAAGGATGCTTCGATAATCGAAGCGATCCAAAAGCAGATTGAAAAGCATCCTCGCTATGGCTATCGCCGGATTACGATTGAGCTGAAGAAAAACCATTGGGCGCTCAACGTCAAGCGGGTCTATCGGATTTGGTGCGATCATGACTGGGCTGTGCCGAAGAAGAAGAGGCGAAAAAAACGAGGTCGTGACGGCGGTT
>JAKJEN010000190.1:0-408 GCA_022705405.1 Planctomycetota bacterium | reverse complement strand
GAGGCCGGAGCATATCGACCATGTGTGGAGTTATGATTTTATGCACCAGACGCTTGAAAATGGCCGTAAGGCCAGGATATTGAGTGTGTTGGATGAGTTTACGCGGGAGTGCCTGACGATTGATGTTGGCATACGGATTACGGCTCAGGATGTGATTGATATATTGCGGTACTTGTTTTTGGTTCGTGGCGAACCGGCGTTTATCCGCAGCGATAACGGGCCTGAATTTACGGCCAAGAAAGTGAAAAAGTGGTTATCTGACATGGGTGTCAAAACGCTGTTTATCGAACCGGGTTCCCCGTGGGAAAATGGATATATGGAATCGTTCAATAGTCACATGCGGGATGAGTGTCTGGATCGGGAGATTTTTGTTGGGATGGACGAACTGCGGTATATGTGTGAAAAGTA
>JAKJEN010000018.1 GCA_022705405.1 Planctomycetota bacterium | reverse complement strand
AGCAAGAAAGCTGCTGGGCGCATTTGCCGAGATTCTTCACTGTGACCGCTGGAGCGGTTATAATTGTTTGGCGGGTCTGCGACAGTTGTGCTGGGCCCATCTGAAACGGGATTTTAAGGCGCTGTCTGAGGCCAAAGGTTTTATGGGTCGAATCGGACGCGAATTGTTTAGTCTGGCCAAGCAAATTCTGCATCTGCGGAAGCGGGTTCGGGACGGCACACTGTTGTGGCAGACATTTCAACGCCGTATGGGACCGCTGATTCAGCGTGTAGAAATCCTGCTGGAAAAAGGAGCCGATAGCGACGAACCTTTGGCGGGACAATGTCGCCGCATCTTCAACCAGCGACAGTTTCTGTGGACGTTTGTCTACGATGCACGTGTGGAACCGACGAACAATCTGGCCGAACGAATCATACGACAAGCCGTTCTGTGGCGTAAAGGCAGTTTCGGCACCCAGAGCGAACGGGGCGCCAGATACGTTGAACGTATTCTTACCGTCTGCACAACCTGCCGCCTCCAGGGGCAAAGTGTTATCGAGTATTTGCGGGATACGTGTCATTGTTATTTAAACAGTGTTCCTGTTCCATCATTAATAAAAACAGCAGGCTGTTTAACAAAAACCGCCTGAACGCTTACGAAAAAACAAAATCCGTTTTTGAGCGAGAGGGATATGGAATCTCGATAAAAGCCAAAACTGAAAAAACCGTCCAGTCGGCTTATTTAAAATTCCCGGGGCTTCTGTATGAACTGGGACTTTCTCCTCAGGTCTCCGAAGCCCTGTCGATCCGGACGGAAATCGATACAAATCCTCCGAAGGGCGCCGGTCTGGAAACCAGTGTGATTCGGCGGCATGTGCTGTTCAATCTGCTCCACTACGACAAGCCCTCTCTGCTGGCGGGAAAACTGCATGCCCTGCTGGCTCGCAGCTATACGAAAGGCCGCGATGTCTATGACCTTCTGTGGTATCTTTCCGATCGAACTTGGCCGCCGCCTAATGTGTTTTTTCTGAATCAGGCGCTTTATCAAACCGGCTGGCAGGGCCCGACGATTACTCTTGAAAACTGGAAACAACAAACCGCAGAGCATGTGAAGTGCCTGGACTGGAAAAAAGCGGTCGACGATGTGCGGCCTTTCCTCGAAAGACAACAGGATCTGGCTCTGTTGAATGAACAAACCCTCCTCAAACTGCTTGAGGAAAAAGAAAGAGTTTGATCCTTTCCGCAACCTGCACGACAGGGATGCCTTACTGTGCGTCTATATGCCCTCCCGCTCTCGGCGCAGAATATCTTTCCCATCGCACGGCCGCTTGACCGCATAGCCCTTCAGCGGCAGGATGTGCTCGTGGATCATATCCAAAAAGTCCGACGGATACGGGAAGAAGGCGTCCTCGATTTCATCCGGCGGGGTGATCCAGTTGCGGGCGCCCAGTACAACCGGCGGCCCGTCCAGTTCGTCAAAAGCCAGTTGGTTGATCGTTGAGGCCATTGTATGCAGATAGCTGCCGCGCTGGCAGGCGTCTGAGGCCAGCAGAATTTTGCGCGTCTTTTTGACCGATTGAATGACCGGTTCGTAATCAAACGGCGCCAGCGAGCGGGCGTCGATGATTTCGCAGGAAAGACCATAGTCGGACTCCAGCATCCGAGCCGCCTCCATCGCCCGATAGAGCGTAGCGCCGATCGTCAGGATCGTCAAATCCCCGCCTTCTCGGCGCAGGGCCGGCTGGCCGATGGGCACTTCATAATACCCTTCCGGAACACCGCCGGGATGAAACTCTTCCGCGATGCCGTACAGCCGCTGGCTTTCAAAGAAAATCACCGGATCGGTTCCGGTCAGGGCCGAGTACATCAACCCCTTGGCGTCATACGGAGTCGCCGGAAAGACCACCTTCAGCCCCGGCATATGAGCGCACAGCGAGGTCCAGTCCTGGCTGTGCTGGGCGCCGTATTTGCTGCCGACGGATACGCGCAGTACCACCGGCATCTTCAACAGACCGCCGCTCATGGATTGCCATTTGCAAAGCTGATTGAATACCTCGTCGCCCGCGCGGCCCAGAAAGTCGCAGTACATCAATTCTGCAATCACCCGCCCGCCTTCCAGGCCGTAGCCGACCGCCGAGCCGACAATCGCCCCTTCGGCAATTGGGGCGTTAAACAGACGATGATACGGAAGGGCCTCGGTCAGTCCGCGATATACCGCAAATGCGCCGCCCCAGTCCCGGTTTTCTTCGCCGTAGGCCACCAGGGTCGGGTCTTTATAAAACTGGTCGAGGATCGCCTCGAAAAGGGCGTCCCGAAAGACCACACAGCGGGTGTCTTTGAGCCGCTGGCCGGATTCATCAAAGGCCGAACGGCTTTTACTTTTTAATCCCTGCACCCGAGGATTTTCTTCTTTGCTCAGAAGCGTCTCCGGCCGACGGCTGGTATCCATCGACTCGATCTTCTGATTGGAAAACATCGTTCGCTCCAGCAGACAGCTGGTCTTCTTGAGATCCGCCCGCGGCGAGATCGACAGATCAACGGCCTTTTTGCAGGCCCGCACAATCAGCGTCTCGGCCTTTTGGGCGATGGCATCAAGGGTCTTCCGGTCGCAAATGCCCACTCTGACCAGGTCGTTGGCATAATGCACCGTCGGATCCTGATCCTGCCAGGCCTGCACTTCTTCTTTCTGCCGATAACTGCTCTGATCAGACGGTGAGTGGCCGCTGTAGCGGTAGGTAATTGTATCCAGCATTACCGGCCCATCGCCTTTCTCGAGAATTTCTTTTTTACGCGCAATCGCGTCGGCTACGGCCAGCGGATTAAAGCCGTCCACTCTTTCCACGTGCATTTGTTCAGGATTCAGCCCTGCTCCCAGGCGAGCCAGCAGTCCAAAGCCCATCGTTTCGCCCTGCGGCTGACCGCCCATGCCGTAGAAATTATTCATAAAGTTGACAATCAGCGGCAGTCCGCCGCGATACGGCGGCTGCCACAGCTTCTTGAATTGGTCCATCACGGCGAAGCACAGCCCTTCCCAGACCGGCCCGCATGAGGAGGAGGCGTCGCCGATGTTGCAGACGACGATCCCCGGTTTGCGGTTGACCTTTTTATACAGGGCCGCCCCGACGGAGATATCGCCCGATCCGCCGACGATGGCGTTGTTGGGATACACCCCAAACGGCGGGAAGAAGGCGTGCATGGAGCCGCCCATGCCCGTGTTGAATCCGGCTTCTCGTCCGAAGATTTCCGCCAGCGTTCCGTAAAGCAGAAAATCAATCGCCAGATCTTTGACCGTGCCGGAAGCGCCTTTTTCCACGACTCGCAGGCAGTCGCCGTCAAAGTAATTCTGCATGATCTCCATCAGGGTCTTGTCGTCCAGTCGGGCAATCGCCGACAGCCCCTTGGCCAGAATCTCTCCGTGGCTTCGGTGACTGCCGTAGATGTGATCGTCGATGGTCAAATGAAAGGCCATCCCCACGGCCGCGGCCTCCTGCCCCAGGGACAGATGAGCCGGCCCTTTATGATCGTAAGCGACGCCCTGATAAGACCCGCGCAGCTTGATTTCGTTGAGCATCGTTTCAAACGTGCGGATAATCATCATATCATGCTGAATGCCGATCAGCCGCTCTTTTGTATAGCGGTTCTGTTCATCCTCGATCCGCTTGCTGTACTGGTTGAGCGGAATCGGCTGAAAATGAATAAAGCCGGGAGCTCGATTTTCTTTCGGACAAATTTGTTGTGATTTAGGCATAGTGGTTCACCTGATTTAAGACTCTAAAAAAAGCGTTGCGATATTTTCTTTTTGGAAAAAGTCCATCCATTCCGGAGAGGGCTTTTTTTCCGTTACGACGGTGGAGAGCAGCTGAAGGTCGATGATCTTGTAGAGAGCCGGCCGGTCAAACTTGCTGCTGTCGGCCAGCAGGATGCACTCTCGGGCGTTGCGGGCGGCCAGCCGAAGCAAGTGGGCGCTTTCGATGTCGATGGAGGTCAGACCAAAATCCTGACTGATGCCGTCGGTGCCCAGAAAGGCGCGATATCCGCGCAGCCGTTCCAGCGATTCAAAGGCCATCGGGCCTACGGTATCCATTCGCTCCGGACGGTATTGCCCGCCTAACATCAGCACATGAATCCCCGGCGCTTGCAGTTCCAGGGCTGTTCGTACGGAATTGACAATGATCGACATCCCCTTCTTGGGCCTCAGATAAGAGGCCATTCCAAAGCAGGTAGTGCCTGAGCCGATGAAGATCTGCTCGCCGTCCTGAACCAGACTGGAAGCCAGACGGGCGATTTCTTTCTTGGCCTGTTGGTTTCGCAGAGATTTGGATAAGAAAGAGGTGTCCGAATTTCGTGCGATAGCCGCTCCCCCGTGAGAGATCTCCAAAAATCCCTCCGCCGAGAGGCCGTGCAGATCGCGGCGGACAGTTGCCTGCGAAACATTCAGGTGTTCAGCCAACTGCCGCACCGAGACATGCCCGTCTCGATAGGCAAGCGCCAGGATCCCTTCCCGCCTTTGCTGAATTGTTGGAATCATTCTTTTCTTTCTGCTCATAGCATTTAACAGTATTGTAAAACATATTATTTCAAAAAATCAACAAAAAATTGAAAGATTTTGCTTGAAAGATGAAAGATTTTGATATATTTTTGAAATAAATAGTTCTATATCTTAAAGGAATACAAGATGTTTCTTATAAAGATACCCCTGAAATTAAAGGCCCCTCAAGGCGTCATTGAAAAGTGGCTTGTCCATGGGGGTCCAGTCAAAAAAGATGACATCCTTTTTGTTCTCAAGACGGCAAACGAGATTGTAGAGGTCAAATGTCCTCAGGAAACGGCCCTTCTCAAAATCACAAAGGCGGAAGGATCTATAGTAAATCCGGGCCAAATAGTCGGGGTTCTTGGACAAATCGGGCAAGATTTATCTTCTTTAAAAGATTTATTAAAAGAGCCAGACTTGCCTTCTTTTGAAGCTGAAATTGATGAAACAGCAATTCCATCCGAAGGTTTTAAACCTGCGGTCTCCAAAGAGGTTAAAATGACTCCTGAATCAAAGACACCCCAAACGGGCGGCAAAGTAATCCCGATCCTGATGCCTCAGGCAGGCCAGACTATGGAAGAAGGTACTCTTCTTTCCTGGAAGGTCAAAGAAGGGGATCAAATTTCGGTCGGCCAGGTGATCTGCGAGATTGAAACCGACAAAGCATCTATGGAAGTAGAAGCTACAGACGGCGGCCGGCTTGCCCGAATCGTTGTCAAAGAAGGCCAGACGGTTGCCGTGAGGGTTCCGGTGGCCTATTTAGCCCAATCGGATGCGGATGTCGATGCCTACCTTGCGTCGATTGCAGGCGATAAGCCCTCAGAGGCGGCCTCTCAACCCCAAATGCCGAAAGCAGAGGTTCCGTCTGGTTTGACAGTTGCGTCCGCTGCCGCAGGCATCAGCGATACAGGAAGAGTAATGGCTTCTCCGGCTGCCCGCAAGATCGCTGCAGAACGGGGTATTGATTTAGCGTCGGTTTCATCCGGGTCCGGCCCGGGAGGACGAATCCTTTCTTCCGATCTGGAAAAGGTCAAGATTCCCACTGGCGGGGCGATTCCTCGGCCGCTTAGCAAAATGCGGAAGGCCATTGCCGGAAATCTTTTGTATTCCAAGCAGAATATTCCCCATTTTTACGCCAAATTGACCGTCGATGCCCAAGCGTTGTATGACACCTACAAACAAACCAAGGAAAAATACAAATGCAGTGTCAATGATTTTGTCACCTTGGCCGTGGCCCGGGCGATCCGGGAGTATCCGGCCTTTCGCAGCCAGTTTAAGGACAACCAGATCCTTGAATTTCCCGATGTCAATATCGGAATCGCTGTGGGAACCGACCAAGGTCTAACGGTACCGGTGCTGGTACGAGCCGACCAAATGAACCTGCGGGATCTGGCCGACAAAACAAGACAGATCGCCGCCAATGCCCGGGAAGGAAAATTGGAAGGCATAGGCCTGGGGATCTTTACCATAACCAATCTGGGGATGTTCGGCGTGGAAGAATTTTCAGCGATTATTAATCCGCCGGAGTCGGCGATCCTGGCGGTGGGAGCTCTTCGGGAGGGCATCAAGGTGGAAAACGGACAAATCCTGCCGACTCGTCTGATGACCTTGGTCCTCAGCAGCGATCATCGGATCATAGACGGCGTGCTTTCGGCCAGGTTTTTGCAAACCCTTAAAGATCTTCTGGAACATCCGCAGCAGCTGGGGCAGGAGTAGAGCCCGGCAGGAGAAAAAGATATGGCAGAGCATTTTCAAATCGCAGTAATCGGATCAGGCCCGGGCGGCTATATCGCCGCGCTGAAGGCGGCCCAGATGGGCGCTAAGACCGCCGTGATCGAAAGACATCTGCTTGGCGGCGCCTGTCTGAATTACGGGTGCATCCCTTCCAAGGCCCTGCTGGCCTCAGCCGAACTGCTTGCAAAGATCCGCACCGCCGATTCGCTGGGAGTGGAAATAAACGGTTCGGTGAGCTTTAACTGGTCTGCCATCCAAAAGCGAAAAGACAAGGTATTGGCCAAACTTCGCGGCGGCATTAAAGGACTCTTTACGGCCCGCCAGGTCAAACTCTTCGAGGGCAGCGCCTCGCTGGAAGGGCCGGGCAGGATTGCTGTGGCCGACGCGCAGGGCCGTGTGTCGCATATCGCCGCAGACCGGATTATCTTGGCGACCGGTTCATCGCCGGCCCGTATTCCCGGCTGGCCGGAGGATCCAAACCTGATCTGCACATCTGATGAGGCGCTGCACTGGAAGGAATTGCCCAAGCGACTGCTCATTGTCGGCGGCGGTGTAATCGGGTGCGAGTTTGCCTGTATGATGCATGAATATGGCGTGCAGGTGACGATAGTGGAAATGATGGAGCAGCTTCTGCCGGAGATGGAGGCCGATCTGGGGCTGGCTTCCGGCCAGATCTTCGCCAAGCGCGGAATGAAGATTTTTACCGGTGCGAAGGTAGAAAAGCTCACAGTACAGGGTCAGATCGCCGCCGCGGCGCTTTCCAACGGACAGACCATCGAGGCGGATCGGGTACTTGTGGCTACAGGCCGTCGGCCCAATACAAAAGATATCGGGCTGGATAAGGTCGGTCTGGAAACCGAGCGCGGCTTTCTCCGCGTCAATGAACAAATGGAAACAAACAGCGCCGGCATCTATTGCATTGGAGACGCTAACGGCCGCTGTCTGCTGGCTCATGCCGCCAGCGCTCAGGGCGTTGTCGCTGTTGAAAATGCCCTCGGACACAAAACGGACTATGCATCGCCCGTTCCCAATGCGGTTTTTACATTTCCGGAAATGGCCTCAGTGGGCATGACTTCCAAACAGGCCCGCCGAGAAGGGATTGCTGTTTCGATCGGACAGTTTCCGACCGGCTATCTGGGCAAAGCGATGGCCGCAGGGGAAGAAGTCGGATTTGTCAAGGTAATCAGCCGCCGGGAAGATGATGCGCTTCTGGGCGTGCATATCCTTGGGCATAATGCAACCGAGATCATCGAAAGCGCCACAGCGATGATCGGGCTGAAGGCCAAAGGCAAAGATCTGGCGGAAATGATTTTTGCTCATCCGACGCTTGGAGAGGCGGTTAAGGAGGCGGCCGAGGATCTCTACCAGAGCGCCTTGCATCTGCCGCCTCGCAGAATCGTTCAGATGACAGCCGATACAGAAGCAGTCTCATAAAGGAGAGAGCGTTGAACCCTCTGAAAACGATCAGGCAGATTGGTTCATTGGAGCAGGTTTGCGCAGCCGCTGGAGAAGGGCTTGCTCCGGCCGGTCCGCCTGTCTTCAACACGCATATTCATTTGCCACCGAACTTTTCGGCCTTTGAATCGGTCCGACAGGCGGTGGATCTGGCCGCGGCACAGAACGTTGGCGTCTTAGGCGCCGGCAATTATTATGACTTTACGGTTTATCAGGAGTTCGCCTCAGCCGCCGAGGCCAAAGGAATTTTTCCTCTCTTTAGCACGGAGATCATCGCTCTGGATGAGGATCTGTGCGGCAAAGGCATTCGGGTTAACGATCCGGGCAATCCGGGAAAGATTTATCTGTGCGGCAAGGGGATTTCAAGGTTTGCCGATCCGAGTCCGCAGGGCCTTCAGCTGTTGAACACAATTCGGCGCAATGATGCGCTCCGCATGCGGCAGATGATTGAGAAAATGTGCGATTGCTTTCGCCGAGTCGGGCTGGAGATGAACCTTGATGATACCGTCGTTATTGAGCGGATTGTTCGCAGGCATCAATGCCGAAGGGAAACCGTGACCCTGCAGGAACGGCATGCGGCGCAGGCCTTCCAGGAAGTTTTTTTTGAAAAGGTCCCTGCCCGCCGGCGGGCGGCCAAATTGACGGAGCTGTTTGGAACAGATCCCAAATCCAGGCCGGAGGATGCGGTGGGAATTCAGAACGAAATTCGTTCTTATTTAATGAAGGCGGGCAAATCTTGTTTTGTTGAGGAGACCTTTCTTTCTCCGGCCCAGGCAGAACAGTTGATCGGACAATTGGGCGGGATTGCCTGCTATCCAGTACTGGCTGACGGGGCCAGTCCGATCTGCGAATATGAAGCGCCGGCGGAGCGTCTGATCGAATGGCTCCGCCAAAAACAATATACCATGGTGGAGTTTATTCCGCTTCGCAATACCCCTCAGACGCTGACGGAATATGTCCGGGCGATTCGGGCTGCCGGAATTCTTGTGACCGCCGGAACCGAGCACAATACGCTGGATCTTTTGCCGCTTGAGCCGGCCTGCCGGCAGGGGGTCTCGATTCCGGAGGATCTTAAGGATTTGTTCTGGGAAGGGACCTGTGTGCTGGCGGCGCATCAGTTTTTGTCGGCCCATGACCAATGCGGCTTTGTGGATTCTGCCGGTCGGCCCAATCCCGAGTACAAAGATGCCCAATCGAGAATTGAGGCATTCAGGAACATAGGCCGGGCGGTCATAGAAATGTACTTTCAAAAACACAGAAATCAGGGATAATCAATACTTATGAGCCGGGAGAAAATCAATATTGTCGCTCCGATCTTACGCCTTCTGCTGGCCCGCGGCGGCGTCTGTCCGATAGTACGGTTTACAAAAGACTCTCTGCAGTCCGGCGTGAAGATCTCGCTGTCGGCAAACAGCCCGGAAGAAATAGCAAGGCAGTTATCCAAAGCGCTGTCCAAAGAACCCCCGGCAGTGGAGATCGACGGAGTCGGCGGTTTTGAAATTCGCCGCGCGGCGACAAACCGGCCGGGGCGGGCTGCAGGAAAAATCGCCTTAGTCACCGGTTCAGCGCAGGGCTTCGGGCTGGAAATCGCCCAGGATTTTGCCGATCAGGGCGGAACGGTTGTGCTGATGGATATCAACGAATCGGGCGTGGCCAGAGCCGCCCAGGATTTCAATCAAAAATACGGTCCGGAAACGGCGCTGGCCTTGCAGGTCGATGTGACAAGCGAGGAGTCGGCGGCGCAGGCAATTCATCAGGCGGTTTGCTGTTTTGGCGGTTTTGATGTGCTGATCTCCAACGCAGGCGTGCTGAAGGCCGAGAGCGTCAAAACGCAGCCGGTAAAGGATTTTGACTTCGTGACGGCGGTCAATTACAAGGGTTTTTTTCTGTGCACAAAAGCGGCCGCTCCGATTCTGGCCGCCCAGCATAAGGCCGACCCTTCTTATCGAAGCGACATCATCCAGATCAATTCCAAATCCGGCCTGCGCGGTTCCAATCGCAATTTCGCTTATGCCGGCAGTAAGTTCGGCGGCGTCGGCCTGGTTCAGTCTTTTGCCCTTGAATTGATCGAGGACGGCATCAAGGTCAATGCCATCTGTCCGGGCAATTTTTTTGACGGGCCGCTGTGGTCAGATCCGCAGACCGGTCTGTTTGTTCAGTATCTCCGCGCAGGCAAGGTTCCCGGAGCCAAAACCATCGCACAGGTGCGCCAGGCGTACGAGGCGATGGTCCCCATGGGCCGCGGCTGCACCACAGCCGATGTGATGAAGGCGATTTACTATCTGATCGAACAGGAATACGAAACCGGCCAGGCCCTGCCTGTCACAGGCGGCCAGGTCATGCTTCATTAAAGGCCATCGATTATGCAGATACCAAAAACACAGCAGGCGATTCAGTTGGTCGGCCCGAATCAGTTGCGGCTGAATCCGGCCAAAGAGGTCTTTACGCCGGGCCCCCATCAGATTCTTGTCAGGGTGGAGGCGGTCGGATTATGTTTTTCCGATCTGAAATTGCTCAAGTTCTTTCGGGCATTGATCCGGCGATACTGTCGCAGGTACCCAGTTATTGCCCTGGTCTCAAACCTACAGTTCCCGGTCACGAGATCTTTTGCACCATCGTAGTTATCGGCCAAAAGGTTCAACGGCACCATGTGGGCCAGCGCGTACTGGTTCAAGCCGATTACCGCTGGCTGAAGACACTGAATTCAAATGGCGCTACTGGTTATAATTTTGAAGGCGGTCTTCAACAGTATCTTCTGTTTGATGAGCGGATTATTGTCGATCCGGAAAGCGGAGAAAGTTTTCTGATCCCCACGGAAGGCGGCTTGGGCGCTTCGGCGGCGGCCTTGGTGGAGCCGTGGGCCTGCGTGGAAAGTTCTTATCTCTACGAAGAACGCCGCGCGGTCCTTTCCGGCGGCCGATTGCTGATCGCCGCTGAAAAAGGGCAGACTGTTCAAGGAGTTCAGGAGTGTTTTGCAGGATCGGAAACGGTTGCTTCTGCGGTCTGCTTCTGTATGGAAGACAAACAGGCAGATGCGATAAAGAAAATCGGCCTGCCCTCTGTCCGGGTTGAGTCGTTGGAAGATTTGAAAAATGGGTCATTTGACGATATTCTGTATTTTGGCAATCAGAAGGAAAGGATTGAATTACTAAACGATAAACTGGCTGCCAAAGGAATCCTCAATATCATTCTGGGCAGCCAGCGCGTCGGCAAACCGGTTTCCATCGACGTAGGCCGCGTGCATTATGGCATGACTCGTCTGATCGGAACAGTCGGATCGAATGCCTCAGAGAGTTATCGTTCGATCCCTCAAACGGGAGAAATTCGCGATGAGGACAGGGCGACGGTCGTCGGAGCGGGCGGACCGATGGGACAGATGCATGTGATCCGGCTGATTTGTGCAGGCAAAAAGAATCTATCTCTCACCGCAACCGATCTGGACGACGGCCGGCTGGCCTCTCTCGAAAGCAAGGTGCGTCCGCTGCTGGAAAGACACAAAGCAGAATATCGATCGATTAACACGCAAAAGAGCCCGGATGCTGATTCTTACAGCTATTTTGCGCTGATGGCTCCGGTGGGAGCGCTTGTCGCTCAGGCTGTTGAACACAGCCGACCGGCGGCGCTGATCAATATCTTTGCGGGCATTCCGGCCGGAGTAAAACAGGAACTGAATCTGGATCGATATATCGAGAATCGCTGCTATATGTTCGGGACAAGCGGTTCGCGTCGGGAGGATATGAAGGTTGTTCTGGAAAAAGCGCTTTCAGGGCAGCTGGATACCAACTGCTCTGTGGACGCAGTCAGCGGAATGGCCGGAGCGATCGACGGAATCAGAGCCGTGGAAAACCGCGCTTTGCCGGGCAAGATTGTTGTGTATCCGGCCCTGACAAAGATGCCCCTGCTGACGCTGGCGGAGGTTTGTCGCCGTTATCCGTCGGTTGCGGACAAACTCAGGGGCGGCATCTGGACCAAAGAGGCCGAACAGGAATTGATGAAAACAGCCGAATAAAGGAAACCAAACAAATGCAGGAATCGGTGCAAGAACTGCTGAAGGATATCACAGATCTGTCGCATGAATTCGGCGGCGGAGAGTATGTGTGCGGCGGGGGGGGCAATACCTCAGTTAAAAATTCGTCTACTCTGTGGGTCAAGCCCTCCGGCACAACGCTGGCGGGACTGAAGCCGGAATCCTTTGTGGCGATGGACCGAAAGAAGATTGCCCGGTTATATGCGATACAGCCGCCGCAAAGCGTTTCCGAAAGAGAAGCGCTGGTCAAGGAAAAGATGAACGCGGCGCTGCTGGCCGGCCAGAGCGGCCGTCCTTCCGTGGAAGCGGCGCTGCACGATTCGCTCAACGCCCGATTTGTCGTGCATACCCACCCGGCCGCAGTCAACGGAATGACCTGTGCAAAAGACGGAAGGCAGGTTTGTCTGCGGTTGTTTCCGGATGCCTTGTGGATGGACTATGTAGACCCCGGATACACCCTTTGCATCGCCGTTCGTCGGCAGATTGAGCAGTTTGCCGGGCAAAAAGGTCATGAGCCATCCGTGATTTTTCTCCAGAACCACGGCGTTTTTGTCGCCGGCGACAGTCCGCAGGAAATTCGGGATCTCTATGCGGCGATTTTCGACTGTCTGTCGGCTGAATATGCAAAGGCAAAAGTTTCGATGACATTAAAAGCCGATCCGTTGCCGGAGGGTTTTAATCTGTCGGCATTTTTAACCGGGATTCGATCTGCTTTTGAAGAGGAAGATCTTTTTGCGGCTGCCGGCGGATATTTCCAGCCCGCCGACGGGCCGCTTACGCCCGATCATATTGTCTATGCCAAATCATTTCCTCTCGTTGCCGAACCGACGCCTGCGGCTGTATCCGAATATAAAAATCGGTATGGGTATGCGCCGCTGGTTTTGGTCTGCTCGAACGGAGTGTTTGGGCTGGGTGCTTCAGAGAAAAAGGCGTCTTTGGCGCTGGAACTGGCCCGCAACGGCGGCCAGGTCGTCCAGTTGGCCGCGGCGTTTGGCGGGGTGAACTATATGACCGAGTCGGCTCGACGATTTATTGAGGGCTGGGAGGTGGAATTCTATCGTCAAAAACAACTATCCTGAAGAAAAGGAGAACGGGACAGTGAAACAAAGTCGCGCTTATCTGGCGGTGGATCTGGGAGCCGAAAGCGGCCGTGTTATCAAGGGGGTCCTGGAGGACGGGAAACTGCGGTTGGAACCAATCGCCCGCTTCCCCAACGGAATGGTTCCGATCCACGGACATTTCCACTGGAATTTTATCCGACTGTATGAAGAAATGCTCCAGGCCTTCAAACAATGCAGCCGTTCGGATCCGCCGATCGAGAGCGTCGGGGTCGATACCTGGGGGGTGGATTTTGTCCTGCTGGCCGAAGATCAGACTCTTCTGGGGCTTCCGGTGGCCTATCGGGACGGCCGGACCGAGGGAATGATGGAAAAGATGTTTCAGAAAATCCCGGCTGAAAAAATTTATGAGAAGACCGGCATCCAGTTTATGGTTTTCAATTCTCTCTTTCAGCTGCTGGCCCTCTCCGAACAAAACAGCGCAGCCCTTCAGCATGCCGCTCATTTTCTGATGGTGCCGGATTATTTTCATTATCTGTTTACGGGAAAAATCACCAACGAATACACCGAAGCCACGACGACCCAGTGCCTGAATGTCCATACACGAACATGGGATCCGGAGCTGCTGCGGGCAGCCGGGGTTTGTCCGTCTCTGATGAAAGAGGTGATTCAGCCGGGCACGATTATCGGCACGATTACCCCGCAGCTGCAGCAAATGACCGGCCTGGGTCCGATTCCGGTAGTGGCCCCCGGCACGCACGATACGGCCTCGGCGGTGGCGGCCGTTCCTGCCGAAGGCGACCGATGGGCCTATATCAGCTCCGGCACCTGGTCGCTGATGGGAATTGAAACGACCGCGCCGGCCGGTTCCCCCAAGGCATTTGAGTATAACTTTACCAACGAAGGAGGCGTATGCGGCACCATCCGATTCCTCAAGAATATCATGGGAATGTGGATGGTGCAGCGCTGCCGGGCCGCCTTTGATAAGGAACTGGATTACAACGAACTGACCCGAATGGCGGCCGAGGCGCCGGCCTTTGTCAGCTTGATCGATCCGGAGTGGGACGCGTTTCTCAATCCGCCCTCAATGACCGAGGCGATTGCAGACTTTTGCCGCAAAACCGGCCAGCCCGTACCGGCAAACGAAGGCGCCTATATCCGATGCTGCCTGGAAAGTTTGGCCATGCAGTACCGCCTGGTCATGCAGCAAATTTGCCAAATCTGCAACAAGACGTTTGATACGCTGCATATTGTCGGCGGCGGCAGCCGAAACCAATTGCTCAATCAACTGACCGCCGATGCCACAGCAACCCCGGTCAAAACCGGTCCGGTAGAAGCGACGGTCATTGGAAACCTGATTATGCAGGCCATTGGGCTGGGGCATATCGATTCCCTCAAAGAAGCGCGCCAGATCATCGGCCGCTCGTTTGAAATGGAAACCTACACGCCCAAAGATCCCGGTCGATGGGACAGCGGATTCGAGCGTTTTCTCCGGTTGAAGAAAATTAAAAACTGACTAAAATCCTATAGACACAGGAGCTTTGTATGAGCCAAAAAAGCATTGAAAAGGCCTATGCGTTAGCCAAAGAGCAATACGCCGCGATTCAGGTAAACTCCGACAGCGCCTTGCGAAAACTGGCCGCCATCCCGATCTCCATGCATTGCTGGCAGGGAGATGATGTCGGGGGCTTTGAAACCGCCGGTGCGGAACTTTCCGGCGGCGGCATCCAGGCCACCGGCAACTACCCCGGCAAGGCCCGCTCCATCGATGAACTCCGCCGCGATATCGAAACGGCCATGCGATTGATTCCCGGAAAACACCGACTGAACCTGCACGCCTGTTATCTCGATAACCGGGGCAAACAAATTGATCGGGCGCAGATTACGCCGGCTCATTTCAAAAGCTGGATCGACTGGGCCAAGGGCCATAAAATCGGGTTGGATTTTAATCCGACGTATTTTTCTCATCCCAAGGCCGCCGACGGCTTTACACTGTCGCATCCCGATAAGGGCATCCGCGAATACTGGATCCAGCACGGAATCGCCTGTCGGCGGATCGGAGCGGCCATGGGCCGTCAGCTGGGCAGCCCCACGGTGACCAATTTCTGGATTCCGGACGGCTATAAAGACATCCCCGTGGATCGTATGGCTCCCCGCCAGCGCCTGACCGAAGCGCTGGATACGATTTTTGCAGAAAAAATCAATCCAAAGTACAACCTGGACGCCGTGGAATCCAAACTTTTCGGCATCGGCGCCGAAAGTTATACGGTCGGCTCGCATGAATACTATATGGGCTACGCCGTCTCGCGCGGCAAACTGCTGTGTCTGGATGCCGGCCATTTCCATCCTACGGAGAAGATCTCAGAAAAGATCTCGTCTGTCCTGCTGTTTTGTCCGGGTCTGCTGCTGCATGTCAGCCGGCCGGTCCGCTGGGACAGCGATCATGTAATTATTCTCGACGAGGAACTGCAAACCATCGCCCGAGAACTGGTCCGCAACGGCCGGCTCGACCGAATCTTCATTGGGCTGGACTATTTCGACGCCAGCATTAACCGGGTTGCCGCCTGGGTCATCGGAATGCGAAACATGCTCAAGGCCCTGCTGATCGCCTTGCTGGAGCCGACGGCCGCGCTTCGGAAAATTGAACGGGAGATGGACTACACACAGCGGCTGGCAATGCTGGAGGAACTGCGGTCTATGCCCTGGGCCGCTGTATGGGATTATTATTGTTTCCAAAAGGGAGTCCCCGCAGGAAGGGCCTGGTTTGGCGAAGTAAAGCGATATGAAAAAGAGGTCCTCAGTAAGCGGACATAAGAACAACTCAGTCACTTTGTCAAGGAGGTAAAGCATGAAGAGCGAACCGGAAAGCCGACCGTCGCAGCAAACCGGCGGCGAATTTGAAAGAGAGCCGGTCCCCCAAAGCGCCCTGCTGGGCTTTAAGAGTTTTGTTGGCATGTACGCCGGCGAGCATTGCGCGGGTACGGAACTGATGCTCGGTCCGCTGTTTGTGGCCGCCGGAGTCAGCGCCTTTGACCTGGTGGTGGGACTGATCGTCGGCAATGCCCTGGCGGTACTCAGCTGGATGCTGCTGTGTGCCCCGATTGCCGTCCGCGACCGCCTGACGCTGTATTATCAATTGGAGAAGATCTGCGGACGCAATCTGGTCGTCCTGTACAATCTGGCCAACGGCGTGATGTTCTGTTTTTTGGCCGGAGCGATGATTACCGTCTCCGCTACGGCCCTCGGTGTCTGGTTTGATTTCCCCATGCCCGGGTTGAACGATCTGTACCCCAATAGCGTCCCGTGGGTGCTGGCGGCCGGCCTGGCCGGGGCGCTGATTACCATTGTGGCGGCCTACGGCTACCAGACGGTGGCCAAATTCGCCAATATCGCCTCTCCCTGGATGGTGCTGGTATTTCTGATTTTCGGCATCATCGGGCTCAGGCAGTTTATAGACGTAACCGGCGCGACCATTGCCTCCGCGGGCGATTTATGGGATCTGGCCAGGACCCATATGTGGAAAGGCGGCGATCCGCTGCCGGGACAGGTCAAGTTCACTTTCTGGCATGTGATGTTCTTCGCCTGGTTCTGCAATATGGCCATGCACATCGGCATGTCCGATCTGTCCGTTTTCCGGTTTGCCCGCAAGTCCTGGTACAGTGCGGCCTCTGCGGCAGGCATGTATGTCGGCCACTTTATGGCCTGGATCAGCGCCGCTATCCTCTATGCTTATCAGCTGCATCTGAATCCAGCCGACACGGCCGTTTTACCCGGTCCCCTGGCCAATCGCGCAGCGGGAGTTGCCGGTCTGCTGTGCGTGATCATCGCCGGCTGGACTACAGCCAATCCGACCATCTATAGGGCGGGGCTGGCCTTTCAGGCGATTATGCCCAAACGATCGCGCTTTGCAGTCACGATGGCCACCGGAGCTATTGCTACGATTGCCGGCATGTTTCCGGCCTTTGCGATGAAACTGCTTGATTTCGTGGCTTTCTATGGGCTGCTTCTGATGCCGATGGGAGCGGTGATCTTTGTGGATTTCTGGCTGATGAAAAAGATCGGTCTGCAAAGCGAGTATGCCGAAAAGAGCCGCAGCGGGTTTAACTGGGCCGCCGGAGCGGCCTGGATGGTGACGCTGGCGGTTTGCGGATGGCTGGTTCTGACCGGTCGAATCCAGATTTACTTTGTGTCCCTGCCCGGCTGGTTTTTCGCAGCTGTGTTGTATGCGGCGCTCAGCTTCCTGCTGCAAAGGCAGATTATGGAAAGGCCCTCTATGAAATGGCTGGCTCGTATTTTCGGTTACGGTTCGCTGATCCTGCTGGTCGGGGTATCCATCCTGTTCCTTGCCGGCTCCGCCGAATTGAATTGGGCCAAGCAGGTCATGCTGCTGATGACCGTGATCTGGTTTATTGCAGCGACGGTCTGGATGTGGAAAGATCAATAATCCCCTTTAGCGGGAAGGTTTAATCAGAACCGCATAATCCAGCGTTCGCCCTAAGATGCGCACGGTTTGCCCCGGCTGAACCTGCCGGCTCAGCAGACCGCAGTCGGCCAGCCACAGATCCTGTCCGCGCCAGAGGCCCTTTGTTCCGGTATCCGTAAAGCCGTCGGCTCTCAGCGCCGCGATCAGATCCGCCGCCGCGGCCGCTGTCGGCAGATCCGGTTTTTTGAGGGTATGGGCTGGGAACGTGCCGGTGGAGTACAGAACATAGACCGTCGCCGGCCGGCTCACCCGGAACGAAAGGTCCGTTTTATTTTTCATCTCGCTGAGCCGGCCCGTGGCGATCCAGGTAGCGCCGACTGTTTCCGCAGGCAGAATGTCAAACGTATTGTCTGACTGTCCATTGACCTGATAATAAAACGGACCCTGATTTTCAACGGGTCGATCAATCCAGAATGCCGGATTTTCAGGATTGGAACTTTGAACGTCAGCCACCAGACTGTCCGGCTCCTGCGGCATAGGCCCGAGGGGATCTTTTTGGTAAATCACCATCGTCTGAGCAAGCCCTCGCCTGTCGCGAACTTCGACTGTGTTTTTGCCCGGCGCCAGCGGGGCCTTCCAGAAAAACACATTATGGATAACCGTTCCCGGAACCGTCCGGGACTGATTGCCCTCCTTTATGGTTGAATCCGGCTGTACATACTCGCCGTTTTTCCGGACTCCCTGCGACAGCCCATTGATAAACAACTCCGCTTCCGGGGCGTTGGAGTAGGCCTTGATTCCGTTGGCGGGCTCAAACTGGCGGTAAAAATGATGCCGCCCGCACAGATGCAGAACCGGATCATCCGGCCGCAGAAACGAGCGAAACAGATAATAATAATCCTTGGGCATGCCGGCCAGCGTGAGGATGCCCTTGGTATTGCGATTGCCTTTGAATTTTTTGTTGTAAAATTCGCGAAAATTCCACCACAGAAACATCTTGTGCCCGGAGGGATTGGTGCGGAAGATGGTTTCAAACCGAAACTCGGCGAACAGTTCGTTGTATTCCTCCGGCTCAAACTTATCCACATCCCAGCGCATCGTTCCGTACGGCACATGATGGGTCGTCCACGATCCCGAACCGGTCTCGGAAATAAAGGCATTTTCAGGCAGTTTCTGAAAATCCGTATAGTGGCCGTAGTACCAGCCCTGATATGTATTGCCCGCCACAAAATCTACATTGGCCGGTTTTTCTCCGGCCGAGGCGTAGGTAATCAGACGGGTTTTATCCTCCTGTCGGATAATGTCGGCATAGTGAGAAGCGACCTCCTGATAGGTCTCATTTCCGCTGCTCCAGAACAAAATGCTCGGATGATTCCAGTTCTGACGAACCATTTCGCGGGTGATCCGTTCGCCGTCGGCGTGAAAGGCGGTTTCCCATTTGTTATCTTTGACGTCTTTGGGATCCCATTTCTGACCGGCCAGTCCGTTTTCCGCCCAGATCGCCACCCCGTGCTCATCGGCCAGGCTATACTCAAATCGGCGGTGAGGATAGTGGGCCAGGCGAACTGTATTGACTCCCAGATTGATCATGGCGTCCCATTCCTGCTGCAGTTGCTCGTCGCTCATGGCATTCCAGGTCTGCTCGCTCTGATGATGCTTGCAGACCCCGCGGGAGATCAGTTCCCTGCCGTTGAGAACAAAACAGCCGTCTTTCATCTCGATTCTGCGGAATCCCGTCCGTTCCGTTATCGCATCGACAAGGACGTTTCCCTCCAGGACCTCGATGACAACGGTATAAAGGTTGGGTTGGCCGATGTCCCACAGTTTGGGATTCTCGATCTGCGTTTCAGCTGTCACAGACTGCGTTTCTCCGGCCAAAATCCTCGCGGAGGTTTCAAAAACAGCGCAGAGAGCGCCGTGCGGGTCTGTCACGGTGTGGCGAACCCGCGCCTCGGCGGTTTTGCTGGAGCCGTTCCGCAAAACAGTCTGTACCGACAACGTCGCTCTCTCGGCGGTAATGTCCTTCGGAGATAAGTAAACGCCGGTCGATCCCATATCCGGAAAGATATGCACAGCAGAGGTCTTCCACAGCCAGGCCGGACGATACAGCCCGCCATTGGTGTAATACAGATTGGAATGCGACAGGCAGTTGGCCGCTTCCGTCAGACGATTGGTCGCGCGGACCAGCAGATCGTTCTTTTCGCCGAATCGCAGCGCAGGCGTCAGATCAAAAGCCGCCGCGGTAAAGGCCCCGCGATGACTGCCGACCGAAACGCCGTTGACAAATACCTGCGCTGTCGATCCGGCCCCTTCCAGGTACAAATAGAACCGTTTTCCTTCATCGGCCTTTGAAACGTCAAGCGGAATGCGGTACCAGCCGGCGGAGTGTTCATACAGTCCGGCCAGTCGAAAGACATGCGGCAGAATCGCCGGCGCCCAGGACGTCTGTTCGTTCGGCAAAACGGGATCCCCGCCGTCCGGCGTCTGATCCGAACAAAACTGCCACTGCCGCAGCGGAGAAATTTCCCGAACGCCGACAGAGGAAGCGGCCAGGCAGCCGGCCGTCAGCCAAAGCCCCGCCGTCCCAAAAAAAGAGATGTGGTTCATAACGCTTTCCTGTTCTGTTTTCTGAGTTTCTTACGGGATCAATTCAAGCAGAAATCGATATTCATAGTCCCGAGCCGGCAGGAGATACGCTTTATGGATCGCAGCGCCCCAGCTGTCGTCTCCGCCGACGCCCATCTGTTTGTAGTCGATATTGACGGTGACAAAATCCCGCTGCGGCAGCTGATAAGGATGTCTGGCGTTTTCCAGGTCTTCCAGAGACCAGGGCCAAGCGCTGACATACAGCAGCGGCAGAGCGGTGATTTTGATTCCGCCGCCGGAATCGTCGGTCAGGGTCATCCAGCGGACATCCGTCTTGTTGCCGCATTCCTGCGGCCGCACATACAGATGCGCCGGCGCGTTGACTTTTTCCGAATAGATGCCGACGCTCGCTCCGGTCAGCCGGTCCCAGTAACTTTCATGCGGCCCTCGACCGTACCATTGCAGGTTGACATAAGAGGGAATCTTCATCTGCATGCCGAACCGCGGCAGATCGGGCAGACCGGCTCCAGGCGTCAGTTTGATTTGGGCCAGGATTTTGCCGTCCGGAAAGACCGAATAGACCGCGTTCATTTTGGATTTGGATTCCCCGGTATGCAGCGTCAATTGAACCTTTACGTCCACGATGCCCCCGTCTCGTTTCGTCGTTTCGATGGAATCGACTGTCGGGTCCTTTCCGGCGTTTTTCCAGACTCCCAGACGGTGGGGCATTTTATTGCCGTTGTCGTTGTCCGTCGGCGCTCTCCAGAAGTTCGGGGTCAGAGGTTCATAAAGCATCTCCCGCTGACCGATTTTATAAGAGACCAGCGCTCCCAGGGATTTGCTGAAAGCGGCATAAAAACCGCCGCCTTTGATGCGAATTACTTCATACGTTTCAGAGATCTCCGGCGCCGGGCCTTTGGCCTCGATCTTCGGCTCGGCCAAGGGAGAGCCCTGAAGTGCAAACTGATCCCAGGCCAGCAGATGGCCCTTCGATGCCCAGGACATATCTTTGGCCAGCTGAAAACTGACTTTCAGCAGATATTCGCAATCCGGCTTGAAGCCCGCCCGCGAATACGGAATCTTCATCTGCTGGGCCGATTCAGGGCCCGCCGTCAGAGGCGCCAGCGTACCCTGCTGGATCGCCCGTCCGTTCTCCGTCACTTCCCACAGACCGTTCGCAAAGCCCTCCAAAGACAGAAAATTATACTCATTGCGAATTTCCACCAGACCCTCGGAAAGGTTCAGCGGATGCACATCAATATTCTGATAGACCTTTTTGACTTCGTACAGATGCGGATTGGGTTTGCGGTCGGGCTGCACCAGACCGTTGCAGCAGAAGTTGTTATCATTGGGCTTGTCGCCGAAATCTCCGCCGTAGGCCCAGAATTCCTTTCCGCTGGCTGGATCGATTTTGCGGAGACCCTGATCCATCCAGTCCCAGATAAAGCCGCCCTGCAGGGCGCGGTATTTTTTGATGGTTGTCCAGTAATCGGCGATGTTGCCGCAGCTGTTGCCCATGGCATGGCAATACTCGCACAGAATCAGCGGCCGGTAGATGCCTTCTTTTTGAGCGTATTCTTCCAGAAATCCGATCCGTGCGTACATCGGACAAATGATATCGGTATGAGGACGCTGGCCGGCCTGTTCATAATGAACCAGACGGGAAGGATCCCGCTGTTTGATCCAGGCGCTGTCGGCTTCGAAATTAGGCCCGTCGCCGGCCTCGTTGCCAAGCGACCAGATAATAACGGACGGATGATTCTTGTCCCGTTCCACCATATTTATCGTCCGGTCCAGATGCGCCGGACCCCAGTCCGGCTGCTTGGCCAGCGATTCACGACCGTATCCCATGCCGTGCGACTCGATATTGGCCTCGTCGATCACATAGAGCCCGTACTGATCGCACAGGTCATACCAGAGGGGGACATCCGGATAATGACAGGCGCGAACCGCGTTCATATTGAACTGCTTCATCATACAAATATCCTGGATCATGGATTCTCGCGACACATAGTGGCCGGTGTCCGGATCATGTTCGTGCCGATTGACGCCTTTGAGATATACATATTTGCCGTTGATCAGCAGGACGCCGTCTTTGAGTTCAACCTTGCGAAAGCCCACCCGGCAGGAAAACGACTCCGAAACGCCCTCTGCGGCAAGAGAAAGAATCAACGTATAGAGATGGGGAATCTCGGCCGACCACTTGAGCGGATCCTTCACATAAGCGGCCAGATCAATGGAAACCTCCTTGCCGGGCTCCAGAGTTCCGACAAATCCGGTAGGAATTAATTCCGCCGTCTTTTTTCCCTCCTTGTCATAGAGGGCCGCCTCCAGCTTCGCTGAGCCGACCGCGGCGCTGCTGTAATTGATTACGGTCGCCGTGACATACAGTCGGGCGTCCCGGTACTGGTCGTCTAGGTTTGTTTTCACGAAGAAATCCCGAATGTGCGCCTTCGGCGTTGAGTATAAATAAACATCGCGGAAAATGCCGCTGAGTCGCCAGAAGTCCTGATCTTCCAGATAGGATCCGTCGCTGTACCGATACACCTCGGCGGCCAGAATATTTTCTCCGTCTTGCAGATACGAAGTAATTCGGAACTCGGCGGGGGTGCGGCTGTCCTGGCTGTAGCCCACTTTCCGGCCGTTGATCCACAAATAAAAGGCCGAATCGACCCCGTCAAACACAATGAAAACTTCCCGCCCCTTCCAGTCGGCCGGAAGGGTAAAGCCGGTCCGGTAGGAGCCGACGGGATTGCGCGCCTCAAAATTGGTAAAATCCTGCGGCGGAGTCCCCATCACGCGAGGAGGATCTTTGTGGAACGGATAAGTTATATTTGAATAAAGAGGAGTTCCATACCCTTTTAATTGCCAGTTAGAGGGCACGGAAATCCGGTCCCAGCCGGACACGTCAAAATCGGGCCTGTAAAAGTCTGCCGGACGGCTTTGCGGATCTTTGGACCAGCGGAATTTCCAGTCGCCGTTCAGGGATCGATAAAACGGACTGGCTGTTCGTTCCTTCACCGCAGCCGGATCGATTTTATCAAACGGCATCAGTGTGCAATGGGCCGGTTCTTTGTGAATTCGAAAGACGGACTGATTCTCCCAGTCGGGCGCCGACTCGGCCATAGCCCCGATGGCTGTCAAAAAAAAGAAAACGGCGGCGGAAATAAAAATTCTGTCCTGATTCATGATCGCTCTCCCTGAATTTAATGATTGTTTGTTGTATTCTAAGACGAATACCCCGCAGGCGGTCCATCAAGTCGAAAGGATCTGTAAAACCGCCGCCCAAAAACTATACTGAGAAAACGGAGGGATGTCAATTTTTAATTCAATCAGGAAAAGAAGCGTTCCGCCTCCCGGATCCGATCGAGAGCCAGAGACTGGGCAAGGCGGAGAAAAAATCCCCAAAGCAAAACAAGAAAGAGACCCGTTACCACTTATAGGTCATCGTAAAGGATACAGCCGGCGCATGAGTTCGATAATCGGAGTTGCTGGTGATATAATTTCGCTTGTTCAGATTTTTATCGAAGATCCCCAGCAGGTTGTAGCCATGAACGCCGACGCTCAGATTTTTATCGACCTCATACTGAAGCCCCATATTCAGAAACAGATTGCCTCGATAGGCCTTCTCCCATCCTTTTTCCACAAACCGATGTTCCGGAAACGGGGTGCCGTCCGTATAGATAGCGCCGGTGCTTTCATAACTGTAAGAACCCTGAGGGTACCCGTAAGGATCATAATCGGCATAATCTTCCATTCCGGGAAATCCCCAATAGTATCGCAGCGACGCGTCATACGTCAGTTTATCGCTGAGTTTATGGTTCAGGGTAATTTTGGAAATATGGTTGGACCAGTTGGCCAGGTCGTCTCCGTAGCCGTAGGGTTTGGCTGTAATATATGTGCTGCGGCCTTCTTCCAGATCAAAATCAAGCAGTTTGGTAAATCCATGCGAGAAGACCAGCCGGGTTGTTTCTGAATGGTAGACCGCCTCCAGTTCGACGCCGTATTCCCGCTGGGTGCCGATGGGCAGCGTCTGGGCGGCGTCTTGATCCCAGGAGATCACATCGAGGTTGTAATGAACAAAGAGCGTAGCGGCCAGATCGAGATTTTTGCTGTGCTTGCGCTCATACCGTAGTTCGACGCTGTCCAGAACTTCCGGATCGCTGTCTTTGCCGACGGTCTGGGCCTGATAGCGCATCTCTTCCTCCACATTGGCTCGCACCGACCGCGACCACATCAGTTTCCAGGTATCCTTCGGATTAGGCGTATGAACCAGGGCCAGCCGCGGCGAGAACATCCAGCTCGTGTACGTATGGTTGTCCAGTCGGGCGCCCAAAAAGCTGGTCCATTGATCGTTGATCGTCCACTGATGCTCGCCCAGAATCGAGTACAGATTGGTGGACCAGCGCCCCATCGGAATCGTATTGTTATTGAGCCGCTGGCTGAAGGGACTGCGATCCGGCCAGCCGTGCGCCTTCAACCCCAGTTCATGATGAGAAATCTCGCCGCCGAAAGCAAAACTGTGCGAGCTGCCGGCCTGCCAGCGAAGCAGGATCCGGCCGTAGTATTCATCTTCCCGGTAGGCGTCGGAAACGGCATTCTGTCGAAACTGGCTGAAAGAGAACGTGCTGTAGCTGAACCCATAGTCCAGACTCAGGTTCTCGGCCAGCGACTGTGTATGGCCGATATAACCGCTCAGCTGCTGATACCCGTAAAAATTGGGTTTGGTTTCCTTGGGGGTATGGACCCAGGTCCAGTCGTCGTAATCCCAGAAGATGCCGTCGCCGTATCCCCAATACGGAAGAGCCCACATCCCCGGAGAATAAAGATACTGTTTTCCGCCTCGGGTGTACCGTGCCCAGAACGTCCAGTCGCCCAGATCCAATTGGGTGAATAATTTCAACGGAGGAAGCCCGCGCTGATCCGCTCCGTCCCGATTGACCGGGCCCTGATGCAGCCCTTCCCCTGCCTTCAGACCATAGGTCGGCATCCAGGGAGGCGTTGCGGGATTCGGCCCCCACCCGGGAAGCCAATCAGGCGCATCGATCTGCGACGGAAAATCCAGCGGAAAAATTTGCTCGGAGTTTTTTTTGCCGGCTCCCGTATATTTGCCGATGCCGGCGTACCAAAACAGTCCGCCGTCCTCATCCGTGAATTTCTTTCCGTGCTTGATTTCCGCCGAATAAAATTCTTCAATGGCGCCGGTTCGGGATCTGATCTCGGTTCCCTCGAAAGTCTTGGCGCTGTGGGTGACGATATGGATCACCATCGAAACGGCGCCGGGGCCGTACAACGCCGAACCGGGACCGCGAATAATGTCAATATGATGAATATCCGACAAAAGTACCAGATCCCGTTCGCTTATTGCGCCGGAATGGGTCCGCTCGTTCATATTCTTTCCGTTCACCAGCAGCAGATACTTGTCGTCTCGATCGTTGATGATTCCGCGCAGACCCAGGTGATCCGCCTCCCAGTGATGACGAATCCATTGCAGGTTGGGAACGTAAATATCCAGCAGCTCATACAAACTGCGGGCTCCGGAGGCGACAATCTCTTCTTCGGTAATGGTAGTCACCGAGGCCGGTACCAGACGCGGCTTGGTCATGGTCAATGTGGCGGTGGAGGCCACGTCAATTTCCATCAACTGTTCGATTGACAGTTCAAACAGATCCGGCGATTGTTCAGAGGAGGGTTCCTCGCTGCAGGCGCTGTCTGCCCCGATCAGCAGGCAGGCGAGCACAAGAAAACCCAGCGCTTTATTGCTTTGCCGCGCCTTGCTTATCCACATTTGATTTTTTCTGCTTGTAAGCAAGTCCTCACCTTTTCGGGATGGCGGTATAAACTCCTTAAACGGTACAGAACGCACTACGGGCTTTATCGACAATACTTGCGGGCTTCTTTATCAAATTTAATTTTATGGTTTTTGACAAAGGTTTGTGAGGATTCGTGTAATGCATACGTAACCTCTTAAAATAAAAAGAGATAAAACTAAATCGGCAAATTTTATAAAACTGTAATTTACCGGATCATTCGCCAAGGTCCGATAATCAGGAAGTTGGTTTTGAGCAGACGCCTATAATCTCGTCAAAACAAGGTCATAAATATCTATATTGCCAAAAATCTTGCTTTTTCGGCCGTATTGCCGCATGAAAAAGAAAGAATATTCAGCCCGTATGGGTATCGAATTCCTTGCCGCTATTTTTTTAAGCCGCCTCATTTGATTTCATTGCTTATCGCCCGAGAAATCCGAGGCGCCAGGATGACATATTGGAGTTGTTATGAATTTGACGCTAAAGAACCTCTGGAAGAAGGTATGTAACCTCCTCAAACTGACCGATTTACGTTTTTATGCCGATGAAAATCATTAAACAAAAACAGCCTCACATGCCGATAAGTGTTT